>JAXDKI010000584.1:0-44682 GCA_034667245.1 Thermomicrobiales bacterium | reverse complement strand
TGTGCACATTCGATTATGACGAGCGTATCACGATCTGAAAGACGTGGTCAATCGACATCGGTCCGCTCAAGGCGCATCTTCGCCATCGCCTCTTTGACGAGGTCGGGGCGGTTCGAGATGATGCCGTCGACGCCCATCCCGATGAACCGGCGCATCTGCTCGGGCCGATCGACCGTCCATACGTAGACCCGGCGTCCACTGCGCTGGACATCGCGGACTAACCGTGGGGTGCAGACGCGGTGCTGGATCATCGTTTCGCTGGCGCCGAAGATGCGCATGGCGGCGACGAGGGGGGGCGGAGTCACGAGCCTGAGGAGGTTGGTCATAACGGCGCGGGCAGGACGGGCGGCGATGCCGGTTGCCATGTGTCCGGTGGAGAGACCGAGGCGCATCTCGGGGAATGCGCGTTTGAGGCGGCGGAGAACCATGCCGTGGGTGCTGGACGCGGCGACGGTGTCGGCCAACCGGTGTTGGCGGATGGCCGCGATGATTTCCGCCTCGTAGCCGGGCAGCTTCACGTCGAGGAGCAGCGGCACGTTTGCGCTATTGAGCTCGACCAGCTCGTCGAGGGTGAGGAGACCGGGGAGCATCCGGCGGAACTGCGAGGTGGTGATCTCGTCGGCGGGTGTCTTCCGGCCGTGGATGGTAAAGGCATTGTCGTGAACGAGGACGAGGTCGCCGTCGGCGGAGCGTTGGACGTCGATCTCGATTCGGTCGACGTCGATTTTGAGCGCCTGCTCGATCGACTCGCGGCTGTTGCCTGGGAAGAAGTCGCCGGCACCACCGTGGCCGATGACCTCGATGCGAGGGCGGTCGCGCGCCGTCATTGACGGTTCCGGCCTCCTTTGAGCCGGCGATAGATCGAGGTGAGCGTCAGCAGATAGCTGGTCCCGAGGAGGTACGACGCCAGGACGTCGGAGAACCAATGGTGACCGAGGTAGATGCGGCTTGGCCCGACGAGCGCGATCAGCGAGGTCAGAGCGCCGACGATGACGCGGCGGAGCGCCTTTGGTCGGACGTATCGGTTGGCGAGAAACGCAAGCGAGCCGTAGATGCCGATGTAGTTGATGACGTGCCCGCTCGGGAAGCTGGTGCCTCCGATCCTTGCCTTCGTCACGAGAATCTCGGGGAGATCGGGTCTGGGCCGACGCATCAGGAACTTGGTCGCTCCGGAGAGGGCGCTGGTTCCCCAGCCAAGCAACTGAACGATCGCTTCAAAGGGATAGCCCAGGAGCGCGATCACAGTTGGGATCGCGAGGGGCAGGATCCGGCTCTGAGGTGGAAATCCCGGCCAGGATGCGAGATGCATCAGACGCGAGAACCAGGGCGCCTTTCGACGTTGCAGGGAGAGTGTGACCGCGCGGTCGACGCGGCTTGTGCGCCCGCCTCGGACCAGCGCGACCAAACCCGCGAATGCCGTCAGCGCCGCAATCACGTAGGCGACCCGGGGCGAAATCCCTCGGTTCGATGCTTTCGTTTTCAACACCGGCATGGATGTGTCACTCCGCGCTTACGCCTGCAACCTCATGGTAGTAACTGGAGGGCATCCGCGCCATTGCCCTGGTCAAAGCAATACAGGGCGAGTTTGGGGCTCGATGATCCGCCAGAAGCGGATGCTACGACCCAGGGTGGCGCGGCTGCAACGAGGAGTTCGAGGACATGTCGGGCGTCGTAGCGGCGGACCGGTGGTGAGCGCCATGGTAGAGTCATGAGCGTTGGATCGGTCAATCAGGACGCGAACGATGGCTCTCTCGCAACGACAACTTCTCGCCGAAGCCGAACACGACACCTCCTACCGCGCGTATCTGTTCCCAATTGTGGTGTCGCTCATCGTTCTGCTGTTCCTTGCGGCCCCCTGGTCGCTGGAGCACAAGGCGCATGCGGCGTTGCACGGGCTTTGCGCGCAGCGACCGAGTCACTCGTTCATGCTCGGTTCGGACCGGTTGCCGTTCGACGCGCGGATGACCGGGATCTACGGCGGGTTCCTCGGAGCTGCCATCTATCTGGGCATTCGTCGTCGGTACCGCGCAGCCGCGTTGCCGAGCTGGCCGACGTGCGCCGTGCTGGCGCTCTTTGTCGGAGCGATGGCGGTGGACGGGTTCAATTCGTTGCTCCTCGACATGGGCTGGCGGCATTACTACGAGCCGGACAACCGGCTGCGGTTGCTGACCGGGCTGATGACCGGCGTCGCGCTGGCGTCGGCGGTTTTCCTCCTGCTCGGCATGGTGCTCTGGAAACGCCCGAGGCTCGATAGTCGCGTGGTTCGGGGCGGCTGGGAGCCGTTTGTGATGATGGCGCTGCAGGTACCGTTTGCGCTCGCGGTGATGTCGGGCTGGTCGTGGCTCTACGTGCCGATGACGCTGGCGCTGTTGGGAACGGCCGTGGCCGTGGTGTCCGCAATCGCGTTGGTTGTGGTCGTGATGGCCCGGACGGCGGACAATTCGTTCGAGGAGCCGGGGCAACTCCAAGGCTATGCGGTTGCCGGACTCCTGGCTGGGCTGGCGATGATGGCCGTGTTCGGCGGCGGACGTTACCTCCTCGAGTCCCTGACGAACGCACCTCCCTTGACGTAATTTCACCCCCTGGCTGTGCTACACTCGACGGGGCAATCCGCCGACTTGTGAGGTACGCGCGCGGTCCGAACCGACCGTGAAGCCGCCACTCGTGCCGCCCCGCGGCGGCGTTATGGTTCGATCAGATGCGACTTGTTCGAAACATCGGGTATGTCAAGCGCCGCAAACGATTTGCGCGCCTCAGTGCACTGTTTGGGTTCCTCTTCCTCGCGGCCACGTTCCCGCTCGTCTTCGTCTGGGGGCAGAGCTCGAACCTGGTGATCGTCGCCTACGTGCTGCTCTTCGCCGGCTTCGTGCTCTTCAACATGGGCATGCAGCAACTCGGTAAATGGAGCAACACGCCGCGCCACCCGCGGAACGACCTGGCGCTCGACTCCAAGCTGCAGCCGCTCTCCGATAAGTACGTTCTCATCCACTATGCGCGCCTCGGCAAGCGGGTCGTCGAGCACCTCCTGATCCATCCCGGTGGGGTCCTGGCGATCATGGCGAAGGACTATCCCGGAAAGGTGACCGTTCGCGGAAATCGGTGGCGGCGGAAGGGTGTCGGCTTGACCCGGATGTTCGGGATGAGTGGACCCCAGCTCGGCAACCCGAGCGTCGAGACGGAGCAGGCGGTCGAGGCAGTCGAGGAGACGTTGAAGGCAGGGCAGTTGGAGGTCGATGTCTCCAGCGTGATCGTGTTCGTGAGCTCAATGGTCGATCTCGACGTAGAGGAGCCGACGCACCCGACGATCCTCCTGGACGACCTTCCCGGCTTCATTCGCTCCCTCGAGATCGATCCAAGTCTGCGCGCGACCGACCGTGATACGCTCACCGCCTTGCTCGGCAAGGGCGAGGAGTTGGAGCGGCAGGAAGTCCGTCGCACGCGGCGACCGGTCAAGGTCAAGAGGCGCGCAGCGTGAGCGCTCCAGCAGTGCGAACAGCAGCAGCACCCTCCGTGTCATGGGCGGTTTGGGGGCACGATCCTGCCGTGGATCAGCTACGACAGGAAATGGTGCGGGGCCGCGTTCGTCACGCCTACCTTTTTGCCGGGGCGGAGGGCATTGGCAAGACGACGTTAAGCCGGGCATTCTGCCAGGCGCTGATCTGCCAGGAACCACCGGAGCTGGGTGTCAGTTGCGGCGGCTGTCTGGCATGCCGGAAGATCGCGCGTGGCGTTCACCCTGATGTACAAACCTTCAGTCTGGCGGGACAGGCCGCCGGGCAAAAGGGAACGAAGAACATCTCACTCACGATCGAGACCGTCCGCGAACTCTGCGCCACGGCGTCGTTGCGCCCGATGGAGGGTCGCTGGCGTGTCCTGATCGTCGAGGATGCCGAGACGTTGCAGGGCATCGCGCAGGAGGCCCTGCTGAAGACGCTGGAAGAGCCTCCACCGTTCATGGTGATGATCCTGCTGGCGAACGACGCGGAAGTGCTGCTGCCGACGATCCGCTCACGATGCCAGGTTGTCGAGCTTCGTCCCGTTCACCGATCGGTCATCCGCGACGGTCTCATCGCGTCCGGTGTACCGGCGGATCGCGCGGACGAGCTGGCGGCGCTTGCGGCCGGTTCACCCGGCTGGGCGCGACGCGCGGTGGACGAACCGAAGCTGGTCGAACAGCGCCGGCAGGCCGTCGTGCGGGCCCTGGACTGGATCACTGGCAGCGGCTACGAGCGTCTGGTCGCGGCCGTCCGGATCGGCGACTCGTTTACCAAACGGAGGTCGGAGACGTTTGCCGACCTCGACACGTTGCTTGGCGTCTGGCGGGATGCGCTCTTGCTCCGCGCCGGGCAACCCGATTATCTGACCTTTCGCGGGCAGCGCGACCGTCTCGACGACGTCGCCGGAGCCTGGCCGATCGAGGCGGTCCACCGGGCCGTTCGCTCGGTTCAGGAATGCATCGCCGACCTCGAGGCAAACGTGCGCCCGCGTCTCGCGTTGGAAGCGATGGTGCTTCAATGGCCGACACAACAGTCACAACTGTCCCCACGGCGCTGAGCGCCGAGACGATCACGCCTGCCCGACCGGCGACACTCGACGAAGCGCGCTCGATGGCGCGCCGCCGCTTCAAGGAGCGGTTGGAGCAGGGCGAGAAGATCGGCGGCTGCGACTGCCACACCGACGAAGGCGAGGCGACGGCGGCGCACGGAACGGAGCCAACGGCCCGTGTCGCGGGCGTGCGGTTCCTCGACTCCGGCCGGACGTACTACTTCGATCCAAAGCATCACGCGCTCGACATCGGCAACTGGGTGGTCGTCGAAACGAGCCGCGGCAAAGAGGCCGGCCGGGTCATCATCGCACCGCACCAGGTCCGGCTGAACATGCTCCAAGGAGAGTTGAAGCCGATCCTGAGGCGGTTGAACGACGACGACGTTCAGAAGATGGACCGGCTGAAGCGGGACGCGGCGACGGCGGTCCGGACATTCGGTGCCAAGATCCGCGAGCGCGGTCTGCCGATGAAGCCGATCAGCGCCGAGTTCAACTTCGACGGATCTCACTTGACACTGAACTTCTCGGCCGCCGATCGGATCGACTTCCGTGACCTCGCGAAGGATCTGGCGGCGGTCTACCATTGCCGGGTCGAGCTGCGACAAGTCGGACCGCGCGACGAGGCGCGACTGCTCGGCGGTCTGGGTCGCTGTGGGCGGACGCTCTGCTGCTCCTCGTGGCTGCCCGTTTACCCCGAGATCTCGATGAACATGGCGAAGACGCAGGACCTGCCGCTCAATCCGGGCAAGGTCTCCGGCGTCTGTGGTCGCCTTCTCTGCTGCCTCTCGTACGAGAACGAGCAGTACAAGCAGATGAAGGCGGTCATGCCCCGACTCGGTCAGACCGTCGAAACTCCGGCCGGACCCGGGATGGTCGTCTCGATGCAAGTCTTGAAAGAGACGATCACCGTGCGCCTGGCAGCTGACAACACCGACGCCGTTTTCACCAGCGTCGATCTCGGATTCCGCAAGCCGGAGCCCATCGCACAGGCAGTTCCTCCTCCTGCGCCAGTCGTGGCGCCGGTCCTGGCGGTGATGGACGAGGTAGAGGTCGATGTGGTGACGGAAGAAGCTGCCAGCGAGCCGGCTGTCGATCAAAGGCAACCAGCTGGTGGGCGCCGCCGCAGGCGGCGTGGGCGTTCCGGCTCCAGATCGCGCGGCGACAGTGCCGGCGCGTAGAGCTTCTTGCAGCGCAGTGACGGGGGAACGATAACCGTGGCCCGCTATCTCGTCGTACATGCACCGACCGATCCCGACGATCCAACGATCCGCAAGCCATCGGATATGCTGGGACTTGCGCAGGAGGCGGGGGCGGAGAATGCGTCTCCGCGCTGGCTGAAAACCTGGTCGCCCGATTTGCACGACGACCGGATCTTTACGCTCTGGGAGGCGGAAGACGCGGCCGAAATTCAGGTGGCGGTGAGGAAGTACGGGTTCCTGGACCATATGGACGTGCAGGCACTGCGCGTGCAGGAGTGGGGACCGGAGGACGTGCTTACGGCGGAAGGTACATAGACAAGCTGAGAACCGATCGAGAGCGAAGGGAGAACGCACGAATGGCGGCAGGTATGGCAGTTGGACAGCGGGCCAAGCGGCTCGACGCCCCGCAGAAGCTGACAGGACTCGAGCGATTCACGGGCGATCTCCGGTTGCCCGGTCTCCTCTACGCGCGGCCGGTGGGCAGCGCCTATGCGCACGCACGAATCAGGGGCATCGACAAGTCGGCCGCGCTTGCCGTACCCGGTGTGGTGGAAGTCTTCACGGCGGAAGATCTGCCGATCGCGCGCGACGCGAATGGCAATCCGGTGAAGGTGTCAATTGCGTTCGGCGAGGCGCTTTACGCCGGGCACGTCATCGCCTTGGTTCTCGCGGAGAGCGACTCGGCGGCGCAGGACGGCGTCGCGGCGGTTGAAGTCGATTATGAGCCGCTTGACGTCGTCGGCACGCTCGATCGCGGCCTTGATCCGTCGGCGCCGACCGTCCGCTCTACCGGCACCGAGTCCAACGCGGACGAGGCGGGGATGCACAACGCCGATGCCGCGCAGAAGGTCGAGGGCGACCAGGAGCAACTGCCGCCGAACGTCTCGAATTCGATCCACTTCCACCGGGGCGACGTCGCTCAGGGCTTTGCCGAAGCCGATGAGGTCGTCGATCTGACGTTTGAGTCGCTGACCGTCCACCAGGGATACCTGGAGACCCAGGCATGCCTGGTGAGTATCGACCCGCTCGGCAACCTGACCGTCTACACCAGCACTCAGGCCGCCTTCTACTGCCGCAACCGGGTGAGCGAGACCGTCTCACTGCCGGTTCACCGGGTGAAGGTTGTGCCGATGCCGGTCGGTGGCGGCTTCGGCGGCAAATTCGTGCTGATCGAGCCGCTGGTCGCGGCGGCGGCGGTGGCAGCCGGTCGCCCGGTGCTTCTGCAGTACACCCGAATGGAAGACTTCCTTGCCGGCAACCCGGCGCCCGACTGCCGCATCCAGTTGAAGGTCGGGGTGAAGAGGGACGGGACGCTGACGGCCCTTGAGTCGCGGATGGTCTTCGACACGGGAGCGAGTGCCGGCTCGCCACTCCAGATCTCGGCGATCCTGATGGGTGGCTACTATCGGGTGCCGAATCTCGAGATTCGGGGCTACGAAGTGCTGACCCACAAGGCAGCGGCGGGAGCTTATCGCGCGCCTGGCGCTCAGCAAGGGACGTTCGCGATCGAGTCTGTGATGGATGAGCTGGCGCGACGTCTCGGGCTCGATCCGCTCGAGTTCCGCATCCAGAACTGTGTGGTAGAGGGAGACCCGCGGCCGAACGGCAACGATTGGCCGCGGATTGGTCTCAAGGAGACGCTGGAGGCGGTTCGGGATCACCCGCTTTGGCAGAACCGCGAGCAGTCGCGCGCCAAGGGGCGTGGCGTCGGCGTCGCCTGCGGCGGTTGGCCGGGCGGGATCGAGCCGGGTACCGCGATCTGCCGCCTGGATCATGACGGCACGTTGACGGTCGTCCTCGGCTCGGTCGACCTGAATGGCACGAACACAACGTTCGGGCAGATCGCAGCCGAAGCATTTGGGATGCCGGCCGACGATATCCAGGTCACGACGGCCGACACGGATTCGGCTCCTTTTGCCGGTGGCACGGGTGGCTCCAAGATCACCTATACGATGGGACCGGCGGTCAAGAAGGCCGCAGAGGACGCGCGCCAGCAGATTCTCTCGATCGCCTCACAGCATCTCGAGGCGGCGGTGGAGGACCTGGAGATCGCCGACGGCCACGTCCGGGTCAAAGGTGTGCCGAGCTCGGGTGTCTCGCTCAAGCAGATCGCCACCATGAGCATGAGCTTCGGGCAGCGGTTCGAACCGGTCTACGGACGTGGTGGGAGTGCGATCACCACGAGCGCTCCGGGCTTCGCCGTCCATCTGGCCGAAGTGGAGGTCGACGACGTGACGGGTGAGACGCGGGTGCATCGCTACGTCGCGGCGCAGGACGTCGGGTTCGCGATCAATCCGGCGCTGGTCGAGGCGCAGATCCACGGCGGTGTCGCCCAGGGCATCGGTTGGGCGCTCTACGAGGGTCAGGTCTTCGACAGCGAGGGGCAACTGCTCACCGCAAGCCTGATGGACTACGTATTGCCGAAGGCGGACATGATCCCGCCGATCGAGACGATCCTGGTCGAGGTGCCGTCGGAGCATGGCGCGTACGGTTCCAAGGGCGTCGGCGAGCCGCCGGCGATCCCGGGCCCGGCGACGATCGCGAACGCGATCCGCGATGCGGTCGGCGTCCGCGTGACCTCGATTCCGATCAAGCCTGAGACGATGGCGAACGCGCTCTGGGGTTCCACCGAGGGTCGGCGCGCGGCAGACTAGGGTTTCAAGTAGAGGTGACTGAGTGACTGGCTCGCCGCGAGGCGGGCCAGAACTCTATCCGCCTACGAACCGCTTGGTAGGATAGGCAGGAGCAGGGGAGCAGAAGATGGCGCTGACGGCGGCATACGGCGGCGCGAAGTGGTCGGAGCGGACCGCGACGATGCGGGAGGATATGCCGCTCTGGTGGGGCGATTGGGGCGTCTCGTCCGAGTGTGGGACGCTCCGCGCCGTGCTGCTCCGCCGGCCCGGACCCGAACTCGATGCCATCGAAGACTTCGATGCGATGCAGATGCGGGCGGATCTTCTACCGACCGTCGCTCGCCAGCAGCACGACGACCTCGCGGACGCCTATCGCGCACATGGTGTTGCCGTCCACTACGTCGAGAACGGGAGGATCGACAAGCCGAACTCGTTCTTCATCCGCGACCTGATGGTGATGACACCGGAAGGGGCGATCATCACCAGACCGGCCTCGACGGTCCGGGCGGGCGAGGAGCGATTCGTGGCCGAGGCGCTCGGCCGGCTCGGCGTGCCGATTCTGATGACCGTCCATGGCGGCGGCACGTTCGAAGGTGCCGATGTCTCCTGGGTCGACGATGATCTATGTTTCCTGGCCGAAGGGCTGAGGACCAACGCGGAGGGAGCGGATCAGGTCGAGCGGATGCTGCGGGAGATCGGCACGGAGGTCGTGCGCGTCGGTCTCCCCTACGGGGCGATGCACCTGGACGGACTGCTCAATTTCCTGGATCGCGATCTGGCAATCGTCTGGCCGCGGCGAACGCCCTACAAGATCGTCCAGACGCTCAAGAAGCGTGGATATCGGTTTGTTGAAGTTGAAGATGAGGAAGAGGCGCAACACCGTCTGCCGATGAACTTCGTCGCCCTTGCGCCGGGCGAGATCTTGATGCCGTCCGGTGGTGATTGCCTGCGGGCCAAGTACGAGGCTGCCGGGGTCACCTGTCACACCGTAGAGATCAGTGAGCTGATCAAGGCGGGTGGTGGCCTCCACTGTATGACGGGTTTCCTCAAGCGCGACCGACTACCCGAACGCTCGTTGGTGGCGTTCGAACCGGTGCGGGCAGAGGCGGCAAACAACTCAGCTGCCTGATTCACCCCTCGGTCGTGAGAGCAGTGCCAAGGCGTGTCTTGACGGCGAGTGTCCTCTCGTGAGGCACAGCGACCTCGCGCACGACGCGGGCGAGGCGCTCGATCGCGCGGCGCGACAGGTCCTGATGGATCGGAAGATCGACGACCGTCCGCCGCAACTCGTCGGTTTCCGGGAAGTCGCCGGTCTCGTAGACCGGGGGGTAGGTTTGCCAGTAATTGACGGCTTCGACGCCTCGCTCGTGAAGGAGTTGGATCGCGGTCTGCTTGTTCTCGAACCGGACCGGATAGTGGTACGGAACGACGCCGGGGAGGAGGGGACCGGTCACCGGCGGTGCCACGTCCGCCAGCAGTTGAGATAAGAGTTCGTAATTGGCGCGCCTGCGCTCGGCGATTTTGGCGAAGTTCTGGCGGGCGAGAATCCAGTGGGACAACGGGCTCATGCCCATAGGAAGTCTGGATTCGTAGAGGTGCTGCGACCCGACGGCGATGTACTTGACGCCACTCGCGCGGGAGAATCGGCGTCCCGCGACGCGGCCAAACCTCATGACGGCGCGGCCGATGGCGCCGCCGCGGACGGCAAGGCTGGTCATCAGGGAAAGGCTTGCCAGACCAAGGCCGGAACCGGTCGGGGCATGGTCCCAGGCAGGGAGCAGCGTCGGATCGCCAGCGTTGAGGACGAGCGCGCCGCCGTTCGGGACCGGCAGCCACTTATAGAGGCAGTAGGTTGAGGCGTCGCCGAACGACCCGAGCGGACGATCGTCGACCGTGGTCAACAATGCCATCGCGCAGTCTTCGATCAGGAGTAAGCCTCGTTGCCGGCAGACGGCCTCGATTTCACCGATCGGGCCGGGGAAACCGGCGTAGGGGATGACGAAGACCGCACGCGTCTCTGCTGTGATCGCCGCGACCACGTCTTCAGGGTCGACCCGCATACCGTCGCGCACCGGGTAGAACTTGAGTCGGGCGCCGGCGGCGAGCAGCGTTTCAACTTCGATCCCGTGGAAGTAGGAGGGCATGAGCACTTCCTGCCCGACGAGATCAAGCGCTTTCACCGCGCCATAGATGCCGTTGCGCGAGAGATAGGTGAAGCGAACGTTTGGCGACGAGAATGGATACGGGAGGACCGATCGCCGGCCGATCGGTAAGAGCATTCGCGGCCAAAGGGTGGGATCGCGCGGGGCGAACGTCGGCATCCATTCGGCGATTGATCCCACGTCAACGCTCCCTGTAAAAGTTGGACGATCGGTCCGCAGGCGGCGGCCTGCGGTGCGGCCTCTCTACGCATTGTGCGGCCGAAATTCGACGGCCAGAACAATGCGCAGCGAGGTGATTATGCCGATCGGATGACCCATACGCCCTAGCCCATCGGTCTCCTCCGAAACGTACGGAGATACCGATATGACACGTGCGATCGTACAGGCGCCATCTCTACCAGTACGACGCTGCGAGTGGCGGAGTGTGTGGTGGCTGCTGTCGCGGCACACATCTGGGACGAACGGGGGGGTCTGTAGGCAGGGGGAAGAACGGTAGGATCGGTAGGAGGACACAGAGCCGCGTTGGGAGCAGGGCTGCTTCGCTAGCAGGAACGCCATGACGCCATGACGACGACAGGGAATCTGCGGGATTTCGGCGTGGCCGATCTGTTGCAAATGCTCGCCCTGCGCCGCCACACCGGGCGTCTGACGATCACGACTGACGAGATCGAGGTCGTGATCTTTGTCGACGAAGGGAGACTGGCGCTGGCTACCGCCTCCGACCCAGGGCTTCGACTAGGGCAAATGCTGGTCGGGCGCAAGGTTTTGCGGGCGAGTCGACTGCGGGCGGCACTGCGCGAGCAGGCGCAGTCCAATGAGTCGCGCTCGCTCGGCGAGATCCTCGTGGCACGTGGTTGGGTGCAGGAAAGCGATCTCGCGCTCGGACTCCATGAGCAGGCGGTGGCGGTCCTGTCGCGCTTGCTCGACGCCGAGGAGGGCTCCTTCTTCTACCATCGACTCGTCACGCCGCCGCCCCACATTGCGCTCCTTCCGCTGCCGGCCGATCGTATCTTGCTCGAGGCTGCGCGTCGCGTCGACGAACTCCTCACTTCTAGACCTGCCTAACTTAAGGGCGGCGGATGGGGCGCCACCGCGAGAGCGCGCCGAAGCTATACATCAATGGTGGTGAATTCGCGCCAATTGCGATGCCTTACGGCCCCGAGGACGGGAATCCTTAAGCGCGACGATCTATGATGTCCGTCGCGTGAGGGGACGCGACGATGCTGCTTGAACTGGCGATCACCGACTTTGCAATCATCGACGAGCTCCGGATTCCCTTCGAACCGGGTTTGAATGTCTTGACCGGCGAGACCGGTGCCGGGAAGTCGATCATCATCGACGCCCTTGGCGCGGTACTCGGCGAACGCGTCGGATCGGATGTCGTCCGCACCGGCAGCAGAGTGGCCCGGATCGAAGCGACGTTCGACGTCTCGACCGCCGCACAACGTGCCGATCTTGCGGCGGTGTTCGACGAACTCGGCGTGGAAGCGGAAGAGGGCGTCCTCATCTTCCGGCGGGAGATCGCGTCGGGTGGACGGAGTACGGCACGCATCAACGGGCGGGCTGCGACCGCCGGGATGCTGTCTCGACTTGGCGGGCTGCTCGTCGACATCCATGGGCAGAGCGACCACCTATCGCTGCTGCGAGCGTCGGAGCATCTGGATGTCCTTGACCGCTTCGCCGGCTTGATCCCGGAGCGGGCGGCGTTCGCCGATCTCGTGCGCGAATGGCGGTCGGTGCGAGATCGGATCGATGCGATCGTGACCGGCGCTCGCGACCGCGCCCAGCGAGTGGATCTGCTTGAGTTTCAGGCGAGGGAGATCGACGCGGCGGCGTTGCGACCGGGAGAAGAAGAGGAACTCGTCGCCGAGCGGAGTGTGTTGGCCAACGCCGAACGGCTGATGGAGGACGCGGCGACGGCCTATGGTCTGCTGAGCGGGGAGAGCGACGAGCTCGACGTCGGCGCGTCGGCCGCGGCACTGCCGGTGTTGCGCCGCGCAAGCGCGCAGCTGGCGGAGATCGCGACGCTCGACGCGACGATGCAGCCGCTGGCGGCGAGGGCCGAGGAGGTCGTCTATCTCCTCGAAGACGTCGCCGCGGAGACGCGGACGTATCGCGACAGCATTGAGGCCGATCCGGCGCGCCTGGAGACCGTCGAGGAACGTCTCGATCTGGTCAAGCGGCTGAAGCGGAAATACGGCTCCACCGTCGACGAAATCATCGCGTTCGGTGAGGAGGCGGCCAGGGAGCTGGAGTCGCTGACCGGAGGCGAGGTCGATCTCGACAGTCTTCGCCACGAGGAAGAGCAGCTCTTGAACCGCATCGGCGAGGCCGCGGTACGGTTGTCCCGCGCCCGTTCCGAGGCGGCCGGCTGCCTCTCCCGGGAGACGGAAGAGGCGATTGCCGTACTCAACATGGGGCGATCGCGTTTTGCCGTCTCGATCACGCAGGTGCCAAGCGCGCAGGGTGTTCGGTTCGAGAGTGGTGACGGGGCCGTGCAAACGGTTGCCTTCGACGAGACGGGAGCGGACCGGGTCGAATTCCTGCTTGCTCCCAACGCGGGGGAAGCGCTGAAGCCCCTCGCCAGGGTCGCGTCAGGCGGGGAGATGGCGCGGTTGATGCTGGCGCTGAAGTCGATCCTCTCGGCCGCCGACGCGACGCCGACGCTCGTCTTCGATGAGGTCGACGTCGGAGTCGGTGGTCGCTCGGGGCAGGTCGTCGGCGAGAAGCTCTGGGGCTTGTCCAGCGAGCATCAAGTACTGGTCATCACCCATCTCCCCCAGATCGCGGCGTTCGGCACCGCCCACTTCCGTATTGCCAAGGGCGAGCGCGACGGGCGGACGGTCACCCAGGTGCGCCAGATTGCGGACGACGATCGGATCGACGAGCTCGCGGCGATGCTCGACGGTGAACCGGTGACCCAAGCATCGCGGGCGAACGCGCGACAGATGCTGCGGCGGGTCCGGACATGGATTGGGGAGGAGTCCCGATCCGGCTCCCTGGTAAACGCCCGGTCGGAGCGGATCGCGTCGGATTGAGGGCGGAGGGTCGGCGGTATGGGGCGCTGGCTTATACTCTCGCCGACCGGTGACTCGACCGGTCCACCCATGCGATGACGCGAAGAAGCAGCGGCTTGTCGGCCTGTGACGTGCAAGGAGAACTCGATGCCCGGCATCAACATGAAGATGGTTCAGCAGATGCAGAATCGGATTATGAAGATTCAGCAGGAGCTGGCCGAGACGGTCGTCGAGGGAACAGCCGGCGGTGGGGTGGTGACCGCGCGCGTGACGGGTGCGCGGGAGTTCGAGAGCATCAAGATTGACCCCAGCGCGGTTGACCCCGAAGACGTCGAGATGCTGGAAGACTTGATTTCGGCGGCGATCAAGGACGCGATGACGAAGGCCGCCGCGCTCGGCGAGGAGAAGATGGGCGGGCTCACCGGTGGCATGAAGATTCCGGGCCTCATGTAGCAGCGCGCCGGCCGAGCCATCGGCCGGCATCGGATCCGGCGGCGACTGATGTCGATCAAACGCGGAACCCCGCCCCTTGAGCTCTTTCTTCAAGACGTGGTGAGGTTGCGCAAGCCGCACCCGTGCGGCAGCTTTGAATGGACGATCGTCCGGCTTGGGGCCGACATCGGTCTCCGTTGCCATGGCTGCAATCGAAAGGTGCTGTTACCCCGTCGCGAGCTCGAAAAGCGGCTCAAGACGTTCGTCAGCCGTGGACCGGACCACGCCCTAGCGGCCGCAGCAGCTACCGGCGCGGACGCGTCCCCTGAGGTCGCCCCCGAGGCGGTCTTGTGCGCAGGCGCCGCCGAGCAGACGTCGTTGTGACCGCGTCGAGCCGCCGGATCGGGCGGCGTCCGACGCTCCCCCCGTTCGGTCCGCCCAGGAAGCAGCCCGCGGCGCGCACCTCAATGCGCGCCGTGTTGGAAAACGGCCCGTTTTTCCGGCTGTGGCTTGCACAGGCGATCTCGCAGTCGGCGAATAACATGGTGAACTTCGCACTCCTCCTCCGGGTGCGAAGCATCATCGAAGTCCACGACCTCCCGCAGGCGAACACGGCGATCAGCCTCGTGATCCTTGCGTTTTCGCTGCCATCCGTGCTGTTCGGACCAATCGCGGGTGTGATTGCCGACCGGATGAACAAGCGCGTTGTGATGGCCGGGACGAACCTTCTCCGCGCCGTGGCCGTCGCCTGCTTCCTGGTGATCCGTCCAGGCTGGCACGTCGAGACGATCCTGGTGGCTCACTATCTCGTGACGTTCCTTTTCGGGATCGCCGGCCAGTTCTTCGCGCCGGCGCAGGGCGCGACGATTCCCCAGCTCGTGCCGAGGGCGCAGCTGATCAATGCCAACGCGCTCTTCAACCTGACGTTCACGGCGGCGCAGCTCATCGGCTTCGCGACCCTGGGGCCGGTCCTGATCAAGATCATCGGCGTCGATCCGCTGTTCGCGGTGACGATGGGTCTCTTCGTCGTCTCCGCCGGGCTCGTGATGACGATCCCGCCGACGCCGACGATCAGTCGTCAGACCGGCGCCGACACGCATCCGGCGAGTCGTCTGGTTGCGGACATCAAGGAAGGGTTGCTCTACATCCTTCAGGACCCGGTCCTGATGCGAGCGATTTTCTACCTGACGCTCGCCGCCACGACGTTCTTGATGGTCGCGACACTCGGCCCCGACTTCATCACCGGGGTCATCGGGCTGCCCAAGGAGGACATCGGCTACATCGTCGGTCCGGCCGGGCTTGGAGTCTTCGCGGGCGTGTTGCTCGTGAGTAAGGTCCTGCGCCGGTTCGATCGAGGCGCGGTGATCGATTGGGCGCTCGTCGGCGCGGGTGTCATGCTGTTGCTGCTCGCGCTGACGAAGGCGATCCTCGACCTGCTGTGGTTCGGGGGAGATGCCCCCAGGACGCTCGTGGTCGTGCTGACGGCTGTTTTGGCGGCGTTGCTCGGCGTCTGCAACGCGTTCATCCTCGTGCCGGCTCAGACGCAGCTGCAAGAGCGATCGCACGAGCAGATCCGGGCGCGGGTCTACGCGACCTTCTTCACCATCTCCAACACCGTCTCGTTCGTTCCCATCTTCTTTGCCGCGGCCTCAGCCGATCTCTTCGGCGTCGTTCAGGTCCTGGTCGCCGTGGCGCTGATCGTAGGCGGTTTCGGTGTGGGAAGTGTCTGGCGGCGGCGACAAGCCGAGGAGGCGCGCTGGGCGGCCCAGCGGACGCGTCACCGCCAGGGGCCGGAGACCCTAACCGCCGAGGAGCAATAGCGGAGCCGTTACGCGATTGCCGACTTGTTCTCGGCCAGCAGCGTCGTGAGCAACGCCATGCGCAAGTAGACGCCGTTGCGTGCCTGTCGAAAGTAGGCGGCGCGAGGATCGTCATCGACCGCCGGCGAAATCTCGTCGACGCGCGGCAGGGGATGCATGACGATTGCGTTCGGGTTGAGCCGCGCCATCGCCGCCTCGTCGATCACGTAGACACCGCGAGACGCTTCGTATTCACCGGGGGTGGCGAACCGCTCGCGCTGGATGCGGGTCTGGTACACCACGTCGACATCCGGCAACACCTGAGATAGATCTGATTCGTCACGGTAGGTGATGCCGTGGCTGTCGAGTGCCTGCCGGACATCCGATCCCATCGGCACCGCAGGCGGCGAGACGAAAATCAACTCCGTTCCGGTTGTGAGGCGGAAGAGGAGCGCCAGCGAGCGCACCGCGCGCCCGAATCGGAGATCGCCCACCAGGGCGACGCGGAGCCCGTCGATGCGCCCGAGCTCGTGCTTGATGGTGTAGAGATCGAGGAGCGCCTGGGTCGGGTGTTCGCCCGGACCGTCGCCGCCGTTGATGACGGGAACGGACGCGACGGCCGCGGCACGGCGCGCCGCTCCTTGCTCGTAATGGCGAATCACGATCGCGTCCGCGTAGCCCTCGACGATGCGGATCGTGTCCTCGACCGACTCGCCCTTGATCGCTGACGAGAACTCGCGCGCGTTCTCGGTCGAGAGGACGGCACCGCCGAGGCGGACCATGGCGGATTCGAAGCTGAGCCGGGTACGGGTGGAGGGTTCGTAGAAGATCGTTGCCAAGATGCGGCCGGCGAGCGGCGTCGCCGTCCGCGGCAGCCCGCGCAGCCGTTCGGTTTGCTCGAAGAGCTGCTCCACCTCCGCGCGATCGAACTGCCCGACCTCAACGACGTGTCGAACCGCCACTTGCTCCCTCGCTTCATTGACTCGAACCTTCCGGCGGCGAAGTATAGTGGCGCCGTCTGATCTGAGCGGCGCGAGTAGGGGTGGCTGTCCGTTGGCGATCGAAGAGCTGAGTTCGCGAGTGGCGATGATTCCCGGCGGCGTCAACGTCGGCGTCCTACGCGGCGAGGGCGGCCGATGCGTTCTCGTCGACACAGGACTGAACGACACGAGCGGGAAGAAGGCGATCAAGGCGGTCCGTGAAGAGCTCGGGGGCGAAGTCGTGGCCATTCTGACCACCCACGCCCACGCAGACCACTTCGGCGCGAACGCCACGGTCGTCAAGCGGACAGGAGCGAAGGTCTACGCCCCCGCCTTCGATGAGGCGGTGCTGCGCTATCCGCTCCTGCAGCCGATGCTCTTGTTTGCGGGTGCGGATCCGCCCGCCTCAATGCGCGGCGGTTTCATGCTGGCCGATCCGAGTCCGGTCGACTACGTGATCGACGGTTCTTCCGTGTCCGTGGAGGGTTTCGACGTCGAGGTCGTCCCGCTCGGCGGTCACTCCCCGAATCAACTTGGCTATCTCGTCGAAGGTGTCTTTTTCTGCGCCGATGTCGTCCTACCGGAGACGGTTCTCGCCAAGTACAAGATTCCCTATCTCTTCTCGGTTACGGACCACCTCGCGGCGCTGGATACCGCAGAACGTGTCTCATGCGGGACGGCGATGCCGGGTCATGGTCCGCGCGTCGAGAGTCTGGGAGCACTCTGCGAACAGAATCGGTCGCTCGTCCTCGAGGTTGCGGAGCGCGTGGTGGAGTTCGCGGCGGAACCGACGACGGCCGAGGCGATCCTGACCCGGCTGCTCGCCGCCTACGGCGCCAATGTCACGGACGCCCCGGCCTTTTACCTGCTCCATCCGACCGCATACGCCTTCCTGACGCATCTTGAGCGCCAAGGGCGCGTCCGACACCAGGTGAAGGATCGTGAGTCGCTGTGGACGGCGGTCTAGCTGTTCTGAGCTTTCCTATCGCGATTCGAGGTCTGCGAGGACCAACTCGGAAATGCGGTTGCCGAGGCGGACACTGTAGTTGGTTCCCCGATCTTCCGGGTAAATCTGGCTCGTGTTCGCGAGGTAGAGGTTTTTGAGCGGGGTACGGTGGTCCGGCAGCTTCTGACTGTAGTTGAGGGTGACGATCGGCTGCGCCGATCGCTCGCGGAAGACCCACCAACGATCGATCCAACTCCGCTCGAAGGCCGGATTGATCCGCTTGAGATAGGGAAGGTAGGTCTCGATTAGCTCGTCTTCGGGCATCGAGAAGTAGGGGTGGTCTGTTTCGAGGTACTTGCTGAGATAGACATAATGCTTGCCGCCGTAGTCGGACGAGGGCATGAAGTTGGTGTGCTCGATGACGCCGGTGAACGGGAGGTCACGATCGGCGACGTTGAGCCAGTAGATGTCCGAAAGCGGACGGCTCATTTCCAGAAGCGCCACCGCCGCTGCCTCGTAGGTCAGACCATTGAGCTTGGCGACGTAGTCGGCAGGCAGTGTCGGTGCCAGTCTCGCCAGGATTGGGGACGGCGTTGTCGCGATCACTGCGTCGCACCTGACGGGGGGAGCGCCATCGTCGAAGACCACCTCCCACGAGTGGTCGTCGTTCTGCCGGAGCTGGCTCGGTCCACGGCCCGTCTGCAGATCTGCCCCGGCACCACGTGCGGCGTCGGCGAGGGCGTCGATCAGGACGTTGAAGCTGCCTCGAATGTACCCGAGCTTCTCCTGATCGAGGGGAGAACGGCGAGAGGTTGTGCGCAGCCAGATCTTGCCCCAGAACCAGACCATTGCGACCTGATCGGCGTAGCGACCGAACTTCGCGTCCAACTGGGCACCCCAGGTTCGCTCGTAGGCGCGGTCGCCGAGTGCGCGGCGGAGCCAGCGCTCGGCGGTGACCGTCTCGAACTTCTTCCAGTTCCGGAATCGCTGGAGGTAGGCGGTGACCAGACCGAGCCGGACGCGGTCGCGAAACGGCAGCACGTCGAGCTTGAGCAGATCGCGCGCACCGTTCAGCGGGTAAATCTTGCCGTCGGCGAAGTAGCCGACATTCGAAGGCAGCCAGAGGAGATGGTCGGCGATCCCCAACTCTTCGATCAGGGCGACGATCTCCCGGTCGCTTTGAAAGAGGTGGTGGTAGAAGTACTCCAGCGAGTTGCCGGCCACCGGGAATGCCGCCGCCTGTCCACCGAGTCGACTACCACGCTCCCAGAGCGTGACTCGCTGCCCGGCCTTCGCCAAGCGGAGAGCCGTCGTCAGGCCGGCAATGCCGCCACCGATGACACCAATGTGCTTGCCGGCCTCTGTTGGTGCCGGTCGGTCCATGAAACGCTCCTCACGCAATCGAAAATGCAAACGGGCGGACCATAGCAGGCCCGCCCGTCACTGTGCCACGTTCCGTGGCGTACTTGAGACCTAAATGAACAGCGGCGACAGCACCAGTGTAATGGTCGCCAGCAATTTGATAAGCACGTGCAGCGAGGGGCCGGCGGTGTCCTTGAACGGGTCGCCGACCGTGTCGCCGACGACGGCGGCCGCATGGGCATCGGAGCCCTTGCCAAGAACTTTGCCGCTCTCGTCCTTCAAGCCGCCGGCCTCGATGAACTTCTTGGCATTGTCCCAGGCGCCGCCACCGTTGTTGAGGAAGAGGGCCATGAGGACACCTGTGATCGTCCCGATCATCAGCATCCCGGCCGCGGCCTCCCAGCCCAGGATCACGCCGACGAGGACAGGAACGGCGACCGCGAGCACACCGGGCCGCACCATCTCCCGCAGCGAGCTGCGCACGGAGATGTCGACGCAACGGGCGTAATCGGGCTTCGACGTCCCCTTCATGATACCGGGGTCTTCCCGGAACTGGCGGCGGACCTCTTCGATCATGTCGCCGGCGGCCCTACCGACGGCGCGAATCGAAAACGAGGCAAAGACGAAGACGAGCGCCGCGCCGATCAGTCCGCCGACGAAGATCTTCGGCTCGGTGAGGCTGAGTCTGAGCTGCATCTGCTCCTCGGTGAAATTGCCGAATCTCTTCACCTCATCGAGGAAGGCGGAAAAGAGGAGGAACGCGGCAAGCGAGGCAGTCCCGACGGCATAGCCCTTCGTCAGCGCCTTGGTCGTGTTGCCTGCCGAGTCGAGAGCGTCGGTGACCTCGCGGACCGACTCCGGCTGATCGCTCATCTCGACGATGCCGCCGGCGTTATCGGTAATCGGTCCGAAGCAGTCCATCGCCAGGATGTAGGCCGCAGACATGAGCATGCCCAGTGTGGCGACGGCGGTTCCGAAGATGCCGGCTGAGATGCCGACCTCGCTGCCGAAGTCGACCGAATTGCCGAGGGAATAGGAGCTGAGGATCGCCGCGCCGATCACGAGCGCGGGCATCCCGGTCGTCTCCATCCCGACGGAGAGACCGGAGATGATGTTGGTGGCGGTACCGCGGCGCGACTGCTCGGCGATCTCTTTGACCGGTCGGTAGGCTCCGGAGGTGTAGTACTGAGTGATGTAGACGAAGGCGAACGAGGTCGCGATGCCGATGACGCCACAAAGCGCGAACGTCAACCAACCCTCGTCGAGCATCCAGGCGCAGACGCCAAAGAGGGCGACCACCGATAGACCCGCGGTAACGTAGAAGCCCCGATTCATGACGGCCATCGGGTCGCCGGGATTGGCCGACGGCCGCACGGAGAGGACGCCGACAAGCGAGCAAAGAAGGCCGAAGGCGCCTAATACCAGCGGGAGGAAGATCCAGGCAACGTCGTTGCTTCCGGACCCCGCGCCGGACGCGCGGAATAGGGCGACGCCGAGCACCATGGCGCCGATGAATTCCGCGGCGGAAGACTCGAAGATGTCGGCGCCACGGCCGGCGCAGTCGCCCACGTTGTCCCCGACGAGATCGGCGATGACGGCGGGGTTGCGCGGGTCGTCCTCCGGGATTCCCGCCTCGACCTTTCCGACAAGGTCGGCGCCGACGTCGGCAGCCTTGGTGTAGATACCGCCGCCGAGCTGCGCGAAGAGGGCGACGAAACTGGCGCCGAAGGCGAATCCGACGATCCAGTAGGGGGTCTCGGCAACTTTGGCCTCAGCACCCTCGGCGAATTGGTACACCACGGCGTAGACACCGCCGACGCCGAGCAGCGCTAGCGCCACAACGAGGAACCCGGAGACCGCACCGCCACGGAGCGCCACGATCAGCGCCTCGCCGAGGTTCTTCCGGGCACCGGCGGCAGTGCGGATGTTACTGCGGACGGCGACGTACATGCCGATGAAGCCGGAAAGTCCCGAGAGCGCGGCACCTACGAGAAAAGCGACCGCGGTGATAATGCCGCGCTCGGTCTCGTGGTCCTTCTCAAAGAGAGCAACGAGAACGCCAATCACGACGGCGACAACGATCGCGAGAAGGGCGATTGTCCGGTATTGCCGCTTCAGGTACGCGAGCGCGCCTTCGAAGATGCGACCCGCGATGTCCTGCATCTCGGTCGTGCCCTGGTCCCGACTGAAGACGTCACGGGCCAGCCAACCGGCGAAGAGGATGGCCAGGACCCCGAAGATCAGGACCGGCAGCATGTAGAGGACCTTCTCGTCCAATTTCCCCTCCCAAAAAGAATGACCGACTGTCGAACGTCGTCAACCGCACGGACGCACGATCACCATCACGCCGGTTTCGCCCGTCGCGCCCGACCCAATGGCCTAACCGCCTTGCCAACGAGATGGAACCTGAAGTGCTCCCTCGCACGCACGCGCGCGTGGCAAGCACAATTCGCTCACCACGCGCGGAGCAGAAGTCTACCACCAAAGCCGATAGCCGATAGGAGAAAGTCCTCGACGAATCAGGGCGTTCCGTGAGATGGCGACAATGGGTCTATTGCGACCCTGCCAACGGCTATCGGCTATCGGCCACTACCGGCTCGGCGCCATTGCTGGGCCGGCTCCCTTGCCGGTAAGCCGGCGGAAGAGGCGTTGGATCTCGCCGGTCTCCCAGGAGACCAGGATCTGACTGGCGTTGAAAATCGACGAGTAGGTACCGCTGACGACGCCGATGAGGAGAGCGAGGACGAAATTCTTCGTCGACTCCCCACCGAAGAGGTAGAGCGCCATGAGCGTGAAGATGACGGTCATCGACGTGTTGAGAGATCGGACGACGGTCTGGGCGAGACTGTAATTGACGATCCCCTCGAACGTGGGGGCCGCACGCCGGGCCAGGTTCTCGCGAATTCTGTCGAAAACGACGATCGTGTCGTGGACCGAGAAGCCGATCACCGTCAAGATGGCGGTCACGAACAGCGCGTCGATTTCGACGTTCGCGACCCTGCCCAGGATGGCGAACACTCCGAGCACGACTACGACGTCGTGGAGCATCGCGACGATCGCCGCGATACCGTAGAGAGCAGGGTTCTGCGTGTTCCGGAACGCGAAGGCGATGTAGGTAATGACGCCGATCGAGGCGAGGAAGACGGCAAAGATCGCCCGCCGACTGATCTCATTGCCGACCGAGGCGCCGACGGAGACGATCTCGAGTTCGTCGAAGTTCCCGATCTGGCTGCGTAACGCCTGTTCCAGTTCCTGCTTCTCGGGCGACCCCTGCTGCAGCTCCTTCATGTTGATGACGGCGACGTTGTCCTTGCCGCCGTCCTGGCTCGAGACCTGGACGACAGAGCCGTCGAAGCCGTGCTCTTCGAGAACTGCTCGGACCTCCTCGGTCTCGATCGAGCGATCGAACTTGAGGTTCCAGTTCGTCCCGCCCGTGAAGTCGATCCCTAATTGGAGTCCGAAAATGATCAACCCGAGCAGTCCCGGGATGATGACGATGGTCGAAATCGCGTACCAAAGGTTTCGCTTGCCCGCGAGATGGTCCATATTGTGTCGGTCTCCAAGTCGAGTGCCGCGGTCGCTAGTCGGCCGGGCTCGGTGCAGGGGTCGGCTCGTCGACGAGGCCGAACCATGAGCGATGGCGAGCCATCCCGGCGTCGACCATGAGTCGCAGGAAAGTTCGCGTCACCGTGATCGCGGTGAACATGCTGACGGCAACGCCGACAAAGAGCGTCAGGGCGAAACCGGTGATGATGCTGGCGCCGGTGTAGCGCCCAAACCAGTAGAGAATCGCCGCGGTGATCATCGACGAGATGTTGGAGTCGCGGATCGACGGCCAGGCATGATCGAAGCCCGCCTCGATAGCGCTGGATAGGGTGCGCCCGGTGCGGAGCTCTTCTTTCAATCGAGCAAAGATCAGAACGTTTGCGTCGACGGCCATACCGATCGAGAGGATGAATCCGGCGATGCCCGCGAGGGTCAGGGTGACCGGAATCAATTTGAAGAGCGCGAATGTAATTGATGTGTAGATCAAGAGGGCGACGACCGAGAGCACGCCCGGCAGTCGATAGTAGAGGACCATGAACAAGGCAACCGTGCCGAGGCCGATGATGCCGGCGATAAGGCTGCGATCGATGGAATCCTGACCGAGGGTGGGGCCGACGGTACGGCTCTGGACGACCTTGAGCGGGACAGCCAGCGCCCCGGCTTTGAGCTGAAGGACGAGATCGCGGACTTGCGCGGGCGGCACACCTTCAATCACGCCCTCGTTGCTGATCGCACCGTTGATGACTGGAGACGAGATAACTTCCTTGTCGATGACGATCGACATGGGCTGACCGAGGTGCGTGCTCGTGAAGTCGTAGAACCGGCTCGCCGCATCGCCGTTCAGCTGGAATCCGACAACCATCTGGCCGACCTGGTTGTAGTTGACGAACGCGTCCTTGAGGTCGTCGCCTGCGATGATCGTGTTGTAGACCGGACCAGTTGGCGATTCCTCAGCGGTCGCCGCTTCTGGCGACGCCACGGGCGAAGCTTCTGGGGAGGCGGCTGGGGTCTCGGCCGTCTCCTCCCCGGTGTCGTTCGGATTAAGGCTGGTGCGGACGCGTGTGCCCTCCGGCAAGAAACTTCCCTGCGGGTCGATGATCTCCAGCAATGCCGTCCGCTGGAGAACCCGTACGGCGCGCTCGGCACCGAGACCGGGAAGTCGGCAGTCGTCGGCATTTCCGTCTTCGAGGCAATCGAGGGTGCCGTTGCCGTCCGCATCCTGCAGCTGGTGCTCGGGAGTGCCGTCGCCGTTGCTGTCGATCTGGAGTTCCGCTGGAGTGCAGTCGGCACCATTTCCGTCTTTCAAGCAGTCGGGGATGTCATTGACGCCCGGCAGCTCGACGCTAATCTCGTCGTTGCCGCGGGTGCGAATGACGGGCTCGTTGACGCCGAGTCCGTTAACGCGCCGCTCGACCGCGTTGCGGGTGCCATTGAGAACGTCGCTATCCAGTCTCTGGCCCGGTGCAGGCTCTGCCTTGAGGAGAACTTGAACGCCGCCCTGGAGGTCGAGACCTTCGTGGACGGTCACGTCCTGCTTGATCCCGGCGACGTCAAGGGTCTGGCCAGGCAGGGAAATCCAAGTGGACACGAGCGTGAGCACGACGATAACAATCAGCATGTGCCAGGGACGAAGTCGCACGCGTATCGCTCCCAGAATCGCCGACGTTCGCCGCTGGGAGGCAACGTCTGTCCGGCGAGGTTTTCATCATTAATTAGACCCGCCAGGCAGCGGGTATCAAGGGGTGAGTATAGGGGGGCGACGAACGGTGGGTCAAACCTGCTCTGGTTGCGGAGTCGGTCGCACCGGCGACGCTTCGCGGTAGAGACCGTGGCGGCGTATGTAGTCCTCGACGGAGCGCGGCACCTGGAAGCGGATGGGTCGGCCGTCAGCGACTCGCCTTCTGAGGTCTCGTGACGAGATGCCGATCTCTGGAACGTCGACCAGGTGGACGCGACCGCAGGCGGTTGGAACGGCGGAGTAAATTGCGGCGAGGTCGAGCTCGACTCCTGGTCGTCGGGCGACCCCCAACTCGGCGCGGGCCACGATTCGCTCCGGCTCATGCCAGGCGGGGAGATCGCGCAACGAGTCTTCACCCATGAGGAAGACGAGTTCGGCCGGTTGGAGTTGCTCGTGGAGGAGGTCGATTGTGTCGGCCGTGTAGGAGGGGCCGTGCCGATCGAGATCGACGAGGTTGACGTC
Organism: Thermomicrobiales bacterium; assembly: GCA_034667245.1. GTDB lineage: Bacteria > Chloroflexota > Chloroflexia > Thermomicrobiales > UBA6265 > DATBFX01. The sequence continues at coordinate 19,861 of JAXDKI010000584.1, read as the reverse complement.
GAAGTTCGGCGCGTCGGCGAGGGCGAGTCGAAGCATGGCGAGCCTGCGTTCGTCCTCGCCGATGATCTGGGCTCTTTTGTGGGGCGGTCGGCCGGCGGGGACGAACAAGACGCGGTCGAGTGAGAGAGCATGTCGCAGCTCGGTGGCGATGATCAGGTGACCGAGGTGGGGCGGGTCGAAGGTGCCACCAAAAACGCCGAGTCGTTGCGATCCTGCCGTTCCCCCGCCTTCAGTGCGCAATGTCTGCTCCGACTCACTGTCTCGCCAACCGGACCGGCGCGCTCGACGCCCTTGGTATAGTACCGTCGAGAGCCAAGCCGTTAGGGGGGACAGATCGCGTGTTCGACTACCACGTGCACACGGAATTCTCGGCGGATTGCAAAGTGCCGATGGTCGACTCGTGTCGTGCAGCGATTGCGGCCGGCGTCACCGAGATCGCGTTCACAGACCATGTGGACCATCAGCCGGCCGACATGGGTTATGGCTATTATCGGGCCGAGGACTACTTTCGTTCGCTTGCCGCGGTGCGTGCGGAATTCGGGGACCGCTTGATCATCCTCGCCGGGGCGGAAGTCGACTTCCATACGGACACGGCCAATGCTGTGGAAACATTCATGGGGCAGTACGGCCGAGAGTACGACTTCGTCATCGGTTCCGTTCACTACGGTCCCGCCGGCGCGATCATCTTTCCCGAGGAGTTCGCGGGTCGGACGCTGGATGACGTCTTCCTTCCGTACTTCGATCAGGTCCAGACGGCGGTCGCGACCGGCTGGTTCGATTCGATCGGCCATCTCGACATTCCCAAGCGCTACGCGCCGAAAACGCATCGAATATACGATCCGCTCGTCTATCGCGGTCGCCTCGAAGAGGTCTTCGCGACGATGATCGAGAAAGGTGTCGCCTTTGAGATCAACACCTCCGGTCTGCGTCAAGCGCCCAAAACGAGCATGCCGGGGCCAGCGATCGTGCGCTGGTACGCCGATGCGGGCGGAAGATTGATCACCACAGGCACCGATTCACATGCCGCGCAGACGGTTGGTGCGGGGGTCGCCAAGACGCTCGACATGCTGCAACTCTGCGGCATGGACGCGGTCGCCTCGTTCCGCAAGCGCTCATCGCGGTTGGTCCCCATTGCGGAGTTGCGGCCGGCGATCGGGTCGGTTCCGTCGTAGGAAGGCGAACGCTCATGCCGGGCGACAGCGGCAGGCGGCGCGACGGTGAGGCCTGACGGCGGCAGGGACAAATGGACCCCGCCGCCCTGGCATGCACCGCGCGAGTCCGGCGAGGCGGCGCGCAGCCCAGGTGCGAGCACCAGCCGCCGGCCAACTCCCCGCCCTGCCTCGCGAGCGCAACCGGTCGACCCCGAGCGCCCGGTCGTCCTCGGCTTTGCGATCGCTCCGGCCGTGACCGGTGTGGTGGCTCTGCTGCTGGCATTCGGCGGACCGTTACGTGCGACTGGCGCTGTGCCGTTTGGACTGGTATTCCTCTGCGGACTCCAGATTGTCGGCTACCTGGCGACGCGCCATGGCGAGGCGGCGATCCTTGCCCGGTCGTGGTTGATCGCGTTGCTGACGACAGCGGGGTTGCTGCCGCTGGTGTCACTGCAAGCGAGTGTCCTGCGCGAGCCGTACGTGGCAATGAGTCGGCATTCGGCAACGCCGGCGTTGATCGCGTCGATGGTGGTCGTATTGTTCCTCGTCGTCGTTGCGGCCTGGTGCGTCGTCGCGTTCTCGTCGGTCCCGGAGGCGGCGGCGATGGCATTCACGCCGTTGGCCCTGCTCGTGCCGGGCGTTCTGGGGATCGAAGCGACCATCGATCAACGGGCAGCGTTGGAGGCGCTTGCGGTGTCGTCGCTCTTTGCGGCTGGGGTGACGGTGCTCGCGTGGTCGCTGCCCAGGGGGGCGCGGTCGGCGATACCTCCGATCGCCCTGGTGGTTCAGGTGGTCGTCCTGTGGGCGGCCGGTCGCGGCCCCTCCTTCCCGGAGACGAGCGGGAGGATCGTGGATGTGCTGTATTGGGTCACGCTTCTCCTCACGGCCGTCCTGGTCTTCGGGGTCCCGGTCGCCGCCGCGAGGTTGAAGCAGGCGATCGCGACGCTTGAAGATGCAGAACGCCCCCGTCGGTCCGGTGCCGACGAGGGCGTGCCTCTGCAGTAGATTTTCGCGCGGTTGCGCTACGAAAGGCGGCCGTTCTCGGAACCGTCAACGCCGTTGCCGCCATCGGCAGTGACGAGGCCGTTCCCCTCGCTCTCCAACTTCGGCTCGACGACGGTCATCGAGGCGACCGTCTCCTTGGGACCGAGTCGCATCAGGGTTACGCCCTGGGTTGCGCGGCCAATGCGGGAGATCTGCGCGGCCGGGATGCGGATGACCTGACCGCCCGTGCTGAGCATGACGACGGTCTGATCGGCTCGAACCATGCCGGCGGCGACGATGTCGCCGGTCTTCGGCGAGAGTTTCATCGCCGTCACACCCTTGCCACCTCGACCCTGGCTCGGATACTGGTCGACGCCGGTTCGCTTGCCAATACCCTTGGCGGCAACGATAAGGAGGTCGCCGCCCGGCTCGATGACTTCGAAGGCGATCACGTGGTCGTCCGGATCGAGGCGGATGCCGATCACGCCGGCGGCAGGGCGACCCATGGCGCGGGCGTCGGTTTCTTTGAAGCGGATCGCCTGGCCGCCTTTGCTCACCAGGATCACGTCGTCGTTGCCGGTCGTCTTCTTGACCCAGGCAAGTTCGTCGCCGGCGTCGAGGGTGATCGCGATCAGGCCGGTCGATCGGACGGACTGGAACTGGTCGAGGCTGACCCGCTTGACGGTTCCCTTCCGCGTGGTGAAGAAGAGGTAATTGGCGGAGGTGAATTCGTCAATGCGGAGCAGCGTGGTGACGGTCTCATCCGGCTGCATGTTGATGACGTTGACGATCGGGAGCCCCTTGGCGGTGCGTCCGGCGTCCGGCAACTCGTGGACCTTGACCTGGTAGACCTTGCCGCGGTTGGTGAAGACGAGGAGCGAGTCCATCGTGTTCGCGGCGAGGATGTGCTGGACGCCGTCCTCTTCGCGCATCGTGACGCCGGTGACGCCCTTGCCGCCGCGATGTTGGGTCCGATAGACGTCGTTGGCGATTCGTTTGACGTAGCCCTTGTTCGTGATCGTGACGAGGACATCGACCTCGGGGATGAGATCCTCCTCGGTCAGGATGCCGGAGACGTCCTGGATCCGCGTACGGCGGTTGTCCCCGTACTTGTCCTTGAGCATCGCCATGTCGTCGCGGATGAGGCCGAGGATCTTCTTCGGGTCGGCCAGCAGCGACTCGAGGTAGGCGATCTCCTTGAGGACCTCTTTGAGCTCGTCCTCGATCTTCTTCCGCTCCAGGGCGGCGAGGCGGGCGAGGCGCATGTCGAGGATCGCATTCGCCTGCGGCTCGCTGAACTTGAAACCGGCGATCAGATTTTGCCGTGCCGTCTCGGTCGTCCGGGAGCGGCGGATGGTGGCGATGATTTCGTCGATTTGGTCGAGGGCCTTCTTGAGACCTTCGAGGATATGGGCCCGCTTCTTCGCCCGATCGAGCTCGTACTGGGTGCGGCGAGTGAGGACATCCTGGCGATGGCCGATGTACTCCTGCAGTGCCCGACGCAGGGTCAGGACGCGCGGCTGCGTGCCGTTCTCGACGAGCGCGAGCATGTTGACGCCGAAGGTCTGCTGCAGCGCGGTGTGCTTGAAGAGGTTGTTGAGAACCTTCATCGGCTGGGCATCGCGCTTTAGCTCGATGATGGCCCGCATGCCGGTCCGGTCCGACTCGTCGCGGAGGTCGCTGATGCCGTCGAGCTTGCCGTCCTTCACGAGCTCGGCGATTCGCTCGAGGAGGGTGGCCTTGTTCACCTGGTACGGGAGTTCGGTAACGACGATTTGGTAGCGGTTGCCGCGCGTGGCCTCTTCGACGAAGGCTTTGGCGCGGATGACGACGCGACCGCGGCCCGTGGCATAAGCAGCGCGGATTCCTTCGCGACCGAGGATGGTGCCACCGGTCGGGAAGTCGGGACCATGGACGATCTCCATCAGGTCATCAATGGTCGCGTCGGGGTTGTCAATCATGTGGACGATGGCGTCGCAGATCTCGTTCAGGTTATGTGGAGGAATGTTGGTCGCCATACCGACGGCGATACCGGCGCTGCCGTTGATGAGGAGATTGGGCAGACGCCCCGGTAGGACCTTCGGCTCCTCCATCGAGGCGTCATAGTTCGGTTGGTAGTCGACGGTCTGCTTGTCGATGTCGGCGAGGAGCTCGTCGGCGATGGCGGTGAGGCGCGCCTCGGTGTAACGCATTGCCGCGGCGTTGTCGCCGTCGACGGAGCCGAAGTTGCCCTGGCCGTCGACCAGCGGGTAGCGCAGATTGAAGTCCTGTGCCATGCGGACGAGGGTGTCGTAGGCGGCAGTGTCGCTATGCGGGTGATAGCTCTTGAGGACTTCGCCGACGATACCGGCGCTCTTGCGATAGCGAGAACTCGATCGCAGTCCCATCTCGTGCATCGCGTAGAGGACGCGCCGGTGGACCGGTTTGAGACCGTCGCGGGCATCCGGCAGCGCGCGCTGCACGATGACGCTCATCGCGTAGTCGAGATAGGACTTCCGCATCTCGGTTTCGATGCTGGCAATGCGGACGTTTCCGATTTCCACCCTTGATGACCCCTTCTGCACGTGGGCTAAGACGCACCATAAAGACGGTAAATTATACCACGAAGCTCATCCGCTCGGAGTATGGAACGGGCGTACGTACGCCGGGTTCGTCGGTCAAATATGAGTATGGGTGACGAACGGATATCGCTCGTCCATTTTGATCGGATCAGGCGCCAAATGCGGCGGGCCAAGTAATGATCGCAAGCAATTTCCACTCCGCACCCGATCAGTGGACGGCGGGGCGAGAGCAGGGCCACAAAGCGATCATCATGCTGCGTTGCAGACGGCCGGCACCGGTAAGAGGCGAGCGCATTGAATCTCGGTTGGCAGTGCGGGGTTGATGATGCAAGCACCACGAGAGCGATCGGCCGCGGGGACGCAGCCGACTCTACGCTCCACCAGTTCCCAGGCATGCCAGGCGGTCCGATGGCATCACACGTGGAGGTTCAGGAACTGGCTGGCGGAACCTCTTCGACGGTCAGCGTGATCTCTCGATCGCGATCGACCTGGACGAGGAACCCGCTGATTCGGTCGCCCGGTGCAGGTTCCGATTCGCCATTGATGGTCATGCCGACGATCGCATAATTCGCGGGCATGCCACCGGCGAGCGGTCCGGCTTTGCTGAGCGATTCGCCGCCGATGCGATAGGTACCGTCTTGAACGGTAAGTTCGAGAGATGGGGCCTCCAAGCGTTGCGTGTAAAAGGCATCCTCGACGACGCGCTCACTCTGCCGAAGGAAGAATCGCTCAATTTCCGGCGGTATGCCGGTCATGTTACGTGGGGTGATGAAGAGGCGGATTGGCGGGACAGCCTCAACAGTCGCGTCGACCTGGGCGTGCAATCGATGGAATTCTGGTCCGTCGGACTCGATGCGGACTTCGACCGGTTCCGGATTTGCGGAATCCAGGTCGACGACACGATGGGATACAGCGAGGATCGGACCCTGCAGCTTCACAAGCAGGTGTCGGCGATCCTGGTCGTCTGCGTGTTTGAGGGGAAACTCGAATCGTCCCGCATCGTCGGTGACCGTCCCTCCAAGCACTTTAGAAGCGTCGCCCGAAAGGAGGAGCACCCGCGCGCCCCTGAAAGGTCGTCCGTCGACGGAGACACGCCCCGTGAGCATGGTGCTCCCTCCTGTGTGCAGATCAGCCGAACCGCGTTGCCATGGCCAAAGCCAGCTCAAGGTGGGGAGGACTTGCCGCCGCGTCAAGCGTGCTCGGAGGACCGTGGCGTGGCTCATCGGCGTCGCCCTGCCGCTACTGGATGTAGTCGAAGGTCGGGAACTCCTTGATCAGCTGATCGCGAAATGCCGACGGCATCTTATCCGCCTTGCCGCCAGCACCGGCGGTCGTTGACCGCGCGACCGTCGTTTTGGTGGTGTAGACCCACTGAACGACGACCGAGGTGTGGTAGATCGTTTTGTAGTCGCGGACAAGGAACTCGTCGAAGTGGTCGCGCTCTACGACCTTGGTCGCGCCGGCGTCGAACTGGCTGGTGATGTTGCTGGTGAACTCTCCCGGGCGGTCATGAATCGTCGTGCCGGTCGCGGTGCGGGTACTGGTCCCACGCGACTCATAGAATGGGTCGGTCTTCGAGGCGGTGTCCACCTTGTATTTCGGAGCCGAGGTATCGGTCGTCAGATCCATCGCGCCGTTGGAGGTGCCGAGACCGGTGGCCGCGACGGCGAGCTCACTGCCATCCGGTTGGGTGGCGATGATCTCCGACCAGATGAATTGAATCCAGCCGGAGTCGGCCGCGAGACCGCCCTCGTAGCCGACAGAGAAGGTGTCCGGGTAGGGGGTGCCGCCGACCGTCATGCTTCCGCCGGTATGGACGGACACCTCGCCGCCGGGGACCTTTCCCGTGTGCTGTTTGGTGCCGGCCGAGGTCAATGTCGTCGCCGTGAGGGGTGCGCGTGGTGGGGCGTTGAGGAGGTAGAGCGCGTAGGCGAGCTCGTCGCTGCTCATCTCGTCACGGATGTCGGCCTCGAGCTCGGTGCCGTATTCGGTCTTGTAGACGGTTCTCAGGGTGGTGAGCTTCGCCGCGTCGCGGTCAAACGGCAGCAGTGCGGCGTAGATTGCCTCTTCATCGGTACCCCAGCCCGACATCGCCGTGTGGAGTGCTTTCGCGGCGGCCTTGAAACCGGCGTCGGTGGTCGGGGCAGTGCCGACCGTGGCGCCCTTTCCGCCCGCTCCCAGGAGTTCCAGCGCGAAGTCAAGCTCACTCGCGCTCATCTCGTCGCGGATGTCGGACTCCAGATCGCTGCCGTAGGCATCCTTGTAGGCCTTTTTGAGCGCGGCGATGGCCGTCGCGTCTTTTTGGAGCTTCTGAAGCGAGACGTAGATCGCCTCTTCGTCGGTGCCCCACCCGGACATAGCGTCATGCAACTGCTGGGCGAGGGCGGTGTAGTCGTCGGCCGTCAGGGCGGGAGCGCGCCGAATCGTGGCGTTGTCACGAACGAGGAGTCTCTGGACCGCCGCGTTCCCGCTTGTTCGCTGTAGCCGGAGGAGAGTCGAATGATCAGGGCGGGCTCCAGCACGATGGGATGAGAGACTCCCGCCAAGGCGCACCGCGGCAGCAACCCGTGATGCGGTCGCGGAGTCATGCGAGGCAAAGGAGAGCGGATGGGTCGCTGATTCAGGAAGTGATCGAGTCGCCGCCTCTCGCGCTACCGGCTCTGGGGGCTGCTTTGCCGCGTCGCTCATGGCATTGGTCCCTGATTGCCGCCCTGACGTTGACGGAGGGTTGAGGCGTGAGAGTGGGAACGACTGGATTTCGAGTCGGCCGTTAGGTGTAGGCTACACCCGGAAGGCCGGCTGTCAAGGCAGCGAGAGCGCGTGCTTTATCCGCATTCACTCACCCTCCCTTGATGCGCGAGAGGAAGCGATCGGCTGTTCGTAGGGCGAGCGCCATGATGGTTAGGGAAGGATTGACGCCGAGGGCGCTCGGGAAGGTCGAGTTGTCGGCGATCGTCAAGTTGGGCACCGAGAAGGAACGCCCGTCGGCATCGACGACGGCCATGTCGTCCGTAGCGCCCATTCGGCAGGTGCCGATGGTGTGGGCGGTGCGAGGGAAAACCCAGATGCCTTCGGCGCCGGCTGCTTCCCAGATGGCGCGCATCAGGCGCTCGGCGTGGGCGGCCATGCGGCGTTCGTTGTCGCCGAGGTTGAATGACACGAGCGGTTTTGGCAGGCCTCGATGGTCGAGCTCGTCCGACAGTTGGAGGCGATTGTCGGGTGACGGCAGGCAGTCGCCGAGGATGTTGATGCCGGCGATGTGATTGTACGAACGCATGTGTTCGCGGAGCGCGGGACCCCAGAGACCTCGCCCGCGTGCGACCTGGGTGGCGTAGGTGACCGGCATGACGCCGATACTCTGGAGGATGTACCCCCCTGCGAAGTCGGCGCCGGGTGGGCGGTGGGTGTCCTCCGAGATCAGCGCGCCGGGGATGCCCTTATACGGCCGTACGTCCTCCGAGAAGCGGCCCCAGACCTGCGGTGCCACGTGCGCCATGAGGTTGCGCCCGACCTGGCCGCTTTCGTTCGCGATGTCATTCATCAAGAGGAGGCGCGGCGTCTCGACGGCACCGGCACAGAGGAAGACGTGGCGACAATGCTGCCGCTCCTCACCACTCTTGGAACGGTAGACGACGCCGGTGATTCGACCGTCGCGGCGACGCTCGAACCGGGTTGCGAAGCTCGCCGGACGGATCTCCGCGCCGGCGCTGACGGCGAGCGGAACGAAGGTGACGTCCATGCTCGCCTTGGCGCCGTTGGAGCAGCCGGCCTGGCAGAAACCGCGATGGGTGCACGCGGGTCGCCAGCCGATGCCGGCCTGAAAGTACGGAGCGGAGAGTGCGGCATTCGGCGCAGGGGAGGTGGCGATGCCGAGAGAGGCGCACCCGCGTGCCATCAGCTGCGCCGGTGCGTTCAGCGGAAGAGGCGGGAGCGGGTATGGACGGCGCTGTGGGTCCCACGGGTATGGCGAGGGTCCCGAGACGCCGAGAATCGCTTCGAGCTCGTCGTAGTATGGCTCCAGTTCAGCGTAAGTCAGCGGCCAATCGACCCCGACGCCAAACTCGGTTTGCAACCGGAAGTCGGCGGGGCGTGGACGCGGGACGTAGGCGGTGTAGTGCAGCGTGCCGCCGCCGACGCCGGTGCCGGAGTTGTTCCGGCCGAAGTGGATGGGATCGGTGCCAGTGCTCAGGCGTTCGTCGGGCCAATAGAGCTCGGCCTGGGCGATCTCGTCCGTCGCGAAGTCGCGCTCCGGTTGCCACCAGCGGCCGGCTTCGAGTGCGACCACGGTCAGCCCGGCTTGGGCAAGCCGGGCCAGGAGGGGAGCCCCGCCGGCACCGGTGCCGATGACGACGGCGTCGACCTCTTCGTCGTGCCGAAATCGGCGCATCTGCGACGGTGCGGTGAACGCACCTGTTCCGTCAGGATCGAGATTCGACATGGTCACCAGGGAGCGGTTGGGGTTCGCGCTCGTCGAGAGCGTCCAGGCCAACGGACTCCCAGCGTGGAAGATCGGTCATGCCCACGTAGCCGATCTCTTCCTGGATGATGGGGTGGCCGTAGAAGATCTCGCAGACCTCGGACAGCAGGTCCTGGAAGAAGAGCGACGGCTCGACGGTCTGCCAGACCGTGCCGGGCGCGACTCCACATTGAATCGTCGTCAGGACGTGATCTTGCTGATCGGGCGCGAGTTCGACGAACGCCACACCAAAGAGTGCCGTCGACGATTCGTCGATTCCGCGCAGAGCCAAACGGAACGCATCAGGGTCGGGCGGAAGGGCGGCGAAACGCCAGCCGTCGCCGCGACCTTCGGCCAATCGATCGTCGATGGTTCTGGCGACGTCCGGATCGTCGTCGAGGTCGTCGCCGGCCGTGAGACGAGCGCAAACGGCACGGAGCGTTGCGATCTCGGCGTCGTTGAAGAAGCGGGGTGACCAGGGGCGAGCGGATTCGTCGATGCGTTCGGTAAGGGCGGCACGAGTGGCCGCGGAGACGTGGTGAGTTTGGAGGAGTGCCCGGACCGTGCCGGATGGGTAACGGGGGGGCTTCGACTCGTTACCCATGCCTCTGGTCGTTCTTCCTGCCGCACGACCCGCAACGAAAGCCGGGGTTGCCAGGGATGTGGCGCGCCGAGGATTGGTGGAGGCGGACCGCGGGGTCCGCCCCCATTGCCTGCGGCGATTGAGAATAGGGCGAACACGGCGGTCCGCCCCTACGACCTTTTCGGAGTCGATCCTAATGACGGATGACTACGCGGATCCTTCGCCGCCGACCTCGACGGTCGCTTCGATCGGCGCCGTGTCGCGGCGGCGGTAGGTTTTGATGAACTCGTCGAGGCGGTCGCGGGCAATGTCGTCGTGGTACTGCTCGGGCGGAGACTTCATGAAGTAGGAGGAAGGGGCGAAGAGGGGGCCTGAGACGCCGTTGTCCATGGCGAGTTTGGCGCAACGGACGGCGTCGATGACCACGCCGGCGGAGTTCGGCGAGTCCCAGACTTCGAGCTTGAGCTCCAAGTTGAGGGGCACGTCGCCGAATGTCGTTCCCTCGAGGCGGATGTGGCACCACTTGCGGTCCTGAAGCCACGGCACGTAGTCGGACGGTCCGACATGAACGTCGGCGCTCGGCAGGATGTAGTCGATCTGGGAGGTGACGGCGTTCGTCTTGGAGACTTTCTTCGAGTCGAGCCGCTCGCGCTCGAGCATGTTGAGGAAGTCGGTGTTGCCGCCGAAGTTGAGCGGGTAGGTGCGGTCGATGCGGACACCGCGGTCGGCAAAGAGGCGGGCGAGGACGCGGTGAGTGATGGTTGCGCCGACCTGGCTCTTGATGTCGTCGCCGATGATGGGGACGCCACGCTGCTGGAATCGCTTCTGCCAGTACTCGGAATTCGCGATGAAGACGGGGATGCAGTTGACGAAGCCGCAGCCGGCTTCGAGGATCTGCTCGACGTACCACTTGGTCGCCATCTCGGAGCCAACGGGGAGGTAGGAGACGACGACGTCGGTCTGGGTCTCCTTGAGGATGCTGACGATGTCGGCGGTGGGGCCGGGTGCCTTGGTGACGATCTGGGAGACGTACTTGCCGAGACCGTCGTGGGTCATCCCGCGCTCGACGGTGACGCCGGAGGGCGGGACGTCGGCGAACTTGATTGTGTTGTTCGGGGCGGTGTAGATCGCTTCGCTGAGATCCTTGCCGACCTTGTTGACGTCGACGTCGAAGGCGGCGGTGAATTCGATGTCGCGGATGTGATAGCCGCCGAGGTTGACGTGCATCAGACCGGGCACGTCCTGGTCTTCGGGGGCATCGCGGTAGTAGTGGACGCCCTGAACGAGCGACGAGGCGCAATTGCCAACGCCGATAATGGCGACGCGGACCTTGCCGTCGTCGCGTTTGAAATGACCGTTGCTACCGTGTCCGTTGCTTCGACCGTTGCCGGACTTGGCCATTCCTGTTGCTCCTGATCTTGACCCACATACTCGTATCGGACGAGCGGGGCAGGTGGCGCGATACGGTGCGGGCATCGCGTATGCCGTCCCGTCGATCGCGAAGTAACGTACAGTGTATTGCCTTGCCGTCAAAACGGTCTATGGGCGCTCGCCGAGTCTCGCTGGGCAAGAGGGCGTTCGTTCGGTGGAAGCGAGAGGAAAGGGCCCGAAAGTGGCGCCTTTGGTTGAGCCGACCAGGGCGCCATTACCCCTTTCTTCCGAACGTGGGTGGCAAGGGATTAGAGGGCCGTGTGGCGCGGTACTTATCCCAGCCGCTTCAAGACGTCCTGCTTGAGACGATCGAACTCGGCCTGGTCGATCACTCCGGCGTCGAGGAGTCCCTTGAGCTTGCCGAGCTCTTCGACCGCCGAGCCTCCAGCGGCCGGCGCTGCGGTCTGCGGTGGCGGTGGTTGTGACGCACCTGGGTTCATCGCGTTTTGGACAGCCTGGGCCATGGCGCCGCCCATCGCGACGCCGGCACCGAGACCGACTCCTGTGCCGGCGGCACCGCCGCCCGGGTTCTGAGCCGCGTCACGCATTGCCTGGGCCGCCTGGTATTGCATGTAGGTGTTCATGTCGCCGAGAGCAGCCATGCCGGAGCGCTCGTCGATCCGCTTCTGGACCTCTTCCGGCGGCGAGATTGCGCTGATCTGGAAGGAGGTGAGCTGGAGACCGAGGCGCTGGAAGTCGTCGGTGAGCGCGTTGCGGGCGGTATCGGCGAGCTCGCGGGTCAGACCGGGGAGGTCGAGGAGCGGTGTCTTCGCCTCGCCGAGGATGTCGTTGAACTCGTTGATGATGACACTCTTGAGGAACTCGTCGATCGCCCCGGTTGTGTACGCGCCGCGTGAACCGACGAACTGGGTGACGAGCAGTTGGGGATCGGCGACGCGCATCGAGTAGGTGCCAAAGGCGCGCAACCGCACCATGCCGAAGTCTTGGTCGCGGAAGACCAGCGGCTGCGGGGTGCCCCACTTCATATCGGTGAACTCGCGCATCGACACGAAGTAGACCTCGGCGGTGAAAGGCGACTTTCCGCCGAAGGGGATGCCGATCAGGCCGGTCAGCAGGGGAATGTTGTTGGTCGAGAGGGTGTGGCGCCCCGGTCCGAAGACGTCGAGTGCCTTGCCGTCGCGGAAAAAGACCGCCCGCTGACTCTCGCGGACGACGAGTTGCGAGCCCAAACGGAACTCGCCCGAGCCATATTCCGGGACGCGATGGACGAGTTCGTCCGCACGTTCGTCGGGATGCTCGATGAGATCAATGATAGCCATGAGCCTTCTCCTTTCGCGCTTGTCGCGCGAAGCTTAACTCAACCGCTTGACATGGAAAGAGATTCCTCCCCAGGGCGAGGAATCTCTTTCCGGTCCGGGACATTCCTCCGGTAAGGGGGGCTTGCTATGAACCCGAGCCCGTCGCGGCGGTTGAGGTGCCGGCCGTCTGGTTGACGGTCGCGTTATCGCCGCCGCCGCCGAGGGCGGCTGGGGCGGGCGATTCGCCCTTGAGGGCGGCGAGCTCCGCTTCGACGTCGGCGTCGTAGTCGAGCTCGCTGAACTGGGTGTCGAACGACTCGTCGCCCATCTCGACCATCGCGGCAGCCTTCGCCTCGGTGCCGCGGATCTTGCGCTCCATCCGCTCGAGGTCGGCGCTTGGGTCCACCGGCGAGAAGGTCGTCAGGGTGCGGGCAACCTGCTCCTGCGCGCGGGCCCGGCGAGCGCGGGCAAGGAAGGAGTCGCGCTGGCTCATGGTTGCCTGGTACTTCGATTCGAGCTGGCGCAGTTGGTCCTTCAGCTTGGAGACGGTCTGCTCCTGGACGGCGAGCTGCTGCTGATAGACGCCGGCATTCTGCTCGTTGTCGCGTTTGCGTCGGAGCGCCTCGCGGGCGAGGTCGTCCTTGCCGGCCGCGACCGCGCGCTGGGCTTTGGCACCCCATTCACTGGCCAGTTTTGTCGTCTCGTCGTAGTCGGCCTGGAGTTCTTTCTCCTGGGCGATCATCGCGGCGACCTGCTGCCGCGCCTGACCGATGTTCGTCTCCATATCCCGCAGGATCTGGTCAATCATCTTCTCCGGGTCTTCGGCTTTGTCCAGAAGATCGTTGACATTGGCCCGTACGAGGGTCGACAACCGGTCCATGATCCCCATCGAATCGTTCCTCCTCCGTCGCCGCCCGACCGCGCCGTGGCGGTCAATTGCGGTCGGAATCACTCCGAAAGCCGCCCGACTCCGGACGGCCGCTAGCGTTTGGACTTCGTGCTGCCGTAGATCTCGACGTCGTCCGGGTGGACTTCGTTGCCGACCAGCACCTGCCGCTCGTTCCCCCAATCGACCACGATCCCACGCGCCGCGGGATTGTTGGCGCCGGCAAGCGTGGAAACCGTCACCGGACGTCCGCCGATCGAACCGCCTTTGCCGGTCACCTCTCCGGTCCCGGCGGACGACCAATTGACGGTATACGGCTCGCCGCCGATTGTGGATTGCGTGCCCGCCGTGAACGGCTGATCGGTGATCTCCAGGAGCGCGAATCCGGGTCCTCGCTCGCCGGGAACAGCCAGCCAACGTTCCGGCGAGGCGCCGACGCGGAGGAGCCGAAGGGCGCGACCACCGGCCTGTATGTCGATCCGGCCGTCGACGACGAAGTTGTCGCCGAGGATGGCGACGGCGTCGCCCTCGCGCACGTTGAACGCGGGTGGCGGACCCTGCTCCTCGGGTGGCTTCGGCGAGAGGATGTCCTGGATCTTGTCATTGGGGAGGGGCCGGCCGGTCTCGATGACCTCGTTGCGGAGATCGAGGCGGGCGAGCACCTTCCGTGTGGCGGAGACGCCTTCGCGGGCCGGGGCGGCGAGATCGACGTTGGCGGTGTATGCCTGCTCCAGTGAGGCGATCGGTCCTTCGAGCTCGGTGACGCCGGTCATGAGGGATTCGTCGAAGAGACGGAGTTGATCGAGTGCCGCCTCGTCAACGTTGCGGTCGCCGAAGAGACCGCCGTAGCCATAGGTCGCGGTCGAGATGCGATCGACCAGGTGGCGGATCGACCGGGAGAACTCGTCGACCGGACCGACGTCACGAAGCCGGCGTTGGTTTGCGAGGTCACGAGCGATGCGCTCGACGCGCTCCGCCTGGGCGGCAAAGGCGGCGGCGACGCGCTCGCGGACACGCCGGTCGGCGTCGCGGCGATCCTCCTTGTTGCGGTAGCCGCGATACCCGGGAATCGAATCGAGGAGACCGGCGATGCGGCCGGTCGCGCTCGAAGATGAAGCCATTTGCCCCTCCGCGCAACGTGACGGCAGCGGATCGTCGTTAGCCTGTCAGGAAGATCTCCGCCCCGCAGTAGGGGCACTTGATCAAACCCTTGCCGGCCAACTGCAACTCGCCGCCGCAGTTCGGACAATGCGTCTGTCCTTGCAACTTCGATGCCTCGACGGAGTAGAGGACGCCCTTGCTCCAGTCGACGTAGCCGCTGAAGAGACCGCGCCCGACCAGCTCGTTGAGATCGCGCTGGACACGCTCGCGGGTCGAGTTCAACTCCAGGACCAAATCGGGAATCGTCACCTGGCCGCGGGTAGTCACGATGTCGAGGAGACGGCGCTGCTCCTGGACGCGGGCGAGGTCCTTCGCCTCGGCCTGTCCCTTGATCAGGAAGTAGATCCCGCCGCCGACGAGCGGAAGGACCAGGCAGCCAAAAAGGAGGACAAAACCGAAGATCGCGCCGGTGCGCTCGGTCTTCTGATCGAGGACGCCGAAGACGAGCCAAAGGACGATGGCGACGCCGAGGATGAGCCCGAACCCGAGCAATAAGATCCCGACCAGTCGTCCAGAAGCTGCCATCGATCCTCGCATCCACTCCAACGTGTCCCGACCCGGGACTCGATCCGCGGCCGCAGCCGTGTTGGTCGCCGTGGCGAATTATGCGTCGTACGGACCGGCCTCGTCCGCAGAGCTGCCGGCTGGTCAGATCTTCCTGTCGCGTACGCCACGAAGCAACGCGATCGTTGCCTCCGCGGTGCGCTCCCAGGTGAATTGCTGGGCGCGTCGGCAACCTCGCTCGACAAGTTCTCGGCGAAGGGAGTCGTCGATCAGGAGGCGAGAGAGCGTAGCGCCGATCGCCTGGGGGTTGGTTGGGTCGACAAGCATGGCAGCGTCACCGGCGACCTCGGGGAGCGCGGAGCGATCGGCCGCGACGACCGGCGTGCCGCAGGCCATGGCTTCGAGCACGGGAAGACCGAAGCCTTCGTACAGCGATGGGAAGCAGAAGGCTTCGGCGCCCGAGTAGAGGGTCGGCAGGTCAGTCGCGGGCACGTATCCGAGGAACGTCACTCGATCCGCCATGCCCGAGGCTTTGATCTCTGTTACCACCTCTGCTGCCATCCATCCACGCTTGCCGGCGACGACGAGTCGGTGCGGCAGACCGGCGCGCGCCACGAAAGACATCGCCGCTGCCAAGCGGCCGAGATTCTTGCGGGGCTGGACCGTCCCAACAAAGAGGACGTACCGGTCCGGCAATCCGCGCCGCTGCTTGAGCTCTGCAATTGCTTCGCGGCTCGCCCGGCGCATTGTGTGATCTACGCCGTGCGGGATGACCTGGATGCGTGACTCGGGAACGGAGTAATGAGCGATCAGGTCCCGCTTGGTCGTCTCGGAGATCGCGATGATGCGTCGTGCCGCGAGCGTGCTCCATCGGGTGGCGGCGTGGAGCATGCGGCGGGCGCTGGTGGGATGGGATTCGGGATGGTGGAGATAACCGACGTCGTGGATCGTGACGACCGAGCGGGGATGCCGGAGTGGGACGACGTGGGCGGGGACGAAGAGCACGCCGGGCTGGTTGCGTTGCATCTCCCAGGATAGGCGCAGGTGCGTCCAGAGGCGCGGGAACGGGAGGCAGACCGGTTGCCCGATGCCCGGCAGGTCCGTGGGGGGCCGGCTGGCATTGAGGTAGACGCGGATCGGGTCATCGACGTCGAGGCGGGCGAGGGCGGCGAGGAGTTGGTAGGTGTAGGTCTCGGTGCCCGTCCGCTCGCCGACAGTCAGCCGGCTGCCGTCGATGCCGATCACGGTACTAGAGATCGCTGAGCGCCGGGCCGATCGCGAACATGAACTCGCCGCGGCAGGCGACCTCGCCGTCGACGGTCGCGATGCCGGTCCCGGTGCCGATACTGCGCCGGATCTGCCCGAGCTCGACTTCAAGGCGGAGGGTGTCGCCCGGCTTGACCTGGCGCTTGAAGCGAATCTTATCGATGCCGGCGAAGAAGGCGATCCGGCCCTTGTATTCGTCCAGCTGGAGCATGGCGACGGCGCCGACTTGCGCGAGTGCTTCGACGATGAGGACACCGGGCATGACGGGGTAGTCGGGGAAGTGGCCCTGGAAGAAGGGTTCGCCGATCGAGACGTTCTTCAGGCCGACGGCGCGTTTGCCCGGCACCATCTCGACGATCCGATCGACGAGGAGGAACGGGTACCGATGCGGGATGATCGCCTGAATGGCCCGCGCATCGAGCACCGTCGGTTGCCGATCATCGCTCACGTCGTTCCCCCTTCTCCCGTTTGTCACTGGTCATGGGCCAATCGCTACCGCCTCGGCGCACCGACGGCTCCCTGCAAGATCGCCGCGTCATCTGTGAGTGGGACGAGTTGCTCGCGGTCAGGTCCAACGCCGACCATCGTGATGGGGGCGCCGAGATGCTCTTCGAGGAAGCGGATGTAGGCGAGAGCGTTGGGAGGCAGATCGGACGCCGACCGGGCACCGGAGGTGTCCGCTTTCCAGCCGGGAAGTGTCGTGAACTCGGGTTTGACTTGGGCCAGCAGATCGTCCCGAGCGGGTAGGTAATTCACCGAGACGTCGTTCATCCGGTAGGCCGTGCAGACTTTGATCTCGTCGAAGGTGTCGAGGACGTCGAGCAGAGTCAGCGCGATCTCGGTGACGCCGTTGAGGCGGGCGACGTAGCGGGCGGCGACGGCGTCGAACCAGCCGGTGCGCCGAGGGCGACCGGTGGTGGTGCCGTATTCCTTCCCGCGTTCGCGGATGGTTTGACCGATCTCGTCGAAGAGCTCGGTGGGCATTGGCCCGCTGCCGACCCTCGTGCCGTAGGCCTTGTAGACGGCGACGACGCGCTTGATCTGGGTGGGCGCCACACCGGCACCCTGGCAGGCGCCGGCGGCGGTCGGCGAGGACGAGGTGACGTACGGGTAGGTGCCGTAGTCGATGTCGAGCATCGCGCCTTGGGCGCACTCGATCAGGACCTCACGGCCGGCGGCGAGGGCGTCCTGGACGACCATCTCCGCTTCGACGACGTGGCCGCGGAGCCGGGCAGCGACGTCGACCAGCTTGCCATAAACCTGAGTCAGGTCGAGTGGCGGCCGGCGGAAGACCTGAGTCAGCAGTTGATTCTTGCTATCGACTTCCAAGCTCAGTTTGCGGAGGAGCGACGCCTCGTCGAGCAGGTCGGCAACCCGGATGCCGCGGCGGGCGACCTTGTCGGCATAGGCGGGGCCGATGCCGCGGAGGGTGGTGCCGATCCGCTGGTCCTCGCGGGCGGTCTCCTCGGCCTGGTCGAGGAGCGGATGGTAGGGTAGGACCATGTGGGCGCGATCCGAGATGAAGAGGTTGTCGACGGAGACGCCGCGGGCGCGGAGACCGTCGATCTCCTGGACAAGTGACTGAGGATCGACGACGACGCCGGCGCCGATCAGGCAGGTGCAGTTGGGATTGAGGATCCCGGACGGCACGAGGTGCATCTTGAAGACGCCGGCCGGGGTGGAGATGGTGTGGCCCGCGTTGCTGCCGCCGTTGGCCCGGACGACGACGTCGGCGGCGGCGGCAAGAGCGTCGGTCAGCTTGCCCTTGCCCTCATCGCCCCATTGTCCTCCCATCACGATCGTCGCTGGCATCTCCACGTCCTTAGTCGCGCTACGTGCGTCGGTCGCGGGCACGCCCCGCGGCCGAACGGGTCTATCGATGTCGTCAGGCACTATACCCGAGGAGCGAGGGAGGGGGAGACGAGGTCAGTCGAGTCCGCTGCGCTCGTCGTGGCGGGAGTGCAGGGTATCGCTCGCTCCTCTGCGGACCCGGCGGTTGCTCGAGATGTTCTCGCTCACGAGCTTCGTTCGTCGCGGAGATCGCGCAGCTGCTGAAAGAGTGCACGTTCGCGGTCCGTCAGCTTCGTGGGCAAGACGATGCGCGCTCGCGCCAGAAGGTCGCCGCGCTCGTTCTTCCCTCCCTTGAGGCGGGGCATTCCCTGGCCGCGGAGCCTGAAGAGTTTGCCGGCCTGGGTCTCGGGCGGAATCGTCATTGCGACGCGACCGGTCGGGGTCGACACCAGGGCCTCACCTCCGAGGATAGCGGTGTAGAGAGGGACCTCGACCTCGGTTCGCAGGTCGTCGCCGGTGCGTTCGAAACGGGAATCAGGTTGCACCGTCACCCGGAGGTAGACGTCGCCATTGGGTCCGCCGTTCTGCCCGGCACCGCCGTGACCAGCGACGCGGATCCGAGAGCCTGTAGTGACGCCGGCCGGGATCTTGACCTCGATCGTCTTTGCCTTGGGGACGACCCCGCTGCCGTCACAAGTGGGGCAGGTTGCGCCGCGGGCGATCCCGGTGCCGTTGCAGGTCGTGCACGGCTCGTGGGTCTGGACCTCAAAGCGACGGGACGCGCCGCGGAAGGACTCGTCGAAGGAGACCTCGAGGCTGACCTCGATGTCCTCGCCGCGACGACGCGAGGTTCGCGGGGGGACGAAACCGCCGCGGCGATTGCCGAGCCCGCCAAAGAGGGTCTGGAAGAAGTCGGAAAAACCGCTGGCGTTTTCGCCGAACTCGACGCGATGGGATTGACCTCCCTGGCTCTGACCGGTGAACCACGAGCCGAAGTCGTAGTCGTCAAAGGCGGGGCCGGGGCGCCCGCCACCAGTCGGCTCGTTGCCCGTAAAGCCGGCGTCGCGATACCGCTGCCAGTCCTCGCCGAAGCGGTCGTACATCTTCCGCTTCTCGGGGTCAGAGAGGACCTCATAGGCCTCGTTGATCTCCTTGAAGCGCTCTTCCGACTGCTTGTCGCCGGGATTGATGTCGGGATGATGCTTGCGGGCGAGCTTGCGGAAAGCGGCCTGAATCGCCTTCTCGTCGGCGGACCGCTCGACGCTGAGGGTCTGGTAATAGTCCTTGAACTGTACCGCCGGCATACCACCACCTCACTTCAATGCACTATCCGTATTCTAAAACTTGATACGAACTAGCGCAAGGTAGTGGCGTTTCCGGGCTTTGAAGATCGTGCCAGGAAGGATGTCAAATGGCGGATTTTGCGGTAGAGCCACCAGAGGAGGAGGCCAAGGATGATCAGCAGAGCGATCGCGGCGATTGGGACGAGGATGGCCATGATCGAGACGATGGCGGCAATGCCGTCCTCGATCATGCTGATAACCGGGTTGCCCACTCCTCCGGTTGAGACCGTGATGGCCGGGCGTGTGGTGGCCTTGACACCGTGCACGCCGCCCGCGAGGAGAAGTCCGACGATCATCGCAACGACGGGGTTGAGGGCGTCGCCTTGGTTGGTCGAGGCCATCATCAAAATGCCTCCGGCACCAGGACGGATCGCAGACTGAATCAGGTCATTGGCATGGTCGATCCCCGGAACTTTGTCGGCGATCAACTCGATCGAGAGGAGAACGAGCAGGATCGCGATACCCGGGGTGGAAGAGATGAAGTC
>JAXDKI010000583.1:0-5195 GCA_034667245.1 Thermomicrobiales bacterium | reverse complement strand
ACGTCTACTGGCAGGGTGAGGTTGTGCGGTACCTCGAGGTGGTGCGACTGGTCGGGGCGACGCCTTCGGTGATCGCGCCGCGGGTTGCGGTGACCGACGCCGATCTCGCCGAGTCGTGCCGGGTGGTACCCGTCGACAGTCGGCCGCTCGTCGCGCTCAATCCCGGCGCCAGCGATCCCGAGCGACGATGGCCGGCGGAGAAGTTCGCTGTCGTCGGCGACGCGCTTACAGAGATAGGAGCACGAGTCGTCGTCACCGGGGCCGGCTTTGACGGTTCACTCGCAGCGACGATCCAGCGGGCGATGCGTTGTCCGTCCGAGGACACAACCGGTCGCCTATCGCTCGGCGGCCTGGCGGGACTGATGGCGCGCTGCACGCTCGTGGTCTCCAACGATACGGGACCGCTGCATCTGGCGGCGGCGGTGGGAACGGCGAGCGTCGGGATCTACTGGTGCTTCAATCTGATCAATGCCGGCCCCGTTGAGACGGCACGGCAGCGCCCGATCGTCTCCTGGCGAATTTCGTGTCCGGTCTGCGGCGTCGATCGCGCCACAGTTCGCTGCGATCACCACCCGTCGTTCCTAGCAGACGTCCCGACCGACACGGTGGTCGAGGCGGCGCTGGACGTTTTTCGGTTGGAGACGGTCGATCCCAGTGAGGCGGCTCAAGAAAGGCGCGCTGTCGGTAGCGGAACCCACATCGACACTAGGTGACGTTGCTTCGCGTGTTCTGACAGTCGCTGCGAGGGAGCCCGTTTCCCCATAGCTTTGGCACCATCGACTGGCTACTTCGTCGACCGCCTCGCAACGGGGGTATGTCGACCGAGCGAAGGTCAAGCGCCATGCGACGCCGCTCCGTAATCTCGTCCTCATGACCCGCTCTTGGGAGTCGGCATCGTCCCGGCTGTCCCAGCCGGGACGACCGCCACCACCAGGATCACGGCCGGCGCGTCGTCCGAGGCCCGCAGCACTCGCGTCCCGCCCGTCGCGAGCAGGACCGCGTCCCCGCTCCGGAGTCCGATCGCCGTCCCGGGGAGAGGCGTGCCTGGCGGCGCCGAGTCCGCCCCCATCCCGCCCTCTTCATGATCGTCACCCTCCGCTGAGTCTGGCTCAGGCGTGATCGAGGGATCGTCGTATCCCGCGCTAAGGTTCTCCTCGCCGCCCTCCGCCCGCGAGATCCGCACCTGCCCCGGGTTCAGGACAAGGAGTACCGGTCCCGCCCGCACGTCCAACAACTCCGGGCCCTCCGTGTTATGCGGCGCCGCGGTCGCCCCACGGCCAAGGGTCAAGCGGGTCAGCTCTACCTGCATCGCGCCGGCCGGCACCGCGACAGGATCGCCGAATGGCCGCCACGCGACTCCGTTACCGTCCGGGGCGACCATCCGCTCGGTGACTTCGGCGGACAAGGAGACGGCCGGGACGTCGCCCACGTTGTCCACCTCGACCGAGGCACCCGCAGGCAGGAGCAGCCGGCCTCCTGGATCGAGGACGACCTCGCCGTCCGGCTCGAGCGGAGCCCCGTCCGCCGAGGCCGGCGTCGCGGGCGACACTGCCCCGTCGCCGGCAGGGCGCACCGTCCACGTCCCTTCGGTCACGAAGTGGAGAGACGGCCCGGTGGTGGCGTCGAGGCGGACGGTCCCACCGGGTTCCAGCGTCGTGCGGGCGAACCCGATGCTGCCCGGGCCCGAGGTCGGCACGTCCAGATTGGCAACGCTCAACGACTCCGCGGAGACACCGGCGACGATGCCTTCCGAGGCCGGGCTGGCGTCTTGGGCCACAACCGCACGGTTACCGCCGAGCGCCAACGAAACCGCGAACCACACGGCGACGATCCGTCTCGTCAGAGTGCGCATCGAAGTCCTCCTCGCGGCATGACAACGGAACTGAGGATCGCCGTGCGGGTCGACGCCACAGGCGGCGATCCCGGCCCAAACCATTCCCCGGCGGCGTCGCGTTCGCCCCGCACCGAGGAGTCCCACCAGGGCGGCAACGGACCAGACGACGGAGTCACCCGGCACGGCGGCCAGGAAGGACTCGCCACCGGCGGCGCTCGGAGGCGCGCCGTGACAAGCGGCGCTGCCACTGGCGGTGAGCTGCCCGCCAGCAGCGGGCAAGAACTGCCAGTCGTAACCGTCGCCGCGCAGGATCAGGCGCAGGACGCCGAAGGCGCGGTCATTGACGACCTCCAGGTTCGCCGGAAACGACCCGTTCCAGGTATGGAAGTTCTTGCCCCCGGTGCCCACGATGAACTGGCGCAGCCCGAATTGTGTCGCGGCACCGGTGCCGTCCTGCGGCGCCCACTGCTCGTAGCGGTGCAGGTGACCGGTGAGCATCACCTCCGCGCCCGCGGCGTAAAGGGCGTCCCACAGCGGCTTCGTACCCGGCGCCCTTTCGCCGGTGCTGAAGAGGGGGTGGTGCCAGGCGGCGAGGACGCACTGGTTGGCGCGGTTCCGCAGATCGTTCTTCAGCCACGTCTCCTGCGGCGACCCGACATAGCATTGGTTGCTGTTGTTGATGGCGCCGGTACAAAGCATCGAGTTCAGGACGACGACGTGCCAGGCCCCCACGTCAAAGCTGTAGTAGCCCTGACAGCGGGCCCGGCACGCAGGGTCGAGCGGGTTGGCCGCCGCGCCGAAGTAGGACCAGTACCCCTCGGCGCCGGACGGCATCGCGACTTCAGGACACGGCGGATTCCTGCCGTCGCCCCAGTTGTACTCGTGATTGCCGATCACGGGACGGGTGACGGCCTTGAGTCGGCCCCAGGAAGAATCGTAGGAGGCCGCGAAGTCCGATGTCGCCGCGCACTCATATTGGACGTCGCCGAGGACGAGCACCGTGTCGGGGTTGGCCTGAACCGCGAGAGCCGACGTCGCCTGGTGCTGGCAGCGGGTGCTCGACGGCACCTCGCCCGCCTTGCAGGCGATGTCACCGACGGCCACCAGGGTGACGGCGCCGTCACCGGAGGTCGGTGTCGGCGTGACGGTGGGGGGCTGTGCACCGCCGCACGTCGTCACGGTGAGCGTCGGCTTGGCGGCCGTGCCCGCACCCGTCTGCTCGCGGCTGTTGGCCGCGACCTGGTCGGGGGAGTTGCCGATCAGAGCCAGCGAGACGGTGCCATTCCCGGAGATGGCGGAGGTCACGTCCCAGGCGTAGGGAGCGGCGACACCCCACACCGTCCCGCCCGGCGCGACGATTGCGCCGTAGGCGGGCTTCGACGCCCAGGTGATCGAGCCCTCGGCCCACGACCCGATGACCAGCCGCACGTCCGGCGCACTCACCGTGTTGGCTCCCGAGTAGGTCGCCGTCGTCAACCTGAGCACGGCGCTGGTCACCGGGTCGACGAGGCCGGCGACGGCGAACGCGAGGTAGCTCTCGGTCGATTGGCCGGCAACCGACTTCGCCCTCAGTTCATGCCCGCTTCCGTAGCTCGTGAGCGGGCTCGACTCGCTGACGAACGCGTCCGCACTCGCGACGAACGACCTGGTCGCCGACGTACACGCGATGAGCGTGGGCGTTATTGTCGCTGTCTCCGCCTCGGTCGGGGTCGGCATCACCCCACATCCGAACGACACGGTCAGCGTGGGCGGGTTACTCCGCTGCTCGCGGCTGTTGGCAGTCACCGTGTCGGCAACAGTCGGCGCCAGTGCCAGGAAGACCGATCCGTTTCCTGGAACGGCCGAGGTGACGTCCCACTGGTAGGCCGTCGCGACCGGCCACGGGCGGCCACCGGCTGCCACGATCCCGGCGTATCCTGGTCGCGAGTTCCACATGATCTCCGGCTCGGTCCAGCCTCCATTCGCCAGCCGCACGTCGGGCGCACTACTCGTGTCGGCGCCCGCGTAGCCGGCCGTGGTGACCGACAAGATGGCCTGCGTGACGGGGCCGGTTACGCCGCCGACTTCGAAGAGTAGGTACGACTCATATTGCGAACCCGACTGCAGCCGTGCCCGCAACTCATAGCCGGTCCCGTAGTTTGTCGACGGACTTGCCTGGTAGACCATGGCGTCGGCGGCCGCCAGGAAGGTCCGGGTCGTGGGGACGCAGTCGGCCGCCGCGACACCGAGCGAACTTCCCGACGGTTCGGTGGGCGAGGGCGCCTCGGCCGGTGTGGCGGATGGGCTGGCGGTTGGGAGCACCGGGTCGGTGGTGGTCGGGGCGGGAACCGCGGTGAGCACGGTGGGGACGGTCGGGGTGCCCGGCGTCACGACGAGCCGAGGCCGGTGCCGGGACGCCTCCCGGGAGGAAAAGTCCACCCGACCGGCGGAAGTTGCCACCACCGCGAAGACGTATGTTCCGTCGCCGGCCACGAGGGCCGATACGTCGAATTCCGCCCAGCCGTCGCCTGCCAACTCCCCGGCATCGGCGATGGCGCCGGTGGTGAGCGGCGGCCGGTTCGCCCAGGTCACCGTTTCTTCGTCCCATCCATTGGCAGCTCCATAGACGGCCGGGCCGTCGGCGGTGGCGTTCGCGCCGACGCGCAGGCGCAGGACCGCACGTGCGACCGGCCCAACTCCTCGGATCCGGAAGCGCAGGTAGGAGACGACGCGCTTCTCGGCCGTCCCGTCGGCGCGGAGCACGTCAGAGCCGCCGTAGTTGGCATTCGGGTTGGCCTCAGCGACCCGAGCGTCCGCCTCCGGCGAGGCGACAATCCTCGACAACTCGGTCGAGTCCGCGGTGGGTGATGATTCTTCGGTCGGCGCGCGAGGCTCGGTCGGGGCGGAGGTCGGGAGGACCGTGGCTGGGGGCGCCTCCGTGGCGGTCGGCGCGGGCACCTCTGTCGGCGGAACCTCTGTGGGCGGCACGTTCGTCGGCTCGACCTGGGTCGGGATCTCCGTCGGTGCCGCGTCGTCGGGTGTCTCCGTCGGCCGGACCTCTCCCGTTGGCTCCGCTGGCGCGGTTTGGTCCGACTCGGCGACGGCGGCGAGTGGCTGATTCTGCGATGGGACACCGACCGGCACGACGGCGACACAGGTAAGGAGCAGCACGACGACAGCAAGATTGCGACCGACGCGGGAGGAGGAGGGACGGAAGGCGGGCACGCGAGATCCTTCTGCCGGGACGGCGGGAACGCATGCTGTCCCCGGAAACCCGAGGTACTTCCTCAATCGGACGGTGGTGCGTTGCTTATCCTACGGACCACATCACTCACACGCAACTGTACGGACTATTGAACAACTTTTCACCAAAACATGACTT
>JAXDKI010000582.1:0-8876 GCA_034667245.1 Thermomicrobiales bacterium | reverse complement strand
CCCGCCGTCCCGGTTACCACAGAGACGCGAGACGTTCGTGTATCCTGACCGCGCAGTTCATCGAGGGTGATAGGCGGGAGGAACGATATGCGACTCGGCGCAATCCCTGTCCTCGCCGTGCTGTGCTGCCTACCGCTCCTTACGGTGGCAATCCCCGCCCATGCCGCTCACACCGTTCGCCGCGGCCCGGCGATTTCGTGCTCCGGTCGGCGGAAGCGCTGCGGTCGGTCAATCTCGGGGACACGCCGATCGCGCGGACCTATGCCGGCGGAGCCGGTTTGACCCCGTTCGGGGATGTAGTGCCGCCGGGCGCGACGGTGAGGACGCTCGTTCTCTTCGAGATCGATCCTCGTGCCGGGCGGCTGACCCTGCGGTTTCTCCCGGTCAGCCAGCCGATCCGGATCGACGAGTGCAAATGCAACCTGCCGTCGCCCGTGCGGTCGGTGTCGGCCGGGTAGAGGCACGCGGCGCTTGTCCTGGTCCTACGCCATGATCGTGACCATGCCCACGACCGGAGCAGCGAGCACTGGGTCGCCCGCGACGTCGATCTTGGGCTTGGCCTGGGTCGGATCGGCGCCTTTGGTGAACAGGCGCCAGGCGAGGTCCTGATCGATCGTGACCGTTGCCGAGGCCCGCGCCGTGTGATCCCCGACGAGCAGCCAGCGATCGGTGTCGCACACCCCCGTCCAAGTGCCACCCGCTTCCCCGGTGATGATCAGGCGGACGAGTGTGCCCGGTGGGGCGGAGGTGTCGCGGAGGGTGTGGGGGAGGGCGCGGGCGAAGGCGTCGAGGACGGGCGCGAAGAAGCGGGGGTCCGTGAAACCGGGACGGCCGACGGCGTCGCGGATCTGCTGGTGGTGGACCCAGCGCTCGGTGTATTCGCGGGCGACGTGGAGCCAGGTCGGGGCCGGCTCCGGTCCCGCCCAGCTGACGGGGATGCCGAGGGCGTCCATGTCGATGGCCGAGAGGTGGGCGGAGACGAGCTCGCCGGTGAAGGCCAGGAGCTCGCGGGCGAGCCGGGGGCTGATGCGACGGGTGGCGTCGACCCAGGACGCGTTGCGCCCGTTGATGAAGGCGACGAGGGTGTCCCAATCGGAGAGGTCGCCGGCTGGGGCTTGATGCGGTGGACCGCTGAAACCGTCCCGACCGCCGGAGAGAAGTTGCACGTCGATGCCGAGCAGGTGGACGACGACGTCGTGGACGGTCCAACTGGTGCAGACGGTCGGGCGGTGCCACTCGTGATCGGTCAGCTCCGCGAGCAGGGCGAGGAGTGCCGCGCGCTCCTCGGCGAAGAGGTGGCGAACGTCGATCGGACCCGGAGCTGACATACGCGATTCCTCACGGCTGACAAACGATGGAGATCGGTCCGCTGGCGCAGGAGGGGTCATTTCGGAGAGGATAGCGCGAGATTGGTTGAGCGAGGCAAGGGAGGAACCGAATGATCTTCAACAGTCCGGAGCGAGTGGCGGCGCTGGCGCCGAGTTGGACGGGTGAGCGGTCGGCCGATGGTCGGCCGCGGGTGTCCGACGACATCGTGGAGCGAATGAAGCTGGTCACGAACGACGAGGCCTGGGGTGTACTCGAGAAGCGACACGGCTACAACTTCCAGTTCGAGGGGAACTGGTTCAACCTGCATCCCGAGCTGGCGCTCTCCGGTCGCGTCGTCACGGCGATGATGGTGCCGCAGCGGCCGGATCTCAATGAGGTGGTCCAGGCGATCGGTACGGGAGAGGGGCGAAGTGGCGGTCAGAACACCTGGGTGATCGATACGCTCGAACAGGGCGACGTGCTCGTCGTCGATCTCTTCGGCAAGGTCCACGACGGCACGTTCATCGGCGACAACCTGGCGACGGCGACGCGCGCCCGGACGGGGACCGGGATCGTGATCGACGGCGGCATCCGCGACTACCTGCGGGTGAACGAGCTCGCGGACTTCGCCGTCTTCTGCCGCGGCGTCGATCCGACCGCGATCGCGGAGGTCACCCTGGTTGGGGTCAACATTCCGATTCGGATCGGGCACGCCACGGTGATGCCGGGCGACGTCGTGCTCGGTACCAGCTCCGGCCTCACGTTTGTTCCGCCCCACCTCGCCGAGGAGGTCGTGGTCTACTCGGAAGACACCCGTCAGCGCGACGTCTTCGGCAAGCTGCGCCTGGCCGAGAAGGTCTACACCTCCGGACAGATCGACGTTCCCACCTGGGTCGACGAGATCGAGGCGGACTACCTGCGGTGGTGCGAGGGGCAGGGGCTGAGCACGACGCGGCGAAACTGATCTGTTTGGTGAACGATCGGTTCAAACCAGGCCGCGGTCAGCCGATGACGAAGATGGCGAGGAGCCCGCGAGCGCCGTCGGGCTCGCCGGTGGTGGGGTCGGGGAGGGCGGAGAAGACCGCATAGGTTCCGGACGGTAGGTCGAGGGTGGCGTCGGCGCTGAGGCCGGGTGCGAGTGGGCCGAGACCGCCGACGTTGACCATGGCGCTCGTGTCGAAACTGGCGGCGACCGCCTCGCCCGGGGAAGGGAACAACGCCACGCGCAGCTGGTCGGCGGTAGTTCCGGCCGGCACCGCGACGACGATCAGCGCGTGTGGCTGCTGGCCCTGGTTGACGACTTCCCAGGTCTGCTGGCCGATGGGGAAGGCCGCGGGCAACAGGAAGCCGTCGTCGGTCATCACGACGGTCGAGGTTTCCTCCGACGAGCCGGCACCGCCGGTGGGCTCTTCACTGGAGTCATCTTCTTCCGTCGGTTCGGCCTCCGGTTCGGACGTGGCCAGCGGGTTGCCGGGAGTTACTTGGCTCGGTGTCCGGGTCGCTCGGGGAGATGGCGTCCGCGTCGGCCGCGGTGTCTGCGTCGGCTCGGGCAGGTCCTGCACCGTGACCAAGAACGGGGTGCCATCCGCGGAGTTCAGCACCACCGACGTCAGGGTTCCGGCCTGGGGTGGAAAGAAGTCGAACACGAGCACGTAGGTCCCGGGCAGGAGATCGACGACCGCCTCGGTGCGGCCATCCGGGCCTGCGATGCCGGGGCCGCCGATGGGCGTCGTTTCACCCAGCCAGTCGGGAACTTGCGTCCCGTCAGCTGTGTCCGCTCCGTCGGCCTTCGGGGTCACGCTCGCGATCCGGTTGGCTACCGCCGGGGGGATCAGATAGAGGGAGACCCCGAAGGAGGCGGTGGTCAGATTGTCGAGGGTCACGCGCGTCGGCCCGGCGACCGCCGACACCGGCAGGTGAGGCACGCCATCCGCGTCGACGACGATCGGGAATCGCTCCTCGGCCGTGCGCGCCAGGGCCGACGCCTCGCCACACCAGGCAGCGGATGCCAGCGCGGCCACCATGACCAGCCGTGCGATCCACGAATGGATCAATAGCTGCCTCCTACCGGATCCCCGGCCGATCACCGACGAACGGATCGATCGCACCTATGATAGCGTGTGCTCGGTTGTTCGGCGCGGAGCGGTGATCGGCAGTGGCCAGGACTCCCATGCCCTTACGGAAGCGACGCCTGGCCCAGGTGGCCATGGTCATGTTGGCCGCGTCGGTGGCGGCTCTCACTCGGCCGCGATGGGGTCGCCCGGCGGACCCCGCGCCGGTGGCCCGCACCGTTCGGCACCATCGCCAGCGCCCTTGGCCGAGTACCGGACGCGTTCGTCGGCAGTCGTCGGGTCGGTCGGGGATTTTGGCCTCGATCCCGAGTGTCGCGACGATCGTGGCGCTCGGCGGTCTCCTCTTCACCGCGGCGCAGGTGGCCAACGAGCACTCCGCCACCAAGCGGCAACTGGCGCTGCTCGGCGCCCAGACCGCGAACGAGACGTTCGCCCAGGCGATCACCGCGCTCGGCGACGAGCGGATGCCGATCCGTGTCGGCGGCATCTACGTCCTGCAGCAGGTGGCCAATGCCTCGGCCTCGGACTACTGGCGGGCGCTCAGCGTGCTGACCGCCTACCTCCACGAGGCGATCCCGCGGCGGGAGCTGTTGGGGACGCCGTCTCCCCCGTCCGCGGAGGGGCTGCCGGCGGACGTGCAGGCGGTCTTCGTCGCATTGAGCGAGCGCAACCGCGCCTGGGACGGAGGGCGCGCGCTTGACTTGTCGCGTCTGGACCTGCGCAACGCGCGTCTGCCGGGCGTCGATCTGGCCGGCGCTACCCTGTCGTATTCCGATCTCGATGGGGCCGTACTGACCGGGGCCGACCTGACGGGGAGCGCGATGATCCAGGCGAGTCTGCAGACGGCGGCGCTGGATGGGGCGGAGTTGAGCGACGCATTACTCGCCTCGGCCGACCTGCGGTTTGTCCGCCTGGATGGGGCGAATCTGCGCGGGGCGTCCCTGGCAGATGCCAAGCTCGACCTCGCGTCGCTGCGCAACGCCCATCTCGAAGGGGCGGACTTCGACCGCGCGAATTTGGTCGGGGTGAACCTGACCGGGGCGCATCTGGAAGGTGCCGACCTCTCCACGGCGATCGGCCTGACCCAGGCACAGATCGCTACGGCGATCATCGACGATGCGACCCGGCTTCCCTGGGAGACCGCAAGCAGCCCAACGGGGACCGCGGGATAGGTTGCCAAGTCATTCCGTCGGGTCGCCGGGACGGCCGGCGTGATCGAACCCAAGCGCTTCCCGAACGGCTTCGATGAGTTCGTCCACCCTGCGTTGCCTGCGGTCGGCTCGTGACGTGGTGAAGGCATAGGGGCCGACCTCCCGCTCAAGCCTTTGGCGGAGGCGGTCAACCTCCGCCTGTTCGATGGGGGGCAGTCGGAGGTTGACGTCTTCACGGATCGCCGCCGCCTCGGTCGCAAGGGCAACCGCAAGTCCGTAGACACCGCGGGCCGCCGCAAGTTGGGCCAGGCCGTCGAACGCCCAGGAGAAGCCCCACCAGAAGTCGAGCTCCCGCGTCGAAGCCAGGGCGGTCATCAATTCCCGGAAGGCCCGCATGTGTGCTCCCCGCCGGAGCAGCACCTCCCCAAGTCGCGTGCGCGCCCAGACGACGGCCTGTAGGTCGCCCACCGCCTCCCAAATCGCGAGACTCTCCTCGTTCAGCCTCTGGGCGGTGACGAGATCGCCGTCGTAGAAGGCGGTCAACCCCAGGAACGCCAGCGTGTCGGCGATTCCCTGCTGGTTCCCGAGCGCGCGGTTTGCCTCCAAGCTGTCGCCGAACAGATCGCGGGCATCGTCGAATGCACCGCGCTGGAGTGCGACGTAGCCGAGATTGACCAGCGCGTCCGCGGCGCGCTTGCGGTCTCCCAGTTGCCGGCTCTCGGCCAACGCCGTCGTGCTGATCGCGTGCGCGCGCTCGTAGTCTCCGTACTCGCGGGCAAAGAACCCGGCACCGTTGAGTGCGTCGATGCGGAGCTCCGAAAAATCGGTACTGCCCGATAGGGCGGCGACCGCGAGGGTGACGTCGCACCCCTCGACCAGGCGACCGCGGATGAACCAGTAGTTCCGGAGCGCGACGACGAGCCGGAGGGCCAGTTCGGCGTCCCCCTGCGCCTGCAGCCAGACCAGGGCCGCGCGCAGGTTGCCGTCTTCGCGGTCCAGTTGGTCCAGGGCGTTGACGAGATCCGTGCTTTCGAGGAGGGGCATCGTCTGCTCGGCGAAGGCGACGAAGGTTGCGGCGTGGCGCCGGCGGAACTCTTGCTCCTGACCGGCCTCGGCCAGCCGCTCCGCGGCGAATTCGCGGATCGTCTCCAACATCCCGAACCGTGCGTCGCCATCGGGGAGCTCCCGCTGGTAGACGAGGTTCTTGTCCACGAGCGAGGCGAGACCATCGAGGACGGAGACGGACAGGCGGGGAGGCGGACAGGCGGAAGGAGTTGGCTCGTGCGACTGCCCCCCTGCCCGCCTGTCTGCCTGCCCGCCCGCGCAGACTGCTTCGGCCGCCGACAGCGTCCAACCGCCGGCGAAGACGGACAGTCCCCAGAGGAGCCGTTGTTCGGGTGCGCTGAGCAGGTCGTGGCTCCAGGCGATGGTGTCGCGGATCGTCTGCTGGCGCGGGGGCAGATCACGCGGCCCACCGACCAGCAGGGCGAGCGGCCGGTCCAAGCGGGAAAGCATCGTGGCCGGGGTCAGGACTTTGACCCGTGCCGCGGCGAGCTCGATGGCGAGGGGGAGACCATCCAATCGCCGGCAGATCTCGCCGATGGTTGCGACATTGTCGGAAGTCACCGCGAAGTGGGGTTTGGTCCCTTGGGCCCGCTGGACGAAGAGCGACACGGCCGGGGCAGAGAGGAGGGCGTCCAACTCCGCGCCTGGGGTCGCGTCGGGCAGGGCGAGCGTCGGCACGGGGTACTCGGCCTCCCCCCGGACGCGCAAGGGCACGCGGCTGGTGACGAGGACTCGGACGTGGGGAGCCCGTTCCAGGAGCGCGGCGATCAGCGGAGCCGCCTCGGCAACCTGCTCGAAGTTGTCGAGGAGGAGCAGCAGACGTCTCTCGCGCAAATGCGCGGCGACGCCGTCGACCGAAGGTCGCCCGCTGACATCGCGTACGTCCAAGGCATGGGCAATGGCCGGCAGGGCGAATTCCGGATCGCGCACCGCGGAGAGATCGACGAACGCGACACCGTCGGGGAACGAGGATCGAGCCTCGTGGGCAACGGCGATTGCGAGGCGAGTCTTCCCGATCCCACCCGGTCCGGTTAGCGTGACGAGTCGTCCCCTCGTCAGTAGCTGTTGGATCTCCGTAACCTCGCGCTCCCGGCCGACCAAGTCGTCGAGCGGTAGCGGGAGGTCGAACTCGTTGTGAGGCGGGAAATGGTT
The DNA here is from genome assembly GCA_034667245.1 of Thermomicrobiales bacterium. GTDB lineage: Bacteria > Chloroflexota > Chloroflexia > Thermomicrobiales > UBA6265 > DATBFX01. The sequence continues at coordinate 2,128 of JAXDKI010000582.1, read as the reverse complement.
CTCGGAGGCAGGTTCGTTGGTGCCAGGGTAACGACCGGTCCGGATCACCTCGGCAAGGTCGGTCGCGGCCGGCTCCGGCGCGACGCCCAACTCCCGGTCGAGCGCCGCGACGAGGCGATCAAACTGCTCCAGCGCCCGTCCGCGCTGTCCGGCGCGGGCGTACAGCCGCATCAAGGCGAGGTTGGCCTCTTCGTGGATGGGCTCGACGGCAACCAAGCGCTCATAGACGGCGATCGCGTCGTCCGTCTCGCCGCGCTCAGCGTGCAGTTGGCCGAGCCGGGCCAGCACCGCGAGGAGGTTGGTCCGCAATAGCTGGCGACGAGCGGCGATTCGGTCGTCGTACGGGTCGTCCGGAAGAAGGTCGCCCGTGTACAGACCGAGGGCTGATCGGAACGCGTTCAGGCTTTCGCTCCGCCAGGCTTCGGTCACGGCCTGCTCGAACGCCTCGACGTCGGTCCAGACGCCGTCGGCAGGTCCGAGCGACAGCGCCTCGCCGATCCGAGTGATGAAGCGTCCCTCCGGCGCTCCTACCGATGTCAATGCCTGACGCGCACGCGAGGCGGCGACGTTGAGGTTATTGGCCTGGGCATCGGGGTCGAGGTCCGGCCAGAGTGCTTCCATCGTCTCCTCGCGATGGAGGCGCCGGTTGGGGGCAAGGGCGAGCAGCTTGACGAGCGACGCCGCGCGTTTGCTCCGCCACGCCCCCTCGGGGACGGGTCGGTCGCCGACCAGGACGCGAAATGCGCCCAAGAGCTGCACCCGAAGGAGAGGGGGTGTCGTCATCGCCCGTCCTGAGTCCGTGTCGTTCGATCGGTTGGCGACACAGTACGGCTTGGTGTGAGGGGGAATCAAGCGGTGGCTTACCAACCTGGTAAGGAACGCCTGGTCGACCGGTAAGTGCCGGGTAAGGGCCCCCTCCTACAGTCTCTTCACCAACCGGGGGGAATGGTCGCGGTAGTTCGGCGAAGGAGGACGGCGATGACGATGACGACAATTTTGGGCGACGTGACGCTGATGGAACACCAGAGCAGGATCGAACGGACCAACCGGATGGGATGGATTGTCGAGCCGGCCTCTCAGCCGAAGCCGGATGGTAACCGGCACGGTCGCCGTTCCGTGGCAGTGCTCGCATGGTGCGGCGCGGTCGTGGCGCTGCTGCTGACGCTGCTGTTCTTGGGGTCGACCCCCCTCGTGTAGGCGAACGTGCGGGATGGCGAGCGCGTGACCGGAAATCGAACATTCCCGCGATCGAGCAGGACAAAAGGAGGTTCGAGATGAGCGTGGCAGAACGGGAATCCACGGGGACCGAACTGACAGAGGAAGGCATTCGGTCGCTGCAAGAAAGCCTGGGCGGTCACGTCATCCGCCCGAGCGACGACGGCTACGACGCGGCCCGCAGTGTCTGGAACGCCATGATCGACCGTCGCCCGACGCTGATCGCACGGTGCGCCAACTCGGCCGACGTGGTCGCCGCACTCGCCTTCGGCCGCGAGCGCGGGATGTTCATCTCCGTGAAGGGTGGTGGGCACAACGTTGCGGGCAAGGCCGTCCGCGATGGCGGGCTGATGATCGACCTCTCGGCCATGAAAGGTGTCCGGGTCGATCCGGTCGCGGGGACGGCCCGGGCGGACCCGGGAGTGCTCTGGGAGGAGTTCGACCGCGAGACGGCCGAGTGCGGACTGGCGACAGTGGGTGGCGTGGTCGGTTCGACCGGTATCGCAGGGCTCACCCTGGGTGGCGGACAGGGGTGGCTGAGCGGCAAGTACGGGTTGACCATCGACAACCTGCTCTCTGTCGACGTTGTCACCGCTGACGGTAGCTTGCTGCACGCCAGTGCGGAGGAAAACCCGGAACTCTTCTGGGCGATGCGCGGAGCTGGCGCCAATTTTGGCGTGGTGACGTCGTTCGAGTACCGGCTCCACCCGGTCAGCACGGTGCTGGGCGGGATGGTGATCCACCCACTCGACCGGGCGCGCGACGTCCTCCGGTTCTACCGCGAGTTTGCCGCCGGGCAGCCGGACGAACTGACGACCTACGCGGCCATTCTGACCGCGCCGGACGGAAGTCCCGTGGTTGCGCTCGTCGCCTGCTACACCGGATCGATTGCCGACGGCGAGCATGTGCTGGC
>JAXDKI010000581.1:0-7561 GCA_034667245.1 Thermomicrobiales bacterium | reverse complement strand
GTGATTGCCCTCGGTCGGGTTCGCTGCACCACTGCACGGCCGGATCGGCCTGTGCCAGGACGTCTACGGAGCCATCGGTGGATCCGCCATCCATGACGATGTGCTCGATACTCGGGTAGGTCTGGTTGGCGACCGACCGCAGGTTGTCGGCGAGCCACCTCGCCTGGTTGAACGACGGTGTCAATATCGACACAAGTTCAGTCATCACGAGTCCCTGCTGGGTTGGGTCATTCCGCCAGATGGTGTCGACGTCGGCACGCCGAATGCGCCCAACACGATGAGAAAGATGAGCGCAAAGCTGAGACCCTTGTCCTCGAACGCCGAGCCCAGCAGTGAGAACGCACCGACCACCAGCAGGAATCCTCGCAGCGCCGCCTGGTTGACAAACGATGCCGAATGACTGCGAAGCGCGCGCAGCGCCCGCCAGTATTGGCCGGCGGTATAGCCGAGCGTGATGATCCCCAAAAGGCCGAACTTGGCCGCGATCGCCAGTGGGCTATCGATATTGAATGCGGAGCGTGCCCCGCTGAAATCCGTGAACCAGTGGAATTGGTAACCGGGGCCGACACCAAAGAGTGGGGCGGCCCGGAACGCCTCCCAGGAGGCACGAGTTTGCAGTGCCCGCTCGGTGTAGCTTTGACCGGCGGCCGAGCTACCGAAAACGTCGGTGATGGATCGCAAGCGACTCAGCGACTCTGCTGGATTGAATGTCGTCACCTGTCCCAACAGCTGTACCACCAGCAGGGAAACCACCACGATGACGGCTCCCAGTGTGACGAGGCGGCCGCACCGCCGCGCCGTTCCTTCCCCGCCTGGAACCACGGCAAATGGGACGAACAAGAGGATCATGCTCGTTCTGGTACCGGTCACGGCATAGAGCGCGAGCACCAACGCCGCGAGGCTCGCCCACAACCAGACGCGGCGACGACCGTGGAGCGCGGAGGCGAGGGCGTAGCAATAGATCGCCACGGGCAGCAGAAAGCTGGACAAGAGCAGACGGTCGATCGGCAGGTCGACATATTGACGGCGACGAACCCATTCGACGGCGAACGCCGCGGTGCCGAGCGTACCCGCGACGACAAAGAGGGGGAGCAGCCAGTTTCCGGCGGAGCGCGCGCGGAGGTCGTGGACCAGGATGGGAACACACGCGAACAAGAGGTACGGAATCGCGTCGCGCAGCCACGTACTCAACGCAGTGCCCGACCCATAGGCAACCATCGACGAAAGGAGGATGAGAGCGATCCATGCAGCCGAGGCGCGGAACAAGGGGTCGAGCAACGGCCGCCACGGCGCCGACTGGTAGTCCGCCAGACTCAAGCAGGCGACGGAGAGGGCCACGCCGGAACCCAACAAGTAGGCGAGCTTGGTCGCGTCGAGGTTCTGGGAGCTCTGGAGCGTGGCGAGACCACCGAAGATGACGAACGCCGAGCGAGCGACCGCACTCTGGGTGAGGAGAACGAGGCCGATCACCGCCAACGGAGCGGCGGCGAGCAGGGGGTCCCGCACCACGGCTAGGCCCAGCGATGCCGCCACCAGGGTGAATGCGACGGCAACGCACGGTCGCGACTTGATCATTTGCTCGCCGCTTGGCAACGACGATGTGAACACGTCGCCTACGGATCCTCCGGTTCGGTACGCGCGAATCAATGGTCCACCGCCGGCGTTATGGTCGCATTCGCCGGCTCACGCCACGCCGGACCGCGATCGCTGGGGTTCGACCGGCGCGTCAGGCGGGACGCCCCGCCGTAGAAGGCGCCGAGGGCGACCGCCGCAATGATCGGCTCCCGCGCCATCGAGGCCCATGCGGCCCCGGTTGCACCCCACAGCGGCGTTAGGATCGCCAACCCGCCCAGTGCAGCGAGCAGGCCACATCCATAGACGACCGTTGTGGTTCTGGCGCGATCGATGGCGACCAGCGAGGCCATGACCGGCGCCCCGGCCGCGATGAAGGGAATCGAGAGCGCCAGAATACGGACCGGCTCTACGGATGCCTCGTACTGGTCGCCGAGCGCGATCATCACGAGCGGGCGCGCGAAGATCACCGTCGCGACGACCGCCGGCAGCGCGAAGACGACGCCGAGCAAGATCAGTACCGGTAGCGGTCGACGAACGGCATCCGTATCCCGATTCGCGCCAAAGCGGCGCGCCGCGACCGGCATCAGGGCAGCCGTGGCGACCGACGGGAAAAAGAGCAGGGCGTCTTGGATCCGACTGGCGGGAGCGTAGATCCCCGCCTCAACTGATCCGGCCAGGAGGGCGACGATCGCGACGTCGAGTCGGTTGTACACGAGGTTGAAGAAGCCATTGAACGCGAAAGGCGACGACCGGCGGAGGGTTCCGCGGGTGGATCGATAGGCGGCCGGCGGATCAACGAGGGGAAACGGAGCAGCCAGTTCATGCCGAATTGCCCGGATCATCAACGCTAAGGTGACGACCTCACCGGCGAGGAAGGCCAGGGTCATCGCGGGCAGGCCCCAGTCCGGAGCCGAGACCGCCACTGCGGCGATTGCCAGTGCGAACGCGATCCGCCCCCCGGCGGTCGCGTAGGCCGATTCACGGAAGCGCATTCGCCCTTGAAGTAGGCCGTTCAATACCCCGCTGATGCCCATCGACCACGCGGCAAGCGCGAAGAGCATAGCCGCCACCAAGGGATGACCCGACCGCACCTCCAGCGCCCAGGATCCTCCAGCGAAGACAACGAACCACAGCGGGAGGATCCACAGCCGCGTCACCAACGCCCGACGGAGCGCTATTCCTATCGCAACCTGGTGCGCCGCAAGATCCCGCGTGGTCATCGGCGTCACGCCGAAGTCCCACAGGGAGACCGAGAGGAGGACGATCGCCTGCAGTGAGATGAAGAGACCGAAGTCGGCCACCCCCAACGCGCGGGCCGCGACCAGGGTGGTGAATAAGACAGTGCCCTTCGAGACCGCTTGCACCAGAAGCGACCACGCGCTCCCAGACACGAGGAGACGCGCGCTGGGCGACGCCCGGAGAGCGCGCGGTAAGAGGCGAAGGGATGGGATCAAACCGCGCTTAGTCATCGGCTGCTGGCGGCTTCTCTCCCACGGCGATGTGGCAGTCTCCCCGGCCGACGATGTCGACGGCGCGGGCGACCGGGGCGAGCGCGAGGCGCACCGCGGGATGAAAATTGTGGCGCCCACCAGATTCCAAAGACCAGCCGGTTGCCTGGCTCTTGTGCCGCCAGAGCGTCAATGACATGTGCAGCCAGTAGGCAGGCGTGACGGTCGATAACCGCTCAACGCGGAAGCCCGTCATTTGGAGCAGCCTTCGCAATTGTCGAGGGCCATACAAGTAGACGTGGTACGGCAGGTGCCAGTGCCCCCAATCGTCGCCGAAAAACCGGTTCGGCAAGCCTTCGATGTTCGGCGTAAGCATCACGACCCGGCCGCCCGGTCTCAGCAACCGATGGATCGTGCGCAAGGAGGCCACCGGTTCGATCAGATGCTCGATCACCTGGCTCAGGATGACGGTGTCGAAACTTTCCGGCACCACCTCGATCGTCTCGAGCGTCCCGTGGACGATGGGCAGCCCCCGGGCCTGTCCGAGCTCGACGACGCGCGGATTGGGATCGATACCGACGGCGTCGAGTCCTTGCCGAAGGAGGAACTCGACATTGTCTCCTTTGCCCGAGCCGACATCGAGCACACGACCCGTGACCGCGACGCGATCGATCGTCGCATTACCGTCCAGCACGTGCCACGCATGCTTCAGCCGACGCTTCCACACCTCCTGTCGCCCGAGACGACCGATTTCGGCGCGCCCGCGCGGGGGCGGGTAAGGACCATAGCCGCGCTCGTAGCCGGCGAAGAGCTCATCCTGGTCCGGTTGTGGGCGGAGTGCGACGAGGCCGCACCCGCTGCATCGCGCCACCCGGAACGGCTGATCGAACGCACCCGTACGATTGTCGCGAAGGACCGCGTACGGCTCGAATCTGCGCTCGCCGCAGATCGGGCATGGCAGATCATTCGTCTTCGCGTGCGCGAATACAGGAGCTTCCTCCAATACGGACGTCGCCATGCCTTAGCGCCTCACCGCCGCAGAAGGCTCGCCGATTCCACGGGCGACACCGGTCTCCGTTTCGTACCACTCGATCGTTCGGCGCAACCCCTCCTCAAACGGCGTGCGGGCGGTGAAACCGAAGCCTTCGCTCGCGCGCGTGGTGTCGAGCACCCGACGCGGTTGGCCATCGGGTTTAGTGGCATCCCAGCGGATTTCGCCGCGGTAATCGGTCTGCTCGGCGATGAGGCGGACGAGATCGCGGATGGCGATCTCGCGGCCCGTGCCGAGGTTGACCGGCTCTGGTCCGTCGTACCGCTCGGCCGCCAGCACGATCCCTTCCGCCGCGTCCTCGACGTAGAGGAACTCGCGCGAGGCCGCGCCCGTCCCCCAGACCTCGATCGCCGGCTCGCCGCGGTCCCGCGCGTCGACGCACTTCTTGATCAGGGCCGGGATCACATGGGAGCTGCCCGGGTCGAAGTTGTCGCCGGGACCGTAGAGGTTGACCGGGATCAGGTAGATGGCATTGAAGTCGTACTGCTCGCGGTAAGCCTGGCTCTGCACCAGCAGCGCCTTCTTGGCGATCCCATACGGCGCATTGGTCTCCTCCGGGTAACCACCCCAGAGATCATCCTCTTTGAACGGCACCGGCGTGAACTTCGGGTAGGCACACACGGTGCCGATCGTGACGAACTTCGCCACGCCGGCCCGACGCGCCCGCTCCAAAAGTTGGATGCCCATGATCGCGTTGTCGTAGAAGAAAGTGCCGGGGTTTTCGCGGTTCGCCCCGATCCCACCGACGACGGCCGCCAGGTGAATCACGATCTCCGGCTGCCCATCGGCGAGCGCCCGGTCGATCGCCTGGCCCTCCCGCAGGTCGTAATCGGCGCTCCGCGGAACGAAGATCTCGCGCGCGCCGGCCGTCCGCAGGCGCTGGACGACATGACGGCCGAGGAAGCCGCCGCCGCCGGTGACCATCACCCGCGCGCCACTCCAGGATCCGGTGCCGTCTGGCCGGTGGCCGTTCGTGGCGTTGGCTGCGTACGTCGTCATGCCGCCGCGAACTCCAGCCGCTCGACCACCGTTCCCGCCAACGCCGGGTAGCGCTCGGGATCGATCCCCGCATCGGCGAGGTCATGGGCAAGCATGATCCGGACGAGGTCGTGAAAGGTCGTTTGCGGTCTCCACCCGAGCACCCGTGCCGCCTTGCTCGCGTCGCCGAGGAGCAGATCGACCTCCGCCGGCCGGAAGTAGCGTGGGTCGATCGCGACGTAGTCGGTCCAGTCGCGACCGACCAGGTCGAAGGCAACCTCAACCAACTCGCGGACGCTGTGCGTCTCGCCGGTCGCGATCACATAGTCGTCCGGCTCTGGCTGCTGGAGGATCCGCCACATCGCCTCGACGTATTCGGGCGCGTAGCCCCAGTCGCGCCGCGCCTCCAGGTTACCAAGGTAGAGCTTGTCGGCCCGGCCGCTCAGGATCTGGGCGATACCCCGCGTGACCTTGCGGGTGACGAATGTGCCACCCCGACGTGGCGACTCGTGATTGAAGAGGATGCCGTTGGAGGCGAAGATGCCGTACGCCTCGCGGTAGTTGACAGTCAGGTGGTGGGCGAAGACCTTGGCGACGGCATAGGGGCTGCGCGGGTGGAACGGGGTGGTCTCCCGTTGCGGCGTCTCGACGACCTTGCCGTACATCTCGGAGGAACCGGCCTGGTAGAAGCGAATCGGCCAGTCCGCCAAGCGCACCGCCTCTAACAACCGCAGATTGCCGAGCGCGACTGCGTCGGCGGTGAACTCTGGCATATCAAAGCTGACGGCGACGTGGCTTTGCGCCCCCAGATTGTAGACCTCGTCCGGCCGGATGCGGAGAATGAGGTGGAGGAGGTTCGAGGAGTCGGCAAGGTCACCATAGTGGAGTGTCAGCGGGACGCCTCGCTCGTGCGGGTCGTGGTACAGGTGCTCGATCCGGCCGGTCGAAAAGGAGCTGGACCGCCGCATCACGCCGTGGACCTCGTACCCCTTCGCGAGCAGCAACTCGGCCAGGTACGAGCCGTCCTGCCCGGTGATTCCCGTAATTAACGCTTTCTTTCGCATGACCTAGGTTATCTCCACACCGAGCGGTCCTACCGGCCGGTCTCGCAGATCGCTGATCCGCCCGTGGCGGTTGGCGACGATGGTCTCGACGAACGATTCGGCGCGCGCCAGCACCGGCTCCGGGGCGAGGTGAGCCGCCGCGTACGCCGTACCCGCGGCACCCAGTTGCGCGCCCAACGCCGGATCGGCCCTGAGTCGATCGAGGATGGCGACGAGCGCCGGCGGATCATCGCCCGGCACGGTTAGCCCGGCGGCGGAGCGGGCGATCTCTCGCGCCGTCACCCCGGCGGGGGAGACCGCGGCGACGACTGGGCGCCCGGCAACGAAATAGCTCGTCAGCTTGCTCGGGAGCGACATGTCGACGACCGTGCCCCGCTCATTGACGAGGAGGACATCGGACGCCGCCAGGACATCCATGAAGCGGTCGGCCGGTTGCGGGGGGAGGAAGTCGAGATTGGGCAGACCGGCTGCGAGCGCCTGCAATCGCGCCCGCTGGTTCCCGTCGCCCATCAGGACGAATCGGTGATCGGGCGCGAGCTCCGCGGCGAGTCGGGCCGCGTTGACCAGGTTCTCCAGCCCCTGCTTCAGCCCCATGTTGCCAGCGTGAAGCACGATGTGTTCGCCGTCCGCCCAGCCGAACTCGGCGCGGACGTCACTCCGCGATCGCTGCGAAGGCACGACGTGCGACCAGTTCGGCAGGAGTTCGATGCGAGCGGGATCGACCCCGAGACCCTGGAGGTAGGGCCGGAAGCCATCGCTGACGATCGCGACTCGCGCCGCGCCCCGCGCGACCCGGCCCTCGATCGCCATCGTCGTCCGCGCCACGCGACCACCACCGGCGATGCCGCTCTGCGCCGCCGACTGCCCGACGAGATCCTGCACCACGAGGGCGTACGGGACCCGGTACCGGTGCGCCAGCGTCATCGCCAGCACTCCGTCGCTCAGGGTCGGCAGCACCCCGAGGACGAGATCGGGGGCGTCGAGACCCCGCACGGTCGCGGCGTGCGCCAGGAAGGTCGCCTCGAACATCGCTCGCCGTGCCGCCGACTGGCGGCCGGGAACGTACTGGCGGAAGCGGTGGATGTCGACGCCGTTGCGCTGCTCACGCAGCCGCCAACGGCGCCGATAGCCGTCGTCCACACGCCACGACGGGTAGTAGGGCATTCCCGCGATGACCGTCACCCGAGCGCCGCGTCTCGAGAGATGCTCGGCAAGACCCGTGGTGTAGGGGGCGTTGCCCGTCTCCTCCGGCCAGTAGTTCATGCCGACGATCAGCACCCGGCGCGGTGCCCGCTGCACCGCGTCGACGGGAAGAGCACCCGTCATACCGCGCCCTTCCCGCCCAGCACCGCCGGGATCGTTCGCAGGATCAGCCGCAGGTCGTACCAAAAGCCTCGCCGGTAGACGTAGGTGACGTCGAGGGTGATCCGCTCCTCATAGCTGAG
>JAXDKI010000580.1:0-4535 GCA_034667245.1 Thermomicrobiales bacterium | reverse complement strand
GCGCCACGACCGTAGACCCGGAGGTTGTGCTGATTGTTACCGGAGGCCCCGTATCCGTCGCGAAAGCTCGAAAAGGAGGTGCCCCGATTGGTCAGACCCTCCCGCAGCACAGCGCGGATGGCGTGATGGAGGCGGCGCACCTCGGCGAGGGTAAGGCTGTCGGCGTCACGCAGCGGGTGGATTCGGGCGCGAAAGAGGGCTTCGTCCACGTAGATGTTGCCGAGACCGGCGATGAGCGATTGATCGAGGAGCACGCTCTTCAGGCGACCGCTCCGGCGACTCAGCGAGTGCGCTAGCGCGTCTGACGTGAAGTGGGGAGAGAGCGGCTCGGGCCCTAGGCGGGCGTCAAGCGCGGCAATCGCGCTCGGCGGAATATGGAGAACGCGCCCAAACTTTCGCTGGTCGGCGAAACGGAGTTCGGTGCCGTCGTCGAGCGCAATCGCCAGATGTTCGAAGCGCTGCGGCTGCGCGTCGTGGTCGAGGCGAACGAGGCTGCCCGTCATACGCAGGTGAATGAGCAAGGCGGTGTCGTCGTCGAGGTCGGCAATCAAGTATTTGCCGCGTCGGCGTAGCGCGACGATCCGGCGACCGCGAACGCGTGCGGCGACGGCGTCGGCGTCCTCCTCGCCCACGACACCCTTGAAGGCGCCGACGCGGAGATCGACGATGGTTCGGCCAACGACCGACGGCTCCAGGCTCATGCGGACTGTTTCGACTTCAGGTAACTCTGGCATACTGTTGAGGGACCTTCCCAAGCGCGACGCATGGCGCGATCGATGGTAGCACGGAGCAGGTCGAGGACGATGGCAGGCGAATCGCCGCAAGCCGATTGCATCTTCTGTCGAATCGCGCGCGGTGAGCTCGGCACCGAGTTCATCGCAGAGAACTCCTCGGCGGTCGCCTTTCGCGATATTCAACCGCACGCTCCGACGCACGTGCTGGTCATCCCCCGCCGCCACGTCGGGTCCCTGGAGGAGCTCGGGCCGGAGGACGGCAGTCTCGCCGTCGATCTCCTCACGCTGGCAGCGCAGATTGCCCGTCAAGAAGGCATCGTCGAGTCCGGCTACCGCGTCTTGACCAACACCGGCCCCGATGCCGGTCAGACGGTCTTTCACCTCCATTTCCACGTTCTGGGTGGGCGCCGACTTTCCGGCGGCCTCGGCTGACCAGAAGCAGCAGAGAAGCAATCAGCACAGAGAGGGATCGCTGATGGATGCACCGTTGCGAGAGCGACTCGAGAGCGACCTGAAGGTCGCACTCAAGGGAGGCGACCAGACCTCGCGTGACACCATCCGCTTCACGCTCGCGGCGCTGAAGAATGCCGAGATCGACAATCGCGGTCCTCTGGCCGAGAGCGACGCGATCGCGCTCCTCCAGCGGGAAGCGAAGCGCCGGGCCGACTCCATCGACCAGTTCCGATCCGCGAAACGCGAAGATTTGGTGGCGCGCGAAGAGGAGCAACTCCAAGTGCTCCGTCGCTACCTCCCCGCGGCGCTGACCGACGACGACCTCTCGTCGCTCGTCGCCGAGGTCATTCAGGAAGTCGGCGCGGCGGGACCGAAGGACATGGCGCGGGTGATGCCGGTGCTGATGGAACGCGCCGCGGGTAGGGCGGACGGACGTCGGCTAAGTTCCGCGGTCCGCGAGGCGCTGGCCGCACGGGCGTAGCAGTTCGACGGCACGCCGCACGTTTTTGCTCGCGTTCCTTCTGCCCTTCGTGGATGCAAGTCGGATCCTTTGATGACTCCCCTCTCAGTCGAAATCGACGTCGTCGTTGCTATTGATGGGCCGGTTCCTGTCGAGCCGTCGCAACTCGCGGCTCTGGTGGAGTACGCCCTCAGCGCCGAGGGGGCTTCGGGCGAGTGGACAGTCGCCGTGGTTCTGACGGGGGACGAGCATCTCCGGCAACTCCACCGGGATTTCATGGGAATCGACGAAGAGACTGACGTGATGACGTTTCCGCTCTCGGAGGATGGTTCGCGAGACGAGCAGGGCGGCGACATCGTCATCTCCGTCGATCGGGCGGCCGAGCAAGGAGCGGAGGCGGGGCAGACGGTCGCCGACGAGATCAGGTTCCTTGCCGTCCACGGCGTTCTTCATCTCTGCGGTTGGAACGACGACACGTCGGAACGGCGCAACGGGATGCATGCCAGACAAACCGAGATCATCGGGTCGTACGCGACCGGCTTGAGATAGCCGCTGCACCGATTCGCTCCTGCCCCTTGGACCTTGTGTCCCCGATGATTACGTCAAGTCGAGCAGCGACCGGCGCAGCACGTCCGCCGCGTTGAGTCCGGACCGGCGCTGAATCTCCTCGAAGGACGACCGGATCGGGAACGATTCGTCGAATGTCGCGGCGCCCGCGATCGCGATGGAGATCGTGCCCTCGTAGACGGACTCACTCGGACGGGACTGAACGGCGATGCCGACGCTGAGCGGTGCGCCGGTCGAGGCGAGTGCCTCGGCGGCGAGCTCACCAGCAGATGCGTCGTGGGCGGGGCCGACGGTCGCACCGCGGAGGACCTCGCCAGTAGTCGGCTCGGCGAGCATGAGCGATGCAAGGCGACCGCCTCCGCCACGGTCGGCGATGGCGAGGGTGAGCCCGCGCTCACGCAGCAATCCGACCAGGGCGGACGGCAACGAAGTTCCGTCGGTCCCGTAGATGTATCGCTGCAGACGCGCCTCGACCTCCCGCGCCGCTCCGTCGCGGAGCAAGTCCGCGGCCTCGGCCGTTTCGGCGACGCCGGTAACGCGGACGTGGACGCCGTCGTCCTTCGCGTAGGTGGCGACGGTCGGATTGGGGATCTTGACCAGATCCTCGAGGAGTTGCTCGGCCGCGGACTCACCGATGCCGATCGTACGGAAGGTGATCGACCGGATCGCTCGCGCGGGCAACCGCTCCTGTAGCCGCGGCACGACCTGCTCACGCCACATCCGGGTCATCTCGCGCGGCACACCCGGCATCGAGACGACGATCCCGTTTCCGCGGCGCACGAACCAACCGGGCGCGGTGCCGACCGGATTGGCCAGCGGCTCGGAGGACGGGATCAGCCAGGCCTGCTTACGGTTACGGGCAGGCATAGTCAGACCGCGTCCGGCAAAGAAGGCTTCAAGGGTCGCCAGCAGCCCAGGGTCGATCTCCGGGGTCTCCCCCATGACGTCGGCAATCGCCTCACGCGTCAGGTCGTCATCCGTGGGGCCAACGCCGCCGGAGCAGACGACGAGCTCGGCGCCGTCAGCAGCGCTCCTAATGGTCTGGGCGAGTCGGGCGCGATCGTCGCCGACCTGGGTGACGTGGAGCAGCTCGATTCCGAGGGTGGCGAGTTCCTGGGCAAGAAACGTGGCATTGGTGTCGGTTAGGTGACCGAGTATCAGCTCGCTGCCGATCGAGAGGATATGGGCGCGCATGCCGAACCCTTCCACGCCGCAGCCGCGGCGGTGATCTCACGCGGTCTGGAACTGTCAGCGGAAGCGGTACCCTCGGAGGGGATCGAACCCCCAACCTTCTGGTTCGAAGCCAGACGCTCTATCCATTGAGCTACGAGGGCAAAGTCCGCCTTTCCGGCGGTGCCGTCGAGATTATAGCAGCCGTGCCGCACTCGGCGCGGCGCTTCGGAATATGCTTGTCAACTCGACCGGCCGGCGCCGGTCGGCCTGGTCGGCGACGGAGGTCACACGGCTTCATGGCTCTACGTGAAAATGCTGAACAGCGGGGAAAGCTGGGCTTTGTCGGTCTTATTGCCGCCGCGCTTTTGGTCGGCGGAGCGATTGCCGCCGACGGTCAGGCGGCGCGAACGATCAACGGCATCGCCGGCTTGCTGTGGATCGCCGCGGGAGCGGCGGTCGTCTGGAGCCTCCGTGGGGACGAGGGATTTCTGCCACGTCTTTTGGTCAGTGGGGGTCTGACCCTGACCCTCGTGCTGATCACGCGCCCTTCGGACTACCTCAGCGCCGCGATTGGCTTCACCGTCGCGGGAGCAGTTATCGCCGCAACCGCGCCAGGGCGTGAGAGGAGCTGGGCGGTGACTGTGCCGGCACTTTGGCTGCCCGTCCATCTGGCGGTCGCCCTGGCACGCGTCGCCGACCGGGCGTTGCGCGATCTGCCCGCGCACGTCCGCACCGAGCCTCCGCCGACGTCGGCTCTGGTGCCGCTCGTCATGGTTATCGCAGCCTGGCTGGGTGGCGCTGTTTCCAGCTTGGTTCGGTCACGCACCGCTGGCCAGGCAACTACCCGGGAAGACCGGAGCGGACGCGGCGCCTAGCGACCCAGATCTGGTCCCTCCTGGGCAAGGCCATCGATTCGGACACGGGTGCGGTCCAGGTGAAAGCGTAAACCTCCCGAGTGACGCCCGTGTCGCCGACGACGACCATATGCTGCAGCTTGTCGCCGGCGACGGTGCCCTCCCACCAAGCGAAGGCCGCCGGTTGGGCGACTCACCGGATCTTCAAGCCGGGCATGGCCCCCGCGTGTCGGCGCGGTTGGAGCTGGACACTGATCTGCGGCGGGGCGGCGGGAAGTGCGGGTCCTTTTCCAG
>JAXDKI010000579.1:0-9798 GCA_034667245.1 Thermomicrobiales bacterium | reverse complement strand
CGCCGACATGGCCGAGTTCCTCCGCCAGGAGGTCTACCGCCACGATGGCATCGACTACCACTCGCAACGACAGGACACGCTGCCACCGCTCGGATTCCCGGATCCCTTTGTCGCCGGGGTCCTCGCGCCTGACTATCCCCTCGTCGTCGTCGTCCACGACGAGTCGGAGAGCCAGCACCGCAACCCGTTCGAGCGTGACCTGATGGCGCCCGTCTTCGCCGCACTCACGGATGCACGCCTTTACGGTGAAGCCCGGGATGGCTACGGGATCGTCGTCCCGCACCGGGCGCAACGGTCGGCATTGAAGGAAGTCCTCGACGACCTCGCGCTCCGGTTCCCAACGTCGCCGGTCACGAGCATCGCCGCCGTCGACACCGTCGAGCGCTTCCAGGGCGACGAGCGCGCCGTCATCATCGTCAGCGCGACGGAGAGCGACCGCGAGTACCTGATCGCGACCGGTGACTTCCTGCTGGATCCCCGGCGGCTGACCGTTGCCCTCAGCCGCGCCAAGCAGAAATTGATCCTCGTCGCGGCCCGCTCCGTCTTCGAGCTCTTCAGCGCCGACGAAACCACCTTCGCCAACGCCCAACTCTGGAAAAACCTCCTCCGACGCACGTGCACGGTTCCACTCTGGCAAGGGGAACGCCTGGGTCACGCCGTCGAGGTCTGGGGAAACGCACCGTCCGCGCGTGCAGTGGCGCATGCGGCCGCAGTCGGAATTCACGTCCCGGCGTGACACGATCTCAGCCGATGAGTTGAAGGCAGAATCCAAGGGACATGAAGGCCGATACGCTCATCCTTGTTGCCATGCTGATCTGTGGCGCGTTTACGTCGGCTCTCGGCGTGGTGCACATCTTCATGCCGAGGCTGTTCGATTTTCGAAACGCTATCCCGGGTACCGGAGAGCCGCTAAGCCCGCTCAGGCTCGGTCCGATCCACTACACGACCACCCGCGCCGACGTCTACGGCATTGCCTGGGTGATGAACCACGCGGCCAGCTACGTCCTGATCTCCATCGGGATCGCTGACCTGCTCTGGTGGCGCTGGCCGGACGGAGCTGCCGGCGCCCTGCTCCCACTTTGGATCGCCGGCTGGTGGTTGTTGCGCGCTGCTTCCCAGCTCTACCTTGGTCGTCGCCGTGGCGATCGGAAGATCATGCTCGGATTTTCCGTTCTCGCCGCCGTCCACCTACTGGCGGCCGTGGCTCGATAACTGCGTCACCTTTTGACCGGTCCGGTGGCGACCCCGGTGAGGAGGGCGGAGTGGACGTGATCGAGGACGACCAGCCGAGGGAAGAACCAGCTGTCGACGTCTTGGCGGATTGGCGACTCTTCGAGGATGCGGAGGTGATCGACGCCGCCGGCGAATCGATCGGGACCGTCCTCGCCTTCATTCCGGAGGATCCCGAGGATGGTCGACCCGACTACATCGTCGTCGAGAGGGGCCTGCTCCACCGCCAGCGCCTCTTCATCCCCTTCGACCAGATCGCCGACTTCAAGGAGGATACTCTCTACCTGAAGGTGACGGAGGACGAAGCGCGACAGAACGGTTGGGACAAGTCTCCTGCCGGCGTCGTTCTTTCCATCGATTAGGCGCAAACGTCAGGCATACGTCTCTCGCCGGACAGCGGAAGTGGCCGCGTCGTCGACGGCTTGCGTCGCCTCATGGATCACGACGCCGTAGTCTGTCCTGGCCGCGTGCTCCGTCACGTAGCCGTCGAGCACGTCGCGCATCACCGCGGCAGGTTCGCGCTCGAACGGGTCGCCGTAGCCGCCGCCTCCACCCGTCCGGATCGAGATCAGGTCACCCTCCGCCATCGCTGTGTCGGGGAGCTTCATGATCTGAACGGTGCCGTGGATCGAAGATTCGAGCACGCCGTAGTTCGGTGCTCCGTGCTTGCCACCCGCGACGCCCCAGTGTGGCGACGTGCACCGCTCCAGCACCGAGATCACCCGTGCCGCCGACTGTAGACGGTAGTCCCGCCGGACGCCGAGACCGCCGCGGAACCGACCGGCGCCGCCGCTGTCGGGGATCAATTCGTAGCGCTCGACGATCACCGGGTCCTTCGTCTCCTCGATCTCGACCGGGAGGTTGCGCGAGCAGGCCTCAGAGATGTGGACCATCGCACTCTCGCCGTCGGCCCAGGCGCTCGCCCCTTGTCCGACGCCCTCGATGTTCGCCTCGTACCAGATCTTGCCGGTGTCGGGGTAGAACCCGTAGCGAAGGACGCCGCAGAGATCGCCGCCCGATCCCGCCGGCAGCTTGTCCGGAAAGACGCCTCCGAGCGCGTGGATGATCGCCTCGACGGCGTTCATCTCGGGCCATCCGTAGAGATTGGTCGGCGCCGTCGAGGAGGCGTTGAAGACGGACCCCTCCGGTGCGATCACTTTGATCGGACGAAACGATCCCTCGTTGGCTGGGCTTTCGGGGGACGTCAGGATCTTGCCCATCATCCGCGAGATCGAGATCGTCCCGATCACCGGCGCGTTCGTCGGACCGACCTGCTGCTGCGCCGACCCTGTGTAGTCGAACGTAATCTCCGCCGCCTCGGGGTCGATCGTGATCGAGACTTTCACGGGCACCGGTTTGCCCCGTTCTACGCCGTTATCGTCGAGGTGATCTTCCGCGGACCACGTTCCGGCCGGCATCCTCCTGATCGCCGCTCGTGCCAGCCGTTCGGCGTGGTCATACATCTCGGCGATGCAGGCAGTGACGGTCTGGAACCCATACTTGTCGAGCAGCCGCTGGCAGGCGCGGTCCCCCACGCGGAATGAGGCAATCTGGGCGTGAATGTCCCCCCAGATCACCTCCGGTGCCCGCGAGTTGACCCGGATGATCCCGCCGATCTCCTCGTTGAGCACTCCCCGCCGGTACAGCTTGACCGGCGGCAATCTCAAACCTTCCTGAAAGGCATCGGTCGAGTCGACCGGATAGGGATCCTTTGCACCCACGTCGATCAGATGTGCTTTGCTCGCCGCGAACCCAAAGATCCGGTCGCCGTGAAAGATCGGCGAAAAGAGCGCCATGTCGGCCGGATGCGACCCTGTGTAGTCGGGCAGGGCGACGATGATCACGTCGCCCGGTGCCAGGTCATTCCGATCGATTGTCTGGAGGCAGCGCCGCCAGCACGGGCTGAGCGTGCCCATGAAGGCGGTCAACCCCGGTGCCTCCGCGAGGGTCGCGCCCTCGGCATCCAGCAGACCGCAGGCAAAGTCGCGATCCTCGTAGATCACCGGTGCGAACGATGTACGCTGGATGGTGTCGCGCATCTCTCGCGCCGCGGTGGTGAGGGCGTTGTGAACGACCGCGAGGGTAATCGGATCGACGGCGGTTGTGACTGCCATGGCCTAGGCTCCTACGGTGATGACGAGATTGCCGAATCGGTCGACCCGTAGCTCGTCGCCGGGCAGTACGACGGTCACGTGCGCCGGTTCCTCGACGATGGCCGGGCCCGCGATAACATTGCCGACCGTCAGCCGCGAACGGTCGTAGACGCCGCAGTCGCGGGAGGCGCCCGCGAGGTAGACCGGTCGTCGTCCCATCACTGCGGCGCTTGGGTCGCTGCCAGATTGCGGCAGCTCATCCAACCGCAGCTTCTTCATCCGACCGAACGCGCGCAATCTGAAAGTGACCGTCTCTCGGGCGCTCGCCATCCGGTGCCCGTAGCGAATCTCATGCAGCTCGTCGAACCGTTCGGCGAGTGTCACGGCGAGACCGTTCTCCAATGCGACGGCATCGAGAGAGACCTCGACCTCATGCCCCTGTCCTTCGTACCGCGCGTCGACCGACCGTTCCACCGCGACTGCGTCGGTTGCGATATTGGCGTCCGACATCAACTCGGTTGCATCGCTCTCCATCTCGTCGAACAACCGTTGGACGACGGCCGTATCGAGTTTGTCGATGGGCCGGACGTAGCTGCGGGCGAAACTGCCGACGATGTCGGCGCTGAGCATGCCCCAGGCCGAAAATGCCGCCGGATGGACCGGCACGACGACGGTCGGGATGTCCAGGCTCCGTGCCACTTCGCTCGCAAAGAGCCCGCCACCTCCACCGAACGACAGCAGCGCGAAGTCGCGAGGATCGTACCCCTGTCCGACGAGGATCTGCCGCGTCACGTTCGCCATGTTGTTGCGTGCGACGGTGAGGATGCCCTCGGCTGACGCCAACGGGTTCAGCTTCAGATCCGCGGCGACGCGCTCGACGCCCTTTCGGGCGAGATCCGCGTCCAACTTGATCTCGCCACCGGCAAAACGCTCGGGGTCGATCAATCCGGCGACAACCGCGGCGTCCGTAACTGTCGGTTCCTCCCCGCCCTTGTCATAACACATCGGGCCTGGGTCGGCCCCGGCGCTCTTCGGGCCGACGTGCAGCAGGCCGCCGTCGTCGACCCAGGCGATGCTGCCGCCGCCCGCCCCGACACTACGCACGTCGACGCTCGACAGCTTCGCGGCGTAGCCGAGAACCTCGTGCTCCGTCCGCAGCACCGTCTTGCCGTCGACCACCAGCGAGACGTCGTAGCTCGTCCCGCCGACGTCCGCCGTGACGAGATTCGGCAGACCGATCCGGCCCGCCAAGTAGGCCGCCCCGATCGCACCGCCGGCCGGACCCGAAGCGATCATCTGGATAGGTGCCCGCGCGATCGTCTCGACCGTCGAGACGCCACCCGCCGAATTCGCAATCAGCGGGTCGCTCCCCATCCCGACGTCTTCCACGAGCGCCCGACGCAGCCGTCTCAGGTACCCGACGACCGGCTTCTTGACATAGGCGTCGATCGTCGTCGAACTGACCCGCTCGTACTCGCGGATCTCGCGCGCCACCTCGTGGCTGAGCGAGACATAAACGTCCGGCCAAAGCTCCAGGACGATGTCGCGGACAGCCAGCTCGTGACGCGGATCGGCATAGGCGTGGAGAAGGCAGACAGCCACGGTTTCGACGCCCGCCGCGCGAAACGCCGCCACGGCGGACTCGACCTCGGATCGGACGACGGGTTCCATCTCTTCGCCGTCGAACCGCATCCGGGCCGAGATCTCCAGGCGCAGGCGACGCGGCACCAACGGCTCCGGCTTGCGCCAGAAGATGTTGTAGATGTGCTCGTCCGGCCGGTTCACCCGCCGGATCTCCAACGAGTCGCGGAATCCCTTGGTTGCGATCAGACCCGTCGTCCCGCCGCCCTTGACGATCAGCGCATTCGTCGCCACCGTCGAGCCATGGACAAACATGCTAACGTCGTCCGCCGGTACCCGCGTCTTTGCAACCGCGTTGAGCACCCCTTGGACGACGTCGCGTGGCGTCGTCTGAGCCTTATCGGCCCGGACTTCTCCCGTCTCCTCGTTCACCCAGACGATGTCGGTAAATGTTCCGCCAACGTCCGTCGCCATCCGGATCACTGCCGACGCTCCTTCGCGCTGCTCATCTCGCCGCCCCGTCCATCGGCACATAGTCGACGTCGAATCCAAATTGACGTGGACCCCAGACCTTGAGTGCTTCCGGCGTCCGCATGATCTCCGGCACCGTCACCGTCAGGACCTTGACCCGCTGCCCGTAGCGCAGCTCCTCGGTCGTGATCGGCTCCGCCGTCTCGCCATCGAGGACGCAGATCAGGTCGGGCACGACGGCCAGGATGCGATCATCGACGCGCGCGATCAGGTTTTCGTTCTGGAACTCGATCTCCAGGAGTTCCGGCAGCCGTCCATTGGGTCCGTCCAACTCCTGAATGCGAACAGTCCCCTTGGCGAACCCCTCTGAGGTGCGCCGAAACACCTCGACGATTTTGCCGGAGAAGATCGTCTTCGCTGGGCGATAGTTCGTGGTCTCCAGCGTGGCGATCAGATGCGCGAATGGGTCGAGGTGATGCTCCCGGGCGTACCGGATCGCTCGCCCGATCTTCAGGCCGATCCCGATCGTGCCGGCGACTGAGACGCGCTTCGCCGTGGCGCCGTCCATCGGGTACTCGGCGATGTAGGCGACTCCCCCCATTCGGATGGTCAGGCCGCGCGCCAACCACTCCATCGTCTCGTTGTCGTGCGTCTCGACGACCGACTGGTCGTGGTGGTCGTTGGTGATCGCCAAGGGTGTCCCGGAGACGCCGTAGATGTGGAAGGTCTCGTGATGCAGCTCGGGAAACGCGCGACCCATCCCGTCGGCGTCGACCACCGGGATGCCGAGACGGAGACCGACGACGAGCGGAATCATCGAGTTGACGCCGCCCGCCTCGATCGGCATCGTTGCGAACGCTTGCTTCCCAAGATGACGCTCCAGCCGCCGAAACGAGGCCGCGGCCTCGTTCCCCTCCGGCAGCTTCTCGACGATGCAGGTCGGCGCTCCCATCATCGCCGTTGGGATCACCAGCGCGTCGTCCGGCAGATCGGCCAGGTCCAACAACTCGAGCTCGCGACCGGTCTCGCGCATTGCCAGCTCGACCATCAGCCGGCCGACGTACGGATTCCCACCGCCGCCCGTTCCGAGGAACGCCGCTCCTCTTGCTAGGTCCGGAAGATCGGCAGCGGTGAGACGGAGGCTCATACGACCGAGGCCGTCGCGAAGCGCTCCTCGACCGGCACGAACTCGACGTCGTATCCCCAGTGCTGGGGGCCGGCGAGCGCGAGACCGGCGGGCGTCCGCCACTTCGGATCGCATGGGACGCCGATCACGGTGACGCGGAAACCGTAGCGCAGATTCTCGGTCGTGATCGGCTCGCCGCGCTCGGTGTCGAGGATGGCGATCAGGTCGGGCACGGAGACGACGACCTCGCCGTTCTCAATCGCGACCAAGTGCTCGTTTTGGAAACGCACCGTCATCTCGCGGCCGGCGAACTGGTCCAGCCCGGCGATGCGCGTCTCGCCGAGCGCCCAGCCGCGCTCGGTCCGCCGGCTGACGTCCACGATCCGACCGCTGAAGACGCGGAACCCGCCGGTCGTCGCCGTCACCGCATCGACCGGATCACGATGCGCCCGCTGCGCTTCGCGAATCGCGGCGCCGATTCGCTCGACGAGCGTCACCGTACCGAGCACCGCCGCCTCGCGCAACTCGCCGACGGTAATCGGGAAGCCGACACCGCCGGAGATGGCACCCATCTCGACGGCGATCGGGCGCGCCAGACGCTCCGCCCAAAAGTTGTCGATCGAGTCGATGATCGCCACGTTGCCGTGCTCGTCGGCGACCGCCAGCGGCGCGGCCTTGTGACCGTACATGGTCAACGTTACGAGCTGGATCTCGGGGAAGGCGCGGCCCATGCAGTCGCCGTCGATCACCGGCAAGCCGAGACGGGCGGCGACCGCGAACGGCACGACCGAGTTCATCCCGCCGATCTCGATCGACATCATCGCGCCGATCTCGCGACCGAGGTACCGCTGCATCGCCTGGTAGGCGTACATCACGTCGTTGTTGATGGTGATCCGCTCGAGAAACGGCACCGGCGACCCGATCCCGAACGGGAAGACGACCAGGGTGTCGTCTGGCAGTTCGTCGATCGTCGCCAGTTTGAGAGGGCCGTACTCGTCGATCGCCCGCTGCGAGGCGAGTTTGCCGAGATACGGATCGCCGCCGCCGCCGGTGCCGAGCACCGCCGAACCGATCGCGATGTCTTCGATGTTCTGCTTGTCGAGAAGCCTCACAGGTCTACCCTCGCTGTTGATCCCTCACCTCGGTACGGCGGAGGGGTAAGGTTTCGAGCCGATCACCTACGGCTCATGTCGGCCGGCGTCTTCCCAATAGGTGAGGTCACGTGCGCTGAGAGGCTTTGGTGCGGCGCCGCCCAATTGGCGCGGCACGGCCTGCGGATGACCGACCATAAGCAGAAGCTCGGGGGTCAGGTGCGGCGGGAGAGCGATCGCCGTGGCGACCCCCGACTTGCTGAACGAGGTGACCGGACATGACCCGAGCCCAAGCGCGTGCGCGATATTCATCATATTCTGCGCGGCGGTTCCGATATCGATGTCGTTGGCGTTATCTCCCGGCTGCAGCTGTTCGCGCTGCACCGCTTCCTGATCGGTGAGAATGGCGATGATGGCAGGCGGCGCGTTGAGCATCCCGGGTGAGAAAGACCGTATGATCGCGATCTTGTCTCGGTCTCGGGTAATGAGAAACTTGTGGACGTGCCGGTTGCTTGCGTTCGACGCCCAACGCGCCGATCGCACGACCCTCCAGAGAAGATCGTCCGCGACGGGCTCATCGGTAAACGTGCGCACTGCCCGCCGCGTCTTCATCACCTCATACATCTGGTCTGCCAGCGACGTGCTACTCATGCCGGCGTCTCCTTCTGAGAGGCGCGATCCTCGTCCGTGAGGCGTTTCACCTCAGCGGCTACTTGCGCCGGTGCCGACTGGAGGAAGTCGAAGTACGCTTGCCGGTCGAACATCATCCAGACCTTTTTGGTATCGACTTCTTCTTTGAAGCGCTGCAAGAACTCGCTGGTCCGGGACGGATTGTGCTGCAGCATGAAGCCCATCAAACGGCTCGCCGCATCGATGAGACGGAAGGTACCGTAGTAGGTCGGCTCCTTGATGCATAACTCCGACGCGCTGACGAGGAAGGCGATCAATTGCATCGCCTCCTCCTCCATCAATACACCTGTCGACGTGGATGGTTCGTCGGACATGCTTCCTCCTGTGAATATCCGGCCGGAATGGAATGGACGGTAGTTGGGTCCTTCCGGCCGACCTGGCCGCTACGTCGGATCGTGCCGGCCTGGCGCCTCCCAGTACGTGAGATCGCGCGTGGTGATTGGCTTTGGCGCATCGGCCCGCAGTTCGCGAGAGACCGGCTTGGGGTGTCCAACCATCAGGAGGAGCTCCGGGATCAGGTGAGGCGGCAACCCGAGGATCGCCGAAACTCCCGACTTGCTGTACGACGTCACGGGACAGGTGCCGAGCCCGAGTGCGTGCGCCATGTTCATCATGTTTTGCGCGGCAGTGCCCGTGTCGACCCAGTGGATGTACGACGCGTCGAGATTCCACTTCAAGCGCGCTGCCACCTCACGGTCGGTCAGGAGGACGACGACCGCCGGCGGCGTGACCAGCATGCCGGGGGCAAACGTACGCATGAGCCGGATCTGGGTCGCGTCTCGGGTGATGAGGAAGCGGTGCGGATGCATATTCCCGCCGTTTGCCGACCACCGGCCCGCTTGGGCGAGTTTCCACAGATCGTCGTCGCTCACCGGCTCGTCCGTGTAGGATCGAACGACCCGTCGGCTCTTCAGGACCTCAAAGAACTGGTCTGCCTGCATGCCGGCGCTCACGCGTTCGCCTCCTTGACCTCAAGGTCGTCGACTGCGGCAAGCCGCTTGGCCTCCGCCGCGACCCCGGCCGGTGCCGTCCGCACGAAATCGAAGAATGCCTCGCTGTCCCACATCATCCAAACCTTCTTCTGATCCACCTCGGCTTTGAATCGGCGCAAGAACTCTCCTGTCCGCGGTGTCTCGTGATCGAGCATCAAGCCGATCATCCTGCTCGAGGCGTCGATGAGACGAAAGATCGCGTAGTGACTCGGCTCCGACAGCGATGTCTCAGCCGAGGCGACGAGATAGGAGATGATCTCTAACGCCTCATCCTCGGTGAGGACACCCCCCGCCGTCGATTGCTTTGTCGCCATGCTTTCCCTTCTCCTCTGCTCGCGCGATCCCGTCTGCGGTGCCGGGTGCAGATCCACTGGTCAGGCGAAACGTTCCTCCACCGGAACGTACTCCGCGTCGTACCCAAAGTATCCCGGTCCAACGAGTGACAGCCCCGCTGGGGTGCGCCAGCGGGGATCGCAGGGAATCCCCAAGACGACCACGCGGAATCCGTAGCGCAACGATTCGGT
>JAXDKI010000578.1:0-5574 GCA_034667245.1 Thermomicrobiales bacterium | reverse complement strand
TCGAATTCGACGTCGACGACATCGAAGCCGCGACGGCGGAGCTCGCGGCGCGGGGATACAAACTCCTGGTGACGGCACGGACCGAGCCGTGGGGCCAGACCGTCACCCACCTGCTCGGACCGGAAGGAATACTCATCGGCATCACCGTCACCCCCTGGATGCGCGACACCACACCGCCGGTGCAATAAGGTTGCCCGCGGCGAGACCCGAGCACACGTCGCGAAGATCACCCGTCCCGTTCGTCCTGTCGCGGCCAACAGCGCGGCCCTGACTCGGCAAGGCCGGGGTGATTTTGCCCATCCAAATCTATTTTTGACAAAGTGGGAGGAGGGCGGGCCTGGGCAGTGCGGGTACCCTCTGGGTCACCCGCTCCCGGTTGACTCCCAGTCACCACCGTCCGGAGCGGCCCGCCGTCCCCACCGCCGTCCCAGGCAGGCGCCGCAGGACGGTCCCCTGCCACGGCAGAGACCGCCACGAGTGGGAGCGCGCGGCCGGGTCCCGTCGGCACAGCCGAACCAATTTCCTGTTACAACCGATACCTCGACCCACGAAGCCGCCCAGATTCCGTCGCGCTCGCGTCACCGCCACTCCAGCAACTCCTCCGGGATGTCCCGGAGATACCGCGTCGGTTGCTTGGACCGACCCGCGATATGCGCCGCCCACAGCACCACCAGACGCCGCTTCGGCCGCGTCATCGCCACGTAGAAGACCCGCCGGCCCTCCTCGATCTCTTCATCCTTGAACGTGAACTGGTCGTCCTCCGCTCCGATCACGAAGACGACCGGCCACTCCTTCCCCTTGGCACTGTGGATCGAGAGCATCGTCACGCGGCCCTCCCCGGCAGGATCGGGGACGTAGTCCACCTCCTTGGCCAGCGCCGCATAGTGAAGAAGGGCGCCCAGACTGTGGTCGCCCGTGCCGCGGCAGTAGTCGTCGACCGTCTCCCGCCAGCGGCGACAGATTCGTGCCCACTCCGCATCGTCCTCGACGTCACCAGGGTTTGCGTCGGCCAGCCAGGCAGTCGCACTCGCGACATCGTCCGCGCCGAGGTCGCCGTAGAGACGGAGGCAGTCGCCGCCGTGACCGAGTGCTGCGGCCCGCGCTCCCAACCGGACCAGTAGTGCGTTGTCCGCTTCGGTCCCTACGCCGCTGGCCCGGATCCCGAGCGCGACCAGCGGCAGCAGTTCCGACAGCGCGTCGATTTCGCGCTCCCGCTGCAGTCGCTCGATCAACCCGATCAGCACCTGCGCGTTCAGCGTTGCGTCAGGCAGCGCACGGTGCGTCTGCGCCGCCGTCGCGCCGAACTCCCTCCCCATCGAGGCCAGATCGTGTGCGTCATCGGGCAGCAACCGGCGGGCGAGCACACAGGTGTCGAGAATCGGATTGTCCGGCGGCGACAGACCACACGACCGGGCGACCCGCCGCATGACGAGATCGTCGAACCCCGCGACGAAGTGACCGGCCAGAATCGCATCCCCGGCAAAGGCGAAGAACTCGGGAAGCACCTCTGCCGGCGACGGCGCTTCCGCAACGTCAATCCAGCTGATCCCGTGCAGCTCCTCGGCGTCCCGGCCGATCGCCGCCGGCCCCGATGGACGGACGAGCCGCCGAAAAGTCTTCTCGGTCAGCCTTCCGCCCTCGACCATCTGGGCACCGACCTCGACCAATTCGGCCGAGTTCGGTAGATTGCTGCCGGTCTCCAGGTCGTAGACGACGAACCGCTCCTCGCCCAGCCGTTCGCATCGCATGAGCAGCATCTGCCCGAGACGCCATGCCTGCGCCGCCACACCGAACGTGACCGTGCGCGTGACCCGCGGTGCGATCACCACGTCCGCGCCCCGTGCAGGGGCGCCGGACAGGAGGATGGTGAAGGCTTCAGCACCGCTGGCAGCCCCTAAATGCACCGGTGCCGGATGGCCGAGATAGTCGTGCAGAACCGCGCGCAGGATCGCTGCTCCGATCGTGCAGTCCAGATCGTCGGCGGCCACAACCGCGAACGGTCGCCCGGCCACCCTCGCCGCTTCCAGGCATTCGACTACCGGTTCGAGCGGTCGCCCCAGATAGTCAAGCGTGTCCCGGAGCGCCGCCCGATCGGCCCACGGGATCGGATCGCGCCGCCGGCCGAGACACTCGAGCAACCGCTCGACGATCAACGCCACCGGCTCTTCAGCCAGCGGCGTCAATTCCGCCGCGATCGTCTCCCGAAATCCCTCGATCGCGAACCGCGTCAGCGGCGTGCAATGGGCGGCGAGCAGATCGTCGCGGTACGCGAGCTGCCCAAGCCCGATCCCATTGGCGGCAGCCAGCCGGCGAAGGTGGATCATCGTCAGCTCGTCGACGAGCACCCGTGGCTAGTTGAGCGCCGGAACAAAGCTGTCATCGTGCAGCGCCGCGATCAACTCCAGGTACCGCAACGCCTCCTGGACCGCCGGCTCGTCGAAGAAGCGACCCGGACGTACTCGCCGGATCGGGACGCCGCCGGCCAGCAACGCCGCCTCGGCCCGATCGGCCCGCTTGTGCTGCCGGTAGAGCACCGCGATCTCGTCGTACCGGTATCCCGCCGCACGCGCTCGTCCGATCAGGGCGAGGAGGCAACGCGCCTCGTCCTCGTCGTCGACACAGCGGATAACGCGGATCGGGTGGTGATCCGGAAGGACGGGTCTGCCAGCACCCGCACCTCCATTGGCGCCGATGACCCGTCCCGCCGCCCGCACGATGTTCCCCGCCGAGCGGTGATTCTCGGCGAGCTCGTACTCAACGGGCCGGTAGTCGCGCCGCAGTGCGTGGAGCATCTGGGCAGGGTCGGCCCCACGGAAACCGAAGATCGCCTGGTTGGGATCTGCCACCACCAACAGTTGTCGACCCGCGACCGTCGGCGGGATCAACGCGCGCAGCAGGCGATATTGCTCGGGAGAGACGTCATGGAACTCGTCGACGAAGACGTAGCGGAAACGCCGGTGGACACGACCGGCTACGTCGGGAACATCCCAGAGCAACCGCGACGCCTCGACGATCAGGTCGTCGAAGTCGAGCGCGCCGACCTCCGCCAGGAGACGGCAGTACGCCTCGTCGATCGCCTGCGTCTCGTCCGGTCCAAACGGGCTCTCCGCGGCTGCTGCCCGATACGGCAGATTGGCGCACTTCCGCCGGCTGATGCAGGAACGCAGTTGCCGGAGCTGTCGTTCGTCGATCCGGCGATCGAGCGTCTCCGCAACTGCCGCCGCGACCACGACGCCCCGCTGTCGTTCGTCAACGACCCTCAGTGGAGGTCGCAGCCCGATCTCCCCACCGTGGTCCCGCAGCAACTGGGCGCAGATGCGATGAAACGTCCCCGACGTGACTCCCGGCCGGCCGTAGCGCTCCAGGCGTCCCGTCAACTCCGCCGCGGCGCGTTCGGTGAACGTCATCGCCAGCACCTGCTCCGGCGCCGTGATCTCCGATGACAGCAAAAAGGCGACGCGCTCGGCGATCGTCCGCGTCTTCCCGCTTCCCGGCGGAGCGAGGACAAGGAGATGCCGTCCCGCCGGAGCTTCGACGATGCGCCGCTGTTGTGGCGAGAGCTCGGCCATCGGCAGACACACCACGAACCATCGGGTCGGCGATCTGTCGCCGACCCTCCGCATCGCGACACGGGGCAATCGGATTATCTCAGGTCAAACAGACGAGCGTGCCGCCATACGGTCGGGCCACGCCAAAGAGAAGGGGACTATCGCGAGGAGGTTTGGCACCCGTTGAACGGCGAATCAAGGGGTTCGCGTGCGGTGCGGCGAACACCATGAAGCACCCCGGCTTTGGCACCGGGGCGCTTCAGGTGTCACATCGGAATCACCGACAGCCCGGCGTGCGCGCTAAGCGACGCTCGGCCGGACACCGACGATTAGGAACTCGGCGAGGCGACCGGGGATCCGGCCGTCGGCGTCCCCGCCACTGGCGAGCCAGCCACCGGCGATCCGGCCTTTGGCGAGGCGACCGGCGAACCGGCCTTCGCAGTGCCCGCTCCGGTCGCGGTGGTCGCGGCCGCCGCCGGTTTCGTCGGCGCCGTCGTCGCCTCACCGCCGCCGCCACCCTTGTCGTCGTCACCGCCGCAGGCCGCCAGCATCGTGGCGCTCAAGGCGAGCACCGCGAAAACCGTCAACCAGCGTCGTCCCCGCCGCAGCCCCGTCTCAGTCGTTGGGTTCGACACCGATGCCCTCCGTCCTTCTACCAACTCCCACCCCGGACTCACGCCACGCTGGCGCCCCACCGTTCCGGGTCCCACGATCATGCACACCATATCCGACGCGTCGCGTCGGCGCTAGGGTGTCGACGCACATGTTAGCGGAATCGTCGACCCTCGTCAGGTTCCTCTTCGGGACGCCGCGCTCCATCGCCGTCGACACGTCGCGAACATCTCCTCGGGTATAGTCTCGCCTCATGAGTCTGGCTATGCGGACGATACCGGGAGCGAGAAACGTGGGAGATCCGATGGCAACACTTGAGCACGAGCTCGCGGTCGCGACGGCAGCGGTCAAAGTGGCCGGCGCAACCGTTCGGGATCTCTACGAGCGCGCCGCCGCAGCCAGCTATACCAAGGGCGACGGATCCCCCGTCACCGACGCCGACCTCGCCGCCGATCGCATCATCCGTGGCGCCCTCCGTTCCGCCTTCCCCACCGACGCGATCCTGACCGAGGAAGGTGCGGACGACCAGTCCCGGCTCGCCGCCGCGCGTTGCTGGGTGGTCGATCCCATCGACGGCACCCAGCAGTTCGTCGATCGTACCGGCGAATTCGATGTCCTGATTGCCCTCGTCGAAGACGGCCGCCCCACCCTCGGCGTCCTCTACCAACCCACTACTGACACACTGCTCGCCGCCGCCACCGGTCTCGGCGCCTGGATCGAGCGCGCCGGCGAGCGCCAACCACTCCACTTCGCGCCCGTCCAACCTGACGAGGCACCGCGATTGATGACCAGCTTCTGGTTTGGCGCCCCCGACAATCTCCCGCTGCTTCAACGCGCCGCCGACCGCCTCGGCGCCGGCGCGCCGTCCACCTCGCCGCTTGGCGTCACGGTGCGCCACTTCGTCCCGCCAATTCACCGCGCCGACGCCCTCGTCGGCTTCTACGTCAACGGCCGCCCGAGCATGGCCTGGGAGTGGGACTTCGCCGCCCCCGAAGTCGTCGTCCGCGAGGCCGGTGGTCTCGTCACCGACGTCTGGGGCCGCCCCCACCGCTACAACAAACCCGATCCCCGCAACGTCGGCGGCATCGTCCTCTCCGTCGACCCCCTAACTCACCAACGCGTCCTCGACGCCCTGCGCCCAGAAGTCGGCGACCCACCGAGGACTGAGGACTGAGGACCCGTATTTCTGTCCGTCTCTCCGCCTCTCCGCCTCTCCGTCTCCCCGTCTTTCCGTCTCTCCGTCTGCCGGCTACCGCCCCACCGCCGCCTCGTCCACGATTACCGTGAGCCGGTTGCCGGCCAACCGTAGCCAGGAAGCCGGAACGTCTGCCGTCATCGGTTCGTGCAGCGTTCGGTGGAGCACGTCGGCTTTGGCGGCGCCGGTGACGATCAGCACGAGCTGACGCGCTTCGAG
>JAXDKI010000577.1:0-7682 GCA_034667245.1 Thermomicrobiales bacterium | reverse complement strand
CTGGGCCATCAGCTTCCCGACGTAGGGATCGCCGCCGCCACCCGTGCCCAGCACAGCCGCCCCGAGCGCGATGTCTTCAAGTTGCTCCGCCGTGATCTGTCGCATGTACCTCGCTCCGAGCGTTACTCGTCGGGTGAAAGCCACCGCGAGTAGGAGAGTGCGTCCTTGCGTCGCGCACATCAATGACACAGGCAGCACGCCGCACCGCGTGTCCCGGCACTTCCAGGCCATGAGGGCTCTCGACAGAGCCGGGGGCCAATTTGATTGAACCTGTACCGACGGCGGTCGCTATCGCGTCAACGTCAGGTCGCCGACCGCCTTGACGCGGATGCGTGTGGCGTTGCCGGGCAGGTAGCTCAGGGGCACATCCTCGACGTCGACGATCTGGACCGTGTCCGCGTCCGCCCCCGCCTCGACCGCCTTCGCGGTCGCCTCTGCCTTCGCGTCGTCCAGCGCGCTCTCACGCGACCGCTTCTCCAGCGCGTAGACCCGGTCGACCTCGCCCGAGATCTGGGCGATCGCCGCCCCGACCGCGTTCGCCGCCTCGAAGTGGTCGGGCTTGACCATCTCGGAGGCTCCAGCGATGGGCTTGGCGACCAGGATGCTGCCGCCCCCGACGATAATCACCGGCACCGCCTCTGCGCTCGTCTTCATCCGATCGACCGCCGTCTCGCACATCTCCTGGATCCGGGCCAGGGCCGATTTGACCAACCCCCGGTCGAGGTGTGCCACCCGGCTCCGGTCGCCGATCTCCGCGACGCCGGCGGCGACCGCGATGTCGCTCGTCGTCAGCGTGTTGCCACCGAAGATCAAAGCCTCCCGCGTCAGCCGGTAGCCGACGCTTTGGGGCCCGATCTTCAGGGGCTCCGGCTGCACATGGGAGCCGCCGCCGAGGCCGAACGAATAGACGTCGGGCATCCGGAAGTTGGTCCGCACCCCGCCGATGTCAACCGCCACCGACGCCTCGCGGGGAAAGCCGTGGGTCAACGCGCCGACGTCGGAGGTCGTCCCACCGATGTCGACGACCATCGCGTCCTTCAACCCGGAGAGGAAGGCGGCTCCCCGCATCGAGTTCGTCGGGCCGGAGGCAAAGGTGAGCACCGGGTACTGCTCGGCGAACTCGGCGCTCATCAGCGTCCCGTCGTTCTGCGTCAGGTAGAGCGGCGCCGTGATCCCGAGCTCGCTGATGGCCCGCTTGAATGCCGCGACCGTCTCCGTCGCCAGTGCTCGGAGGCAGGCGTTCAAGATCGCGGCGTTCTCCCGTTCGAGCAGGCCGATCCGGCCGATCTCGCTCGAGAGTGTCACGCTCGCACCCGGCACCTCGGCCTCGATGATCGCCGCCGCTTCCTTCTCCATGTTGGGGTTGACCGGGGAGAAGACGGACGAGACGGCAACCGCTTGAATCCCGCGCGCGGTGATTTCGCTAGCGACCTTCTTAATCTCGGCCGGGTCGAACTTCGAGATCTCGCGGCCGTCAAACTCGTGGCCGCCGTGGCAGAGGAAGGTGTGTCGACCGAGGGTATCGGCGAGCTCATCCGGCCAGTCGACCATCGGCGGTAGTGCCGCCGTCGCCGGCAGACCCAGCCGCACCGCGGCGGTCGGCTGCAAGCGGCGGCGTTCGACGACGGCGTTGGTGAAGTGGGTGGTGCCGATCATCACCCCGGCGACCTGCGATGTCGCCGTGCCCGAGGTCTCCAAAACGTGGCGGAGCGCCGTCGTGATGCCGCTCGTGACATCCTCGGTCGTGGGCGTCTTGATCTTCGAGACGACGGTCAGCCCGTCCATGAGGACGGCGTCGGTGTTGGTGCCGCCGACGTCGATCCCGATCCGCAAACTCATCGAGCAAAAACCTCCTCAACTCAAACGGCTAGCACCGTGAACGTGTGCAGCATAAAGAAACGGCTGCCGATGACCTCGCCGTTTCCCCAGAGACTGTTCTCGCCTCGCTGCGCTTCCGATTGTAACCCGGTCAGTGTTATCGCTACTCCCGACATCCCTCCCTGCCGCAGAAGTCAGTCGCTCAGAATCGCCGTACTCTGAACCGGCCAGCTAACCGTCATTGACTCCGCGATGGCACCCGTGGTCGCACCTGGCGTGTTTTGTGCCTCGGCGACGAGGGTCTGGTCTCCGACGATGATTTCGTAGCGGATCAAGGAACCCTGGTACGACGTGCTCCGTACTTTGCCCCGGACGACATTGACCGAGTTGTCGGTTGCCGTTTCACCGAGCCGCACGTTTTCTGGTCTCACGACAAAGTGCACACGGTCACCCA
Organism: Thermomicrobiales bacterium; assembly: GCA_034667245.1. Classification (GTDB taxonomy): domain Bacteria; phylum Chloroflexota; class Chloroflexia; order Thermomicrobiales; family UBA6265; genus DATBFX01. The sequence goes on along the minus strand of JAXDKI010000577.1, from coordinate 5,410 downwards.
CCCGCACGTCTCGAGACCGCGGCGCGACGACGCGCTGATCGAGGAATGACAGTTCGACAGTCCCGTCGCTCACGCTGGCCACGTCTCCCGCCAGAATGTTCGACTCGCCAATGAAGTCGGTGACGAAGCGGGATACTGGCTGCTCGTAGATCTCCTGAGGCGTCCCGACCTGCTCAACTGCGCCCTTGTTCATCACCGCGATGCGGTCCGACATCGTCAGGGCTTCGTTCTGGTCGTGCGTGACGTAAACGGTTGTGATCCCGAGTTTTTGCTGAAGGTCTTTGATCCAATATTTCATTTCCTCGCGCAGCTTCTTGTCGAGGGCACTGAGCGGCTCGTCGAGCAACAAGATACTTGGTTCGATCACGAGGACCCGCGCCAGTGCCACGCGCTGCTGCTCGCCACCCGAGAGTTCCCGTTGGTAACGACCCTCATATCCGGCCAAGCCCACTGTCTGCAGGACGCTTCGTACGCGTCGCTCGATCTCGTCTCGCTTGACCTTCCGGACCTTCAAGCCATAGGCGATGTTGTTCGCGACGTTCATGTGGGGAAATATCGCGTAGTTCTGAAAGACGATGCCGATCTCTCGCTTCTCTGGCTGCAGGTCCGTTACCTCTTGACCGCCAATGTATACCTGACCTTCTGTCGGGCGCACAAAGCCGGCGATCATCCGCAGCGTCGTCGTCTTGCCACATCCAGATGGCCCGAGAAGCGAAAAGAACTCACCCTCGCCGATTCGCAAACTGAGGCGACGAACCGCTTCTGTGCTCTTGTACACCTTTCGGACATTGACGAGCTCTACGGTTGCCACAAGGTCTCTCCGTCTATTGCCTGAGACTGCAGGCGTTTACCCTCGGTCGAATCCGCAAAGCCGTAGGGGAGCGAGCGCTGCCGCTTCCATGTCAACGATTCACCCATCCGCCCTCCACGAGTAGGCATCGCCTGGGATTGCCACCGTGGGTCGATCGGGACGAGCGAGTTGGATAAACGGGGCGCGGAAAACGACCCCGTCCATCCAACTCGTATCGGAAGAGTTGCGCAAGGGACGAGCAGCAACTCGGAGATCCTTGCGCAGATGTCCCTTCTACTGGCCGAAGATCTCGTTCACGCGCTCGACGATGTCCTCTTCATGGTCGAGATACCAATCCCAGTCGGGATTCCAGAGACCGGCCATCGCTTCGGCGTTGTTCGTAACGCCCTTGGTGGCCAGGTTCTCAGGAATGACCGCCTTCTTGTTGGTCGGGCGCAGGTAAACGTCCTTCGCACACGCTTCCTGGAATTCCGGGCTGCTGGCGCGATTGATATAGGCGTATGCGAGCTTCTTCTGCACCTCGCTGGAGCCCTGGCTCACGGTCTTCGTCTGTGTCAGAATCGGCTTTCGCTCGCTCCAGTTCAGCCAGCCCAGCGGAACGCCCTTGTCGATCTGCGAGTAGGGTTCGCCGTCGTGCTGGACACAGATGTTCACTTCGCCGCGCTCAATCAGCGTCTGCATGTTGCCCGAGAAGTCGCTGATCTTCATCGGCATCGCCCGCTTCATCGCGTCCACACCGGCGTCGATGTCGTCCTCGCCCTTGCCCCAGACGGCCGACGCGACGATGAAGAACATCATTTGAATGGTGTTCGACGTGATGAAGCTCCCGCGCTTGTCGGCGTAGCGATCTTCCCAGAACGATTTGAAATCGGCCGGCGGATCACCCTGGTCGGTCCGGTAGGCATAGCCAAACTGGCTGAAGAGATAGGTGATGCCGTGGCCGAACCCATAAGCGAATTCCCAGAGGTCGGCGCTGTTGGGAACGTTTGCCTGGACTTCTTCGATCGGAACGAAGAAACCGCCGTCCGCCGCGCCGGCTTTCGCCGTCTTGAAAAGCTCCGGTAGGTTCCAGTTCGCGACGTCGAACGGCGGATTCTTCACCCCGCCCGCGATGTATTTGGGAAACCATGGCCACGCCGAGTCGTACTGCACCTTGCAGTTGAAGTCCTTCTCGATCTGATCGAGAAGATACTTCCGCTCCATTTCCTCCCAGAACCCACCCCAGCTGGCAACTCGGAGCGTCGCGCCGCCCGAGTCAAACGTCTCACCGGTGTAGATGACCTTCGGGCTCTCTTGCGCGCGGGCTTCCCATCCTTGACGAGCCGCAAGGGTGGCGGCGGCGACCCCGACAAACCCACGGCGGGAAATATTGATGGTCCGGAGCTTCGCGATAAGATTCGTCGTTGGGGAATCCGTCATCGGTGACCCTTCCGTTAATGGCTGCCGAACGTCCGATCATTACATCCAGAGCCGGCGCAAACCGGCCCGCCGAGTCTGCCTGGCTGTCACCTCCCTTAGTCGCCCACGTGTGGGCGATCTGTTGATGATGGTCGCCTTCTAGCTGAACTTCATCCCGCCAAATTTGGAAAGGTTGGTCATGCGCGACGTGAGAAGCATCGACACCACGACCAGCAGAATCGCAAACGTCCCAGCTGCCGCCGAAGTCGGTTCAAACTGGTACCGAAGTGAGTTGTACATGGCGAACGGGAGCGGCGTGTGGTTCGGCGTGCTCAGCATCAGGGAGAGATCGAACTGGCCGAACGAGACGATGAACGCAAACAGTGAGCCGGCGCTGATACCCGACTTGATGTTCGGGAGTGTGACGGTAAAGAACGCACGAAGTGGTCCGGAGCCGAGACTCCTGGCGGCCTCCTCGAGCGACAGGTCGAAGCCGTACAGCGACGCCGAGACCGTCCCGATGACGAAGGGCATCGTCACTAGAACGTGCCCCAGCATCATCCCCCAGAAGGTTCGCGACAGGTGAAGCCATGGCATGTTCAGGTAGTAGGTATATAGCGCCAGGCCGATAACCACCCCCGGTAGGAGCAACGGTGCAAGGAAGAATGCCCGCGCGACGCCCCGCCCGCGGAAGGCAACGCGCGTCAAAAAGATCGAGGTCATCGTACCCAGCACGGTCGAAATGATCATCGTCACGAACGCCAGGCGCAGACTAAAGAGGTACGCCGGGAGGAAGGTGTCCGAGGTCAAAAAGCCTCGTACCCACTTCAACGAGATTCCCTCGGGGGGGAACGTCAGGTACGTTCCCGAGTTGAGACCGGCCGCTACGACAATTACCGCGGGAATCAGTAAATAGGCGAATGTGATGACGGCGATGATTCGGAAGAGGAGCGGGACCGGGTGCGGATCCTTGTCGTTGCGGCGCGGTGATGCCGACGTCGGAGGGTTGAAAGGAGGTGCGTCTTTTGTGATCACACTCATCAGACCAGCCCGCCGATATACTTCTGGGTATACCGGTGATAGACAAAAACGGCGGCAAGACTCACCCCAAACAGGAGACAGGCGATCGCAGCGGCAAACCGCCAGTTGCCCACCTCGGAGACCTGCTGGTAGATGTGCATCGGCGTCACGATAACCCGCCAGCCTCCCATCAGCACCGGTACAGCGTACGACCCTACGGCGATCGCAAAGACGAGGAGTGATCCGGCGAGCACGCCCGGCATCGACATCGGAAACGTGATCGTCAGGAACGTCCGTAGTCGACTCGCGCCGAGACTACGCGCCGCCTCTTCCAGCGAGGGCTCTATCCCCTGGATCACCCCGATCAACGACAGAATCATGAACGGCAGCGCGAGTTGCACCATCCCCACGATGACCCCGAACTGGTTGTACATGAGGGGCAGGGGAGAGTCGATCAGGTTCCACTTCAACAGCGTGTCGTTGATCAGTCCCGTATCACCCATCAGGATCATCAACCCGTACATCCTGATGATCAGGTCGAGTTGCATTGAGCTGAGGATCAGGATCATGTAGAGATTCGCGCGTCCTGGCCGCTGCTCCTTCGCAACAAAATACGACAGGGGATAGCCCAACAGCAGTGCCAGGACGGCCGTAACGACCGAGAGCTCGACCGAGCGGACCAACGCCTGCCAATACAGGGGACGGTTGAAGAACCGCTGGAATGTCTCAAGCGTCAGGTTACTGAAGCTGAAGTCGACGACCCCAACCTTCGAGGGGTTGAACGCGATCGCCAGCAGCAGGATCGTCGGGACGATGAAGAAGATAACGAAGATCGCGGTCGCCGGGAGGACAAGCAAAACTGTCCTGGTTCCTCCCGGAATCAACCGGAACACCCGAAGCGGTTGCCGCTGATTGAGCGCACCGGCGCCGGTCACAGCCATCGAGGAGCTCTCCGCCGTTCCTGTCGGAAGCGGCCGTTCTGCAGATTGCCGTGGGGAGCGATCGGTTTTCAGATCCGCCGCTCCCCGTAGACGGGACGAAGAACGCGAGGAATTAGTCGGCGGCCACCGCGACCGGGCTTCGAAGGAACTCAAAGCCGGCGATGCGCTTCGCTGGCGGCTCAGGCCAACTGAGCTTGCTGTGCCGGAGCCCCATGTCGGCAATCGCCTCGGCCATCTTGATTGCCCAAACCATCGAGTCGATCACGGGGACACTGGGATAACCGCGCGCCGCCAGTTCGCGTTCGACTGCCGCAGCCGCGCCGATCATCCCGGTGCAGCCGAAGAGCATCACGTGCGCCCCGTCCTGCTCGATCGCGGCCTGGGCCTCGTCGGCCAACGCGTGCACCAATCGGTCCCGGTCGTCCTCAAGTTCAAGGACTGGAATCTCAACCGCGCGCACCGAGGCCAGTTTGTCGCGCACGCCGTAGATCTTCGCCTGGTTCTCAAACACAGGACGCAAAGACTTGAGCACCGTGATCACGCTGAACGTGTGACCGAGCATGGAGGCGACGTGCATCGTTGCCTCGCAGGGGCCGATGACCGGGATGGACACTTTCTCTCGCCCGGCCTGCATACCCGGATCGCCCATGCAGTTGATGATCACGGCGTCCATGCCGTCCTGCTCGGCCTGGATGATCTTCGCAACCGTGTCGGGCGTGGCCAACATCTCGTCGTAGTCCGATTCGATCGACGCCGGGCCGTGGTCGATCTCGACATGGCTGAGCTCGGTATCGGAGCGGATGATGGAAGCAAAATCCTCGGCAGACGCAAAGCCGTGACTGGTGATGGGCGTGATCACGCGCAGCTTCATCGCTCGATCTTCTCCTCGGTGCAGCGAGCCCGGAGGGCCAGTGCCAACATTGGCAGTCAGGGATACCTCAGTGGCTCGGCATCATAGCAATTCGCGGAAAGCCTGGCAATTCGCATCATCGCAAATGTAACTCCATTTCACACGTGACTCTCGTTGTTCCGCGCTGGTACGCCTCCGGATAGACGTCGAGCATCAATGCGATACCGGTTTGGAGGCGATCCGCTAGGTGCCACCTCTGGGCTTACCCATGCCGGTTCTCCACCGGGACGTACGTGGCGTCGTACCCGAAATACCCTGGGCCGACGAGCGCCAAACCTTCCGGCGTTCGCCACCGCGGGTCGCACGGAATCCCGAGCACCACGACCCGGA
>JAXDKI010000576.1:0-15444 GCA_034667245.1 Thermomicrobiales bacterium | reverse complement strand
GATCGGTCTATGCTCAGGACTCGACTTCGCTCTTGCTCGATTTACCCCAAGTTTTGGCGCAAGGTGAGTATCAGATCAGAGTCGACTTGACCGACCCGGAAACCAAGACAAGCGCGAAGGCGAAGACTGCCATCGCGTCGACGGCAGCTGCCACCCCGCCGCCGCCGCCGCCCGTGCAGTTCCTCGCGTCATCTGGAACACCGAGACCAAATGGAGATGATGTCCAGTTCCTTGATATCTCCGCCACGGTCGACAATTCCGGCGAGCCGCTGACCAGCATCCAGGTTGTCCTGCGTGCCACACGCAACGGAGAGTCCGTCGAGGACTTCAGACTCGCCTCATCACTCGCATTGCCGACCGGCCAAACCCAGATTCAGGAACGTTACAGTCCCGTCACGGGTTGGGAGGATGGCACCTGGCGGTTCACGCTCAGCGTGGAGGCAGTTGATCCAGGCTCAGGGGTCGCCCAGGTTCTGGCAACGGCCGACCTCGCCGACGTTGAAATCTCGTAATGTGGAAACCATGGGACGGATCCTGGTGAGCGCACGGCTGAACGCGAATGTCGGCTTACGACGGGGATGCCAGATACTTGGCCTCGCTGTTGCGCTGCTTCTCGCTCCAGGAGCCGCGAAACCGGCCGGTGCCGACACGACCGTCGAAACCAGTATCACGTTGACGACGCAAAACTCCGGAGAGTTCACGATCGCATTCGCTGATGTCGAAGGCGGATACACCTTCGTCAATGCGACCGGAGGGACGAGCTTCAAGGTTTCGGCCACGAAGGGCGACACGGCAACCGCTTTCGTCATGCTCGCCTGGACCGATAGCCGAGTTGACGAGCAGCGGTCCGGTTACACGATTGGCCTCAGCGCCTCTGACTTGATATCAGGAGTGAATCGGCCAGACGGTAACGGTGATTACGTGATTCCCTCCGCGAATCTCGCGATCACTCGGATCGGAAATGACACGCTGGCCTCGCCGATGTCACTGGACCAGCAGCGATTGGTCTTTTCGTCCGGCACCGCGCCATCTGCGGGAGAGCGAACCCTACGGGTCGAGCTCCAGCTCGCCGTCCCGCCATCAAGCTATCCCACAACGTATACGACGAAACTGCAAGTTCAGGTGACCCACGGAGATGGGGGTCCTTAGCTTAGACCGAGTCCGGATTGACCATAAAAGTCGCGACAAAAGCAGACGTTCCGTTCAAAAGTCGAACAGCGGAGGAGATCGATGCACTTCAAACGAACAGCGCTCACTCTCCTGACAGCGCTCGCGATCATTGGCGGCGCAGCCGCTCCATCCGCATCAGCAGCGGAGGACAACGAGGCCGAAATCGACCTCAGTGTGACACTGACTGAAGCTGGAATCTTCTCGATGAGCCTTGCCAACGATGGCAATGGCGCAATTTCCCAGCCAACCGACGCTACGTCGGCAACCGCGACGGTCAACAACATCAAGATGCGCATCATGACTATGGACACGAAGTCCTACCGCCCCGCCTTCGACATCTGGATGAGCGCCACACCTTATACGTCAAACCTCCAGGTCCCCTCCGCACCGCCCAACACCTACTACCAGTTCCCGGAAGACGCGCTCTGGATCTATAGCACCCGAGACCCATCAGTGGGACGCTGCGATTACGACGTCACCTTCGCTCCAAACGAATGCAGTCTCACGCGGAACCACGACGTAGTCACGTCGTTCCCGATCGGCAATGCGTGGGCGCTCGACAGCAACGGCGTCATGAAAACGCCGGCTCGGCCTACCGGCGGGAACGAGGCGGCCCGCTGGACCTCAAACGTCAGCCCGAGCGGCAACGCTTTGAACACACTTGACGTCCCGCGACGCGTGGTCCACTTCGACGCCGGCGCCGGCACCCTTGACACGCGGCCGTCCGTATTTCTCGGCGTGACCATTCCCGGCGGCATGCCGGCTGCTGTCTACACGTCGACGATCACGGTGACCATCGTTCCGCCCGGACCGTAGATTGAACGGCGAATGAGCAGAGGACGCACGGCATGAACACAGCATCTACAAAGGACCAGCGCTCCTCTGGGGTCCCAGCCGGGCGTCGCAGCCGTCGCGCTGCACCCCAACTTGAATCGCAACCAATTGGGGAGCCGGCGACAAATCCTTCGACGATATCTCAGACGTCCGAAACGACTGGTGCAGTGGATTCCGACGCGACCAGCATCACGGGTGTCGACGATCCGGGACTTCTAGCGGACAGACGCCCGGCGCGTCTCCGAGCACAATTGATCAGCCGGGCCAACGTCACCGCTCCCTCAAACGCTGTGCGGGCATTTGCGAACCCGGGACGCCACAAACAACGGCGGAATGCATCGATGAAAGCGAAACTGGCAACGACCCTTATCCTGCTGATCCTGGCCTCCATGCCGGTCTCAGCCCTCGCGGATACCACATCGGCCACTGCCACCCTCACTCTCGTCATCCCCTACCGGCCGCCGGCCGCCGAGGTTCTGCCCGGCTGCCAATTCGTCGTGACTGCCGGCGGACACAAGGCCTATTGCACCGTCACGCTGATCGCCGCCGATCCCACCCTTCGGAACAAAGGTTGGCGCGTAACCCTGGCCGTTGCTGGCTTCAGCTGCACGTGCAACGGCACGCTGCCTCCGAACTCGCTCACGATCGACTCGGCGACAGCCCCAACGCTCATTAATGGGCAACCTGTTGACAGCAAAGGCGGTCCCAAGCTCCAGGCCAACTCGGTCGGACAGAACACGAACTCGTCCCGCGCCCAGCTCGTCGCCAAACCGGGCTACGGCAATGGCGCCTACTCCGTCACCATGGTGCTTCGCCTCAGCTATCCATACAAGACCGTTCCCGGCACCTACATACCCACCTGGCTCCTCTCCGTCGTCCCCGACCAGGACTGACCGCTGGCCACCCCGCGCTCGTTCACGTCAGCGACTTCTGCAAGAAGCCGTGCGAACGGTTACACAGATTCACCTAAACTTATTGACATCTAGGTAATATGTGCCATCCTAAAATTCCCTCTCTCTGTCCAGGCCCGTGCGGGCCGCTTTGGTCACAGGCCACGACGGTCAGAGAGGAGGAACCACGTCACAGCCGGGAAGCATCGCCTGCAGCGGCATCCCATGCTCGGGGAATGGCACCCTAAGCGCCGATGGAACCTGCTCCTGCTTCCCCGGCTACACCGGGGTATTCCGCGAGAACTCGCGTTGCGCGGGCGTCGTCTGCACAGCGAGCGACCAATGCCACGTCGCCGGCGTTTGCGACCCGACGACGGGTCAATGTACCAATCCGCCGGCGCCCGACGGCACCGCCTGCAACGACGGAAACTCCTGCACCCAATCCGACACCTGCCAAGCCGGCAGATGCGTGGGCAGCAACCCGGTGATCTGCACTCCCTCGGATTCCTGCCACACCGCCACTTGCGATTCCGCCACCGGCACCTGCCCCGAGACTCCCTCGGTCGGCTCCTGCAAGAGCGGCAAGATCAAGAGCGGCCCGTGCGACTGCGACGGCACCTGCTGCCCCACCGGCAGCAACTGCGTCGGCAAGCCCGGCGAGCGCCGCTGCAAGGAGAAGTAGTCTCGCCTCACCGACGGGCACTCCCCGTCTCGAAGCAAACTAATCGCGCGGGCCGGTGGCGACGTACCACCGGCCCGCGCCGCTTCATGTCCATCCACACCGCCGGACCTCGCTTGCTAAGGCGGCACGGCTCATGGTTCACTCCGGTTCACGTCTGCTCCCAACTACTCTCCGCCATTCCGCCATTCCGTCATTCCGTCTCTCTGTCTCTCCGTCTTTCCGTCTCTCCCGTCCCCCAGGAGCCGCCCATGTCCAACCGCGCCGAACAGCTCGCCCGCCGCTTCGAGCACGCCCACCAGGATTTCGTCGCCGTCGTCGAGAGCCTCACCGACGACCAGTGGCACACCCCCTGCCCCGACGAGCAATGCACCGTCGCCGCCCTCGCCCACCACGTCGCCGTCGCGTACCCCTACGAGCTCCGCGCCTTCGCCGCCATCGCAACCGGCGCTCCCCGCGACCCCGTCACCTGGGACGCCCTCGCCCAAGCCAACGCCGCCGACGCCGCAACCCACGCCACCTGCGACCGCGCCGAAACCCTCCAACTCCTCCACCACAACGCCGCCCAGACCGCCGTCACCGTCCGCTCCTTCACCGACGACCAACTCGCCCGCACCGGCCACTTCATCGCCGGCCTCCCCGCCCTCACCGTCGACCAATGGCTCCGCCGCGTCCTCATCGGCCACATCACCGGCCACCTCGCCAGCATCCGCACCACATTGCACCCCGAAACCTCTTGACAAGAACAATTGTTCTGATACAATGCCCCCAAGCTGTCACCTACCGGTATTGGTGGGCGGGCATGGGCAGGTAAAGAACCAGCCCAGGACCGGCCACCTTGCGTCTGTTCGGCACAGACCCACGGCCCCGGTAGCAGACCCCGGATACCCCTTGCCCCTCCCCGTCGCGCCGCAGCGGACCCCAACCCCCGCCGGCGCCGCGCCGCCCCCCCGCCCCCACGCGCATCAACACGCCCCCCTCTCCCGCGGTCGGGAGAGGTGCCGGGGGTGAGCGCTGTCGCCGCGAAGTCCAATCGACCCGACCCGGAGGGAAACACACCACCACCGCCCAGTCAGCCGCAAACACCACCAATCGACAACTGCCCTCTGCCCTCTGCCCTCTGCCTTCTCCCCTCTCCCCTCTCCCTACTCACAATCACGCCCGCAAAATAAACCGCGGCAACCCCGCGTTTCGCTCCCGCTGCTCGTCCAGATTCGGCCCGAACTCCGCGATCGCCGCCGCCACCGCCTCCGACACCCGACCCAACGCCGCATCGACCTCACGCACCCAGCCCGGCTCCATCCGCGCCTCGGCGATCTCCGCATCGAACTCGTCCCGGTCCAACTCCGTCGCCGTCCCATCCGGGTCCAGCCACAAATCGAGCTCCAGATCCAGATCGCGGTAATAGTTCTGCCGCAGCTCCGAAAGAGGCTGCGAGAAATTCACGTAATACCCAACCGTCCGGTCATCGTCGGTAATGAATCGCAACAACGAGAACCACCGATCCGGGAAAAACCACTGCTCCGCCCCCGTCCGCGCCAGCAGCTCCACCCCCTTGCTCGTCCGCACCTCGATCTCCCGCGGCCGGTAAAAACTGAACCGGTGGTGCAGCACCCAGCGCTCGCCGTCGTCCGTCGGCACCGCCAACCAGCCGCCGTCGATCTGGTACTCCCAGCAGGCGCCCCTCAGCTTTTCCTTGCGGTAATAGATCCGTGCGGGCCGAACTGCCGGGTCGGTCATCTTTAGGCCCTCCCGAGTGGCTCCTTCGCGGGGATGCCGGAGCGCCGTGGGAATCGGTTCGGGGTTTCGCCAATCTTAGCCGCGATCACCAACCGTGTCACGGGCTCGTCCGGCTCCCCCGGCAACAGATCGGCTCGCTCAATCCGCGCCCCCACCAGAGGCGCCGCTCGTTCACCCTCTGCAAACTCGGTGCCGACCTCCGCCCCTTTCGGAAAGAGTGCCCGACCCCCCACCCGCAACAGCGGCATACAGAGCTCGAGCAACGCCGGCAACACCGCCACCGCCCGCGCCGTCGCCAGATCGAATCGCCCGCGATACCGGCGATCGTGCCCCAACTCCTCCGCCCGCCCGTGCACCGCCTCCACCCCCTCCAGCCCCAGCGTCTCGATCACATGCCGGAGGAACGCCACCTTCTTCCCCGTCGCCTCGATCAACGTTACGTCAAGTTCCGGCCGCGCAATCTTCAGCGCCAGCCCCGGAAATCCCGCCCCCGTCCCCACATCCACCAACCGCCCGCCCCCGGCATACGCATCCACCGCCGGCAACAACCGCAACGCGTCTCCAATCAACCGCCGGTCCACCTCCCCCGGCTCCCGTATCGCCGTCAAATTAACCCGCTCATTCCACCTCAACAGCTCATCCCGATAAACCCTCAGCCCCTCCCACACCCCCTCCCCAACCTCATCACCCCCCACCACCCCACACCCCCTAAACCCCACTCCCCACCAACCCAGAAACCCCCGCCCGTCTCTCCGTCTCTCCGTCTGTCCGTCTCTCCGTCCCTCCGTCTTTCCGTCTCTCCGTCTCAACGAGCGCCCGCACCGCCCCCGCAATCCCCTCCGGCGTCAGCCCCGCCAGCTCCCGCAACCGCGCCTGCGACGCCTGCTCGAAGATCCGATCCGGCACCCCCAGCGTCCGCACCGGCACCACCACCCCCTGCTCTGCCAGCAGCTCCAGCACCCCCGCCCCGAACCCGCCCCGCACCGAGCTCTCCTCGACCGTCACCAACGCCCCGCACCGCCCCGCTAGGTCCAGGATCAGTCGCTCATCAAGCGGCTTCACGAATCGGGCATTCACCACCGTCGCCCGAATCCCCTCGTGCGCCAGCAGATCCGCCGCCCGCTCCGCCGGCAGCACCATCGCCCCCACCGCCAGGATCGCCACGTCGTCCCCGCTCCGCAGCACCTCGCTCCGCCCGATCGGCAAGGCGTGCAACGGCTCATCCGTCGCCACCCCAACCCCCGACCCTCGCGGATACCGCACCGCGATCGGCCCCTCGTGCTCGATCGCCGTCTTCAACATGTGCCGCAGCTCGTTCTCGTCCTTCGGCGCCATAATCGTCATCCCCGGCAGGCACCGCAGATACGTCAGATCGTAGATCCCATGATGCGTCCGCCCATCGTCCCCCGCGAACCCCGCCCGGTCCAACGCAAACACCACCGGCAACCGCTGCAGACAGACGTCATGCACGATCTGGTCATACGCCCGCTGCAGGAACGTCGAATAGATGGCGCAGACCGGCCGCATCCCCTGCGTCGCCAGCCCCGCCGCAAACGTCACCCCATGCTGCTCCGCAATCCCCACGTCGAAGAACCGATCCGGATGCACCTTCTCGAACTTACTCAGCGACGTCCCCGTCGGCATCGCCGCCGTGATCGCCACCACCCGCGGATCCTCATTCGCCAGCTCGATCAACGTTTGCGCAAATACATCCTGATACCGCGGCGGCGGTGCCGGCGTCCCCTCCGGCCGCGGCGCGCTCGGCGCCGAGACCGCGTGCCCCCGCTCCGCGTCGCTCTCCGCGGCCGCGAACCCCTTCCCCTTCTCCGTCACCACATGCAGGAAAACCGGCCCCCCAACCTTCCGCGCCTGCCGCAGCGCGTCCATCAACCCCTTGATGTCGTGCCCATCCACCGGCCCCATATAGGTGAACCCGAGCTCCTCCCAGATCATCGCGTGATAGACGAACTCCTTGAACGAATCCTTCCACCGTTTGCCCAGCTCCAACAGCAGCTCACCCTGCGGCAGCTTCTCCGTCATCCCCGCGATGTGGCTCTTCGCCCACCCATACCGCGGATCGGTCCGTACCCGGTCGAGGTACTTGCTGATAGCCCCCACATTCGGCGCAATCGACATCTCGTTGTCATTCAGCACCACAATCAGCGGAATATTCAAACTCCCGGCGTTGTTCAGCCCCTCGAACGCCATGCCGCCCGTCAGCGCCCCGTCGCCGATCACCGCGACCACCCGACCTCGCTGGTCCGCCGGCTCGTGCTGCCGCGCCACCGCCATCCCGAGCGCCGCCGAAATGGCCGTGCTGGCATGGCCCGCACCGAACGCATCGTGCTCGCTCTCATCGCGGGAGAGGAAGCCGGAAATCCCGTCCTCCTGCCGAATCGTCGCGAACCTTTCGCGCCGACCCGTCAGCAACTTGTGCGCATACGCCTGATGACCGACATCCCAGACCAACAGATCCCGCGGCGACTCGAACACTGCGTGCAGCGCCACCGCCAGCTCGACCGTGCCGAGACTCGCCCCGAGGTGTCCCCCATTCTGCGTCACGACCCGGATCAACTCCCCGCGGATCTCCGCGGCAAGCGCCGTCAGATCGGCGACCGAGCGCCCCTTGAGATCGGCGGGAGACAAAATCTGCTCGAGGATTGCCATCAGGCTGGACTCCGTCCGGAGTCGTCGCCGCAAACGCGGTCTCGGACCTCCGGTGGCTGAGCGGCCGGCCCATGCGCCGGCGCACGCCGCCTATACGGCCGCGCAGGATGACATTAGCAATCTCCGTGCTAGCGCGTCAAACCAGCGCCCTTCCGCGGCACCCCTCGCCGCGCGCGAACGCTACCCGGAACGACACATTGACCGCTCCTACTGCCGTCAGGGCGGCGCCTTTGCGACGACAAACGCCGACGCACATGTCGTGCATTTTCACGACGCGCCTCAGAGGGGCCACAAGTACGATCGAAGGCGACAATCGACCGTTCGAGCGAGACCACCGCGCCAAATCAGGCAGCGGTTGGATCAAAAATGGAGGGGCCACGAGTGATGCCGAGGACAACGGATGTGACGATCAAAGGTCCGGCATCGGCAACAATCGACTACGCTCGCGCCTGGACCCGGCAACGCAACGCCGCCCGCCTCGCCGACGTCGATGCCTACCTGAGCGAGATCTGGCGCCTGGCTCCCCGCATTGGCTACGACCCCGCGGTCGTCGCCGCCCAGTCATCCTGCGAGACAGAGGGCTGGACCTCCGAGATCTGGCGGACTCGACTCAACCCGGCCCAGCTCGGCATCGGCGAGGCCGCTGACTGTCGGGTGAGCTTCGTCAACGGAACCGACGGCGCCCGCGCCCACCTCGTCCACCTCTCCGCCTTCGTCCGAGGCTACGAATCGCGATTGCGCCAGTTCATTTCGCTCGATCCCTGCTGGCAGAAGGTCTTCGAATCGGGCGCCGCCGGCCGCGCGCAATCGCTGGCCGACCTCGTGCCCTGGTGGTCGGCCGATCCCGGCTACCCGGCCTCGATCGCCGTCCACCTCTGCGGTCTTCGCGAGGCGTTCAAGGCCCCAGTTCCTACCCCACAACCCACGCCGGGTGGTGCGGCACTACCGCCCAATATCGAGCGGATCGCGACCGGAAACTGGCGAGAACGAACCTTCGGACAGGAACCCCTCGCTATCGTCTACCACATTACCGACGACCCCGATCGCGACCGGGCCTTGTCCTGGTACCGCAACCCGGCGAGCCGCGCCAGCATGCACGCCATCGTGGATCGGGACGGCACGATCACCCAGCTGGTTAGCTCGACCCGCGCCGCTTGGGCGAACGGAGACGTCAAGAACCCGCGCCGCGACGTTCCCTGGCTCAATGACGCTGTCGGCAAAAGCCGCGCCGCCGGTGGGCCCATGGGCCTCGACGATTTCACCCTCGCGGCCGCCTACGTCGGATCGCCCACCGCCCCGCCGACGGAGGCGCAGTACCGCAGCCTGATCGCGCTCTCCGCCTACTGGCGCGACCGCTACGCCATCCCACCGGGCCGCAGCCGGCTCCTCCGTCACAGCGACATCAACTCGGTCGACCGCGTCCACTGCCCCGGCGCACGCTTCGACCTGAATCGGCTCGTCCTCGCCCTCGGCGGTGACCCCAGCGACCTGAGCGCCTAGCCAACCCCAATCTCGAATCGATCCGGGCTATGCCCAACATCGCGGACTCCACTACAATCCCGTGCATGATTCGCGCGGTCATCTTCGACATGGATGGACTACTGATCGACTCGGAACCGCTCTGGCGGATCGCCGAGATCGAGGTCTTCACCGCGATCGGCGTCCCCCTTACCGAGGAACTGGCGCTGACCACAATGGGATTGCGAACGGACGAAGTCGTCGAGCACTGGTTCGCCCGCTGCCCGTGGCAGGGTCCAACTCACAAAGAGGTCGAAGCGCGAATCGACTCTCGCGTCATCGAGTTGGTCCGAGAACGCGCAGCCCCGCTCCCCGGCGTGCACGCTGTCGTCTCATTGCTGACAGTCCTCGGACTGCCACTCGCGATCGCGTCCTCGTCGTCGAGCGAGCTCATCGCGGCCGTCGTCGAGCAGATCGGCCTCCGGGACTCGTTCCAGGTGCTCCAGTCTGCCGAGCACGAGCCGTACGGCAAACCGCATCCCGGCGTCTACATTGCCGCCGCGCGGGCACTCGGCATCGCCCCTACCGATTGCCTCGCCTTCGAAGATTCGGCCAACGGCGTCCTCGCAGCCAAGGCGGCAAGGATGCGCTGCATCGCCGTTCCCGAGCCCGCCGTCAGGGACGACCGCCGCTTCTGCATCGCCGACGCCATATTGACCTCCTTGACCGAGTTTCACCCCGAACAACTCAACCAATTTTGAGCCTCTGAGCTGGAGTCCCCGTGAACCACTCGCACCGGCACGATCACGCCACCGAAGCTCATCAACCCACCGCCAACGCGTCACCGATCCGCATCCTGGCCATCGACGTCGGTGCCGGCACCCAAGACGTCCTGATCTATGAGAGCGACAAGACACCCGAGAACTGCTTCAAGCTCGTCTTACCTTCCCAGACGCAGATCGTTGCCCGCCGCATCCGCAAGGCCACCGCGGACGGACGCCCCGTCCACCTCACCGGGACAGTGATGGGTGGTGGCGCGTCCGGCTACGCCGTCCAGGATCACCTCGCCGCAGGACTTCCCGTCACCGCATCGCCCGCCGCCGCCCGCACGATCCACAACGATCTGGCACGGGTCGAACGGCTCGGGATCACGGTGCGGGACGATCCTCCTGGCGACGCGGAGGCGATCGAGTTGCAAGACGTCGACCTGACGTCACTCGCCGCGGCACTCGCCCCATTTGGCATCGAGGTACCGGCGGTGATCGCCGTCGCCGTTCAAGACCATGGCTACCGTCCTGGATCGAGCAACAACGCGGTCCGTTTTGAGTATCTGCAGACGCTTGTCGAGAACGGCGGTGAGCTGGCGCGCATGGTCTATCGAGAACCTCCCGCCGGTATGACCCGCATGGAAGCGGTGCTCGAGACCGTTCCCGGTGCCTACCTGATGGACACTGGGGCGGCGGCGGTCCTTGGCGCACTGGGCGATCCGCTCGTCGCAGCCGCCGTTCAATCGGATGGCGCGATCCTCGTCAACGTCGGGAACATGCACACCTTCGCCACCCTGGTGAAGGGCAACAGACTCTATGGTCTGTTCGAGCACCACACGGGCGGCATCACCGCCGAGCGCATCGAGGAGTTGGTCGAGAGACTACGCGAAGGGACGATCGACACCGCTCGCTTCACCCAGGACTTCGACGGACACGGCGCCGCACTCGATCCATCTTATCGGGACGAAGGGCCGTTCCGCTTCGTCGCCGTCACCGGCCCAAACCGTGCCATCGCCCGCCCTCTCGGCTACCACGAGGCCGCGCCGCACGGAGACATGATGCTCGCAGGGTCATTCGGTCTGGTCGAAGGCGTTTTCCAGGCCATGAGATACGAGGGCATCGAGACGGGACTTACGCTCATCGCGTCGTAAGGAATCCCACGGGCACCTGTTTCCACTCCCCTAATCTCCAGGTGCCGTGCCGCCCCCCTCCGCGGTTTCCGAAGGAGAGGGATCCTCAGTGGGCGATGGGACCCGAGTTTCCGTCGGCGCTGGTGTCTCCGTCGGAACCTTCGTCGGACGCGTCGTCTCAGTGGGCTCTGGAGTATGCGTCGGCGCCTCGGTCGGCGATGCCGATGGTTGCGGCGTTTCCGTCGGTACCGGCGTGTCAGTCGGCACGGCCGTCTCGGTCGGGATCCCCGTCTCGGTCGGATTGGCGGTCGGTTGACTGGTCGTCGTTGCCGTCGGTTGGGGTATTTCTGTCGGTTCAGGCGTCGGACTTTCAATTGGCTTGGGCGTGGCGCTCGGTACCGGCGTGTTCGTCGGCACCGCCAGCGTCGGCGATGGCAGCACCGTTGGTTGCGGTGTCCTTGTCTTCTCCGGCACCACCGTCCGCACCACCGTCGAAACCGGGGTGGCGGTGGCCGCCGCGGTTGCCGACGAAACGACGCTGCCGGTCGGGTTCGTCGCCGGCGGCGCCGGGAGTGGCTCGCCGCCATCGGCAGCCGCCGTCGTCGGCTGTGTCGGCCGCGACGTCGCCGTTCCTCCCTCGTCCGCAACCACGGTGAGCGTTGGCCGCCGGATGACGCGCGGGGTCGGAGTCGAGCCATCAGCGGCGTCGGGAGCTGTCGCGTCGGGAAACTGCGCAATTTCAACGTCGTCTGAGGGCGGAGGCGTGGCTGTCGGATCCGATTGCGGTTCCTCGGTCGCCGCCGCCGGGCGAGAGGGCTCGGCTGCGGTCGGAGCGGCAATGGTGGTCCCGCGCGGTCGCGGCGCCGGCGATTCGTCGGCGGCGGGCAGCACGAAAAACGCCAGGGCCGCGGTGACACCACCGGCGACGAGGATCGCGGTGATCATCGGCGTCAGGATGACGAGTCGGCGGAGCAGCCTCATGTCATCCAGTCCTCAAGCGTGCGGCGGGTCGCCGCCCGGACCGGGGGCACGCAGCCGACGACGGGAGGTCCCTTTGTCGACCGTTCGGAGATTGTAGACGGCACCCCCTCCAAATATCCTCTTCCGATGTCAAGAACGCGCGGCGAAGGTCTTCGTTTCGGCGCGGCGGAGAAAATCGCGCAATACGCCAAGGTATCGCTCCGGCTCTTCGCAGTGCGCCAGGTGCGAACTCTCCTCGAAGATCACCAGTTCAGCGTTTGAGATACCACGTTGCATCGTCTCCGAACAGGCGGGGGTTACCTCATCGTAACGACCACACGTGATCAGCGTCGGCACGCGGATTTCGCCGAGGCGATCGGTCCGGTCCCATCCCATCAGGTTTCCCGTGCACGTGAATTCATTCGGACCCCACATCGTGTTGTAAACCGGCAATCCCATCTGATCCATCGATTCTTGCAGCAGTTCGGGCCACGGGTCTAGTCGACAGAGATGACGCTGGTAAAGGATGGCCATTGCCGCCAAGTAGTCAGGGTGATCCGTCTCCTCTGACGCCTCATATCTGGCAAGAAGCACCTGCGTCTCCGCCGGCAGCTGCCGCCGCAACGTGTCCATCCCGGCGACGCACTCCGCCGTGCTCGCCGCGCCGCTGTAGAGAACCAGACTCTTCAACGTGTCCTGATGGTGCAACGCGTATTCAAGCGCGAGGAACGAACCCCACGACTGCCCAAGAAGATGAATGCGGCCAAGGCCGAGCTCTCGTCTCACCGTCTCGAGCTCGGCGACGAACCGGTTGACCTGCCAGAGCGACAGATCCTCCGGCTTGTCCGAGCGGCGAGAGCCGAGTTGGTCGTACCGAACCACCCGGTAGCCCTCGTCGGCAAGATCCATCAATGGAATCAGATAGTCCGACGAAGCGCCCGGGCCCCCGTGGAGGAGCAACAACGTCGGCCCCTCGCCCACGCTTTCGTACCAGATCCGCCCGGGACCGACGTCGACGTAGCCTTCGGTCCGTGCCGCAATCGCGACCGTCATCACCACCCCTCGTACGACGCCGGCAGCCCGGCCAGTTTGTTACCGGGGCGGCATCCTACCTCTGACCTTCCTCGAACGCCAGTTCGCCCGATTGCGCTCGTCGTGAGGATGGCACGCGTGCCGCTCTCGCCGCCGGGGTGAGGCGTTCCAGCAATCGCAACAGCGCCTCAGCGCAAAGTGCGAGGGTTGTGATCGCAACGGCACCCGAAAGGATCTCGGACGGATAGTCGCGGGAAATCCCATCGAACAACAGTGACCCCAAACCGCCCGCGCCGATAAACGCCGTGACCGTCGCCAAACTGATCGTCGTCACCAACGCGATGCGAACGCCCGCGACCAAGACCGGCAACGCCAGCGGCAACCTCACCCGCCAGAACACCTGCCACCAGGTCATGCCGACGCCCTGGGCCGCCTCGAGTGTCGCGGCATCGACCCCGCGGAGCGCGGCGGCGATATTGCGCACCAGCGCCAGCTGCGCATAGGCCGCGAGGACCACGACTGCCGATCTCCGGCCAAGCCCGAGGCCCGGAACCGGAATCAGGAAGGCCAGGAAGGCGATGCTGGGAATCGTGTAGACAATGCCAAGGAGAACGAGCACCGGTAGCGACAGCGCTCTGACGTTGGCGACCAGCACGCCGAGCGGGATCGCGATGACGAGCGCGATCGCCAACGCCGTTGCCGAAAGCTGAAGATGATCCCACGTCAACTCGAGGACACGGTCTCGATTCTCGAAGAGATACTCGAGGTTCACGATGTCGCCCCGGCGACCCGTTCGCTCGTTGCCTCCGCGGTCGGCACGCTCGCTCCCTGGATCGCGGCGAGGTCGAGCGATCCTACCGGTCGCGCCTCGTCGTCCACGACCGTCAGCGCCTTGCTGCCGCTCTCCAGCAGCAGGCTGAGCGCGCTTCGCGCGTCGGCGGTGCGACGAATCTCCGGCCCCCTCCCGACAATCTCAGGCGTGGCAAGATCGGCGACGAGAATCAGGCTGAGCCGCCGCAGCACGTCGTCGGCACCGACGAGATCGGCGACGAAGTCGTCTGCCGGGTGCATGACGATCTCGAGCGGTGCCGCGAACTGCACCACCCAACCGGCCCGCATCACCACGATCTGGTCGGCGAGTCGGACCGCTTCCTCGATGTCGTGGGTGACAAAGAGGATCGTCTGCCCAAAACGGCCGTGGATACGCCGCAACTCCTCTTGTAGGCGCGTCCGCGTGATGGCGTCGAGGGCGCCGAACGGCTCGTCCATCAGCAGGGTCGTCGGTTCTGCCGCCAGTGCGCGCGCCAGCCCTACCCGCTGCTGCTCCCCCCCCGAGAGTCGCGCGGGATACCGACGTCGGTACTCATCCGGCGGCAACCCGACCAGCGTCAGTAGCTCGGCAACCCGATTTTCAATCCGGCCCTTGTCCCAGCCAAGCAACTTCGGCACGACCGCGATGTTCTCCTCGACCCGCATGTGCGGGAACAGCCCGGTCTGCTGAATGACGTAGCCGATCCGGCGCCGAAGTCGCGGTGCCGGCAGCGAGCGAACGTCCATGCCGTCGAGGAGGATCCGTCCAGAGGTCGGCTCGTAGAGCCGGTTGACCATCTTCAGAAGCGTCGTCTTGCCGCACCCGGACGGACCAAGGAGCACGACGAATCGCCCCGGCTCGACCGTCAACGTCACATCCGCCACCGACGGACGAGCCGCCCCTGGGTACACCTTCGAAACATGGTCAAACGCGATCGAACTTGCGTGACGGTCGCGTCCGTCGTCGGAATGTGTGATGAGAAGTCTCCGCCGTAGGGGCAGACCACCGAGACCGCCCTGGCCGGTAGGAGGGAGGCGAGCATCAGGCGGTCACCGCCGATAGAACGCGCGGACCGCCCCTACCGGCATCCGTGCCGCAATGCCAGCTAGGCTGAAATCAGCCCCTGCTCCGTCAGGAAGTCCTTCGCGACGACGGCAGGATCCACCTTCTCCTCGCCAATGACGCGCGCGTTGAGGCCGATCATCAACTCCGTCGTCAAGACCGGCGCGAGGGCGTTGAGAGCCGGCGCGAGCCCTGGGTTGGCATCGAGAGCTTCCTGCCGCACGACCGGTGCGACATGGTACGG
>JAXDKI010000575.1:0-2892 GCA_034667245.1 Thermomicrobiales bacterium | reverse complement strand
ACCATCATCCCGATCATCACCCGCTGTGCCATCCCCCCACTGAGCTGATGTGGGTACGAGGCAGCCACCCGCTCCGGTCCCGCGATCCCGACCCTCCGCAGCATTGCCAGCGATGCCGTCCGCGCCGCACTCTTCCCCAGACCTCGGTGGCGTTGATAGACGCGCCCGATCTGGTCGCCGATCGTCATCAGCGGGTTGAGCGACGTTCGCGGCGACTGGAAGATCATTGCCGCCTTCTTGCCGCGTACCCTCCGCAACTCGGCCTCGTCCATCCCGACGACATCCTCGCCGTCGACCAGCACGCTCCCGCCGACCACCCGACCCGGCGGTCGAGTCAACGCCAGAATCGCCAGCGCCGTCTGCGTCTTCCCCGACCCGCTCTCGCCGACCAACCCGAGAATCTCGTGCCGCCCGACGGTGAGGGAGACATCTTTGACCACGGGGGTGAAACGCTCGCCGGTTTCATCAGGGAAGGCAATGGTGAGGTTGTGAATGCTGATCAGGGCCGAGGGTCGTGACGTCATCGCCGCGCCACCGCGTCGCGGACCCACTCGCCGACCAGGTTGAAGCCGAGCACGGCGATCAGGATCGCGATGCCGGGGAAGACCGAGATCCACCACTGGCCGGAGTTGATGTACTGCGTGCCATCGGAGACGAGGACGCCCCATTCGGCAGTCGGCGGTCTGATGCCGACGCCGAGGAAGCTGAGACCGGCGGTATCCAGGATGCCCCAACCCAGGGTCAGCGTCGCCTGGACGAGCGCGGGTGGTAACGCGTTTGGCAGCAGGTGGTACCCAAGGATGCGGAGCCGCCGGTTGCCGACGCACTTGGCGGCGGCGGCATACTCCGCCTCCCGTAGAGAAAGCATCTCGCTCCGAACGAGCCGGACGAAGTACGGGGTGTACGCGATGGCGACCGCGATCACGACGAACTTCGTCTCGTTGCCGAGCATTGCCGTGATCCCGATCGCCAGAACGAAGGCCGGGAACGAGAGCAGGATGTCCACAACCCGCATCACGACGTCGTCGACGATGCCTCCGAAGTAGCCCGTCAATCCCCCGACCACCGCACCGATCGTCAGCGCGATCGCCGTGATCGCGACCGCGACCATCAGATCGAGCCGGGCGGCGTCGACGACGCGCGCGAAGACGTCCCGCCCGTACTGGTCGGTCCCCATCCAGTGCGCACCAGAGGGTGAAGCCGTGATGTTGAACGGATCGGGTTTGATCGGGTCGTAGCGGCTGATCCACGGTCCGGCGACCGCCAGAAAGAGAATCAACCCGAGGGCACAGAAGCCGACGATTGCCGAGGCTCGCGTCCGGCGGACCCGTCGCCACCAGCCGAGGCGACCGGGGGTCGATCGCTCACCGGGAACGATCGGTTCGTAAGCCGGCGCGGGAAGGCTCCCTGGGGAAATCGGGCGGTTGACGTCACCGGCAGTCGCCGCCATGGGGAAGACTCCTCGCTAGCCGAGCCGGATCCGCGGGTCGATCAGGGTATAGGCAACGTCGATCACGACGTTGAGCACCACGTAGATGATCGCGACAACCAGGACAAATCCGTTGATCGCGTCGTAGTCGCTGCCGGTGATCGCGTTCCAGGCGTAGTAGCCGATCCCGGGCCAGGAGAAGATCGTCTCGACCAGCACGTTCCCGGCCAGCAGGTACCCGAGCACGATCCCCGTCACCGTCAGCAACGAGACCAGCGCGTTCTTGAGCGCGTCCTGTCGGACGATCTCGCGATCCGACAGCCCAAGACTCCTCGCCGCCAGCACGTAGTCGCTCTCCAGCACATTGAGCATCGCCGAGCGCGACATCTTGATGAATGGCGACATCACGACGAACCCGAGCGCGAAGGTCGGCAGCGCCAGGTGGGCAAGCGCATCGCGGAGGACCGTCCAATTGCCGGTCACGAGCGCATCGACGGTGTAGAGCCCCGTCAGATCCCGCGGCGGTTGCAGCTCGGTGGCGAGCCGGCCGACCGGTGCCGGGGCGATGTGCCAGAGGTGGTAGAAGAGGTAGATCAGGACAAGACCGAACCAGAACAGGGGCGTCGCGGCACCGACGATCGCGACCTGATGAACCACCCCATCAATCCAACTTCCACGACGCACAGCCGCCCAAATCCCGAGCGGGATCCCGATCGTGCCGGCGAAAAAGAGCGCGGCCAGCGCCAGCTCGATCGTCGCCGGCAGCCGGTTGCTGAGATCCTCCCGGACCGGATGACCGGAGCGGATACTCTCCCCAAGATCGCCGCGGAGGACGTCGCCAACGTAGGTGATGAGTTGCACCAGGAACGGTTTGTCGAGACCGAGCTGCTTGCTGATTGCCTCGCGGATCTCCGGCGTCGCGTAGGCGCCCGCCTTGACCAGCACGGGGTCACCGGGAAGCACCCGCGTGACGACGAAGACGGTCACGATCACGCCGAAGAGCGTGACGACCGACCACACCAACCGTCGCAGCAGATACCGGCCAAGACTCATCCGTTATCGCCCGTGGTTCGCTCGGACATCGTCGGACCAGAAGAAATGCCGATGAAACAGCGGTGCCACATCGAAACGCCACACCACGTGGCAATGCAAGTCAATCGAGCGCGTCGCGAGTGTAGCTGTCGGCACGAAGCACGTGCAACGGTGACTCAACCGAGGAAAGCGCTCAGGGCATCCGGTTTGAGGATCGTGACGCGCTCGCCGTCGGTCTCAACGGCGCCAAGGGATACGAGCTCCTGAAGCGCCCGGTTGAGCGTGCTCCGAGTCGTACCGAGCTCGGCGGCAAGCTCGCCCTGGGTGCGGCCAATCTCGAACATCGAAGTGCCTTCGCGTTCGGTCCGAGCAAGGAGCCACTTAGCCAAACGTCCCGGCACGTCGAGACCCAGCAAATCGGCATGGCGCGC
>JAXDKI010000574.1:0-25040 GCA_034667245.1 Thermomicrobiales bacterium | reverse complement strand
TCGGTGCCACCGACACCCACATCATGCGGACGGCTATCCTGCCGGCGATCTTGCCGTATGTGATCGTTTCGTTCTCGATCAGCGTCGGGTGGTTGATCCTGGAGGCGGCGGGGTTAAGCTTCCTCGGTCTCGGCGCCCAACCGCCGGACGCCGAGTGGGGCTCGATGCTGGCGGAGCACCGCCAATACATCACCATCCATCCCCACACCGTCTACATCCCCGGATTTGTCATCCTCATCGTCGTGATCGGTCTCAACCTGTTCGGCGACGCGCTGCGTGACGCGCTCGACGTAACGCTCAAGGAGTAAGCACGGATGGCACTCGTCTCGACCCCACCGCAGATTGACTTCGCGGCGCGTATTGCCCGGTTGCGCGGCGTACTCGCGGACCAGCAGCTCGACGCCGCGGTCGTGATGGCGCCGGCGAACATCGCCTACCTGAGCGGGTTCCAGGCCCTCCTCTACTCGCGACCGATCTACCTCGTCGTCGATGCCACCCGGACCGAGCTGATCGTGCCTGGTCTGGAGGAAGAGCACGCGACCCACGCCGACGGCATCGACGCGGTCCACGTCTACTACGAGCACCCGGAGAAGGGAACGCGCGGCGAGAACGCGCCCGATACGCTGGCCGCCCGACTTCAGGCGATTGGGGCACGCCGCGCCGGGTTGGAGTACGGGTCGGCACCGATCGCCCTGCGCGAGCACCTCGAGGGGCGCGGACTGACGACCGGTAACCTGTCGCCGGCGATCATCAAGATGCGGTTGATCAAGGACGAGGGCGAAATCGCACTGATGCGGCAGGCGGCGGCACTGGCCCGGATCGGGGTGATGGCCACGCTGGAGGCGGCGGCCCCCGGGCAGTCGCAGCTGGCGATCGAGTCGATCGGGACGAACGCGATCCTCGAAGCGGCGCCTGAGCTGACGCCGGACGCGACGATCAACCTCCTTCAGTTCACGACCTCCGGCCCGGAGACGAGTCTGCCGCACCTGATCACGACGACCCGCCGGCTCAACCGCCCGGACCTGGCGATCCACTCCCGTCAGGTCTCGGTCGACGGCGAGCGGGCCGAGCTCGAACGGACCTTCGCGATCGGCAGTATGGACGCGCAGACGCGTCGGGTCTTCGACGTCGCGGAGGAGGCGCAGCTCGCCGCGATCGCGGCCTGCCACCCCGGCACACCTATGCGCGAGGTCGATGCCGCCGCGCGCCGGGTGATTCAGGCAGCCGGATTCGGCGAGTATTCGATCCACCGAACGGGGCACGGTCTCGGGATCGAGGCGCACGAGGCACCCTACATCCGCTGGGACGTCGACGAGCCGCTGGAGGTGGGAATGGTTGTCTCGATCGAGCCGGGGATCTACATTCCCGCTATCTGCGGCGCGCGGCATTCCGACACAGTCGTCGTCACCGCGAGCGGTCCCGAGACGATCACGGACGCACCGCGGGGAGCGGAGAACCTGATCCTCGATCGATGACCTCGGGATCTTATCGCTCGGCTGGAGGAAGCAGACCAAGAAAGGGGAACGTCAGTGGCAAAGAACGGGCGGAACGGCAAGCACGGATTGATGTCAAGTAACGGGCACCTTCACGCGGTGGGATCGACGACGATCAGCGCCGTCTCGATGCACTGCACGCACGATCCCGAAGCGAACTGGAAGAAGTATCTCGGCTTCATCGACGAGGCGGCGGCGCGGGGCAGCGACTACATCGTCTTCCCCGAGGTCTCACTCCACGGCTACCTGATGGACTCGGCCCCGCTCGGTTCGCCGGAGATGGCCGAGCAGCTCCGCTACTTCCGCCGCGTCGCCGAACCGATCCCCGGCCCGACGACCGACCGCCTGACCGCGCTCGCCGCGAGGCACAACATGCTCATCCAGGCCGGCATGGCCGAGCGGGCGATGGACGGCAACATGGTCTACAACAGCGCCGTCCTCGTCGGCCCACAGGGGGTGATCGGGGTCTTCCGGAAGCTGCACAACCAGTTCGAGTGGCCAGTCTTCGGTCCCGGCGACCACCTCTCGGTCTTCGAGACCCGCCTCGGCAAGATCGGCATGTTCATCTGCTACGACCTCGCCTTCCCGGAGATCACCCGCGCCTTCGCCCTCCAGGGCGCGACGATCGCCGCCCTCACCACCGCCTGGCCGATGAAGGGCGACGATCCCGAGACCGACTATTACGGCTACACCTACGATCTCCTCAGCCGCGCGATGGCGCTGGCGAACCAGATGTGGATGGTCTGCTCCAACCAGGTCCACCGCCCTCCCACCCCCGGCTGCGCGAACTATTACGGGCACAGCCGGATCATCGCTCCGGACGGCAAGATCGTCGCCGAGCTCGGTCATGAAGAGGGACTGGTCACCGCCACCGTCGATCTCCAGGAGGGGATCGAGCGCGGCCGCACCCTCGACTTCTTCGGCCTCAACCTGCTCCAGGACCGGCGGCCTGAGTTCTACGGCATCCTCGCAGACAAGGGCGTCTACTACCGGCCGGAGGTCGCGCCGCTGCCCCGTCAGGCCACCGGGACGCATGGGATCGAGCAGGCTGCGTTGACGGTGCGCGATCGGGAAGCGGTGGCGGGAGACTGAGGCTTTCGAGTCAACGGGGAGTACCGGCTCCGGAGCCGGCAGAGTGCGGGCTCCGGACACGTCGCCTACAGGGGCGCTTGGGACGACCGGTCTCCAATCTGGCTAGTTGGTGTCATTTGTCGCCCGCGACGGATCGGCCGCAACAGACGGCGAGATGACGCTGCCATGCCGGTCATCGCCGTACGAATAGTTCCGAACACGCGTTCCTTCGCCGACGGAGGGGGCTCTGCCGGGCGCAGCATGTCCCGACAAGCCAATGCCTCGTCGATCCAGGACCTGTTCGAGTGGCTTCCGTAGGGTTCGCCAAACATCGCTCTTCTCCTTTGCCGTGCTGCGACGTGGAGGTCAGCGCATCAAGCAGCCCGCGCCTTCATCACCAGTCGAATGACGGTGCTCATGGGGGCGCGCAGCAGCATCGGGAAGTTGACCGCGACCGCGGATTTTTCTTTGATCGGGGCGGGCAAGCTGTATCTGCGGCAGCGTTGCTCCGCGGCGACACGGGCGAGGAGTTCGTGGCGGCGCATCTCGGTGATCAGAGATTCCCGCACGGTGAAACCCGGAACCATGGCGCGCTCCTTCCGACGTTCTGCGACGATGGTTCCCGGATGGCCGGGAACGGTCGTTGGAGGACGCTCCTATCCTGAGCCGAACCGCGCCCGGAGACATCGTGACGATTACGGATTCGTGGAACTGCGAATGAAGAAGGGGCTTACGTACTTTTACGCACAGATTGAGGAAGGGCACTCGGTCGGAGCGGACAGGCGGATGGCGATGGGCTAATCTGGGGCAGGGTTGTTTCCGAACTCGTGAGAAAGGACCTGCTTCTATGGTTCCGCATCAAATCGCGCCGTCTTCACTCACACCCGCTGAGGCGCGGGCGATGACGCGCGAAGGACGATGGACAGGGATCACTACGGGATTGGCTCCCGGTTTTGCCCAGGCAAACCTGGCGATCCTGCCGCGCGAACTCGCTTACGACTTCTTGCTCTTCTGCGTGCGCAATCCGAAGCCGTGTCCGCTACTGGACGTGACCGACGCCGGCTCGCCGGTGCCCCGGCTTGCCGCGCCCGACGCCGATCTGCGGGTCGACCTCCCGCGGTACCGCGTCTATCGCGATGGTGAGCTGGTCGACGAGCCGCTGTCGATCGAGCGCTACTGGTCCGACGACCTCGTCGCCTTCCTCCTCGGGTGCAGCTTCACATTCGAGCATGGCTTGATCGAGGCCGGTATCCCGCTTCGCCATATCGAGTGTGGCTGCAATGTGCCTATGTATCGGACCAACGTTGCCTGCCAGCCCGCCGGCATCTTCGGCGGACCGCTCGTCGTCTCGATGCGACCGATCCCCGCGCAGCTCGTGGCGACAGCAGTGCAGATCTCGGGTCGTTATCCCTCGGTGCACGGCGCGCCCGTCCACATCGGGACGCCGGAAGCACTGGGCATCCGCGATCTCGGCAGTCCCGATTGGGGAGACCCGGTGCCTGTATTGGAAGGCGAGGTGCCGGTCTTCTGGGCGTGCGGCGTCACGCCGCAGGCCGTCGCGATGCAGGCCCGGCCGCCGCTGATGATCACCCACGCGCCAGGGCACATGTTCCTGACGGACATCCCGATCACGAGTCTTGCGTCCGGCTGAGATGTGCCGAGATCAATCGCCGAGGCGCGGATCGAGCGCGTCGCGCAAGCCGATCCCGACGAGGTACAGGCAAAGGGCGCTGATGTAGATCATCAGACCGGGGATGAAGACGTTCTCCCATTGCTGGCGGTAGAAGCGTTGCGCTTCCTGGAGCATGTTGCCCCACGAGGGAGTCGGCACTTGGACGCCGAGACCGAGGAAACTCAACGCAGCCTCTGTCAGGATCACGCTGGGAACGGTGAGCGACGCCTGAACCAGTAAGATCGGCGTCACATTCGGGAGCAAATGACGAAGGATGATCGACCGGGACGGTACGCCGACCACGCGGGCCGCCTCGATGTACTCGCGCCCGCGAAGCGAGAGCACTTCGCCTCGTAACAGGCGGGCATCAGCCGGCCAGTAGATGGCACCGATGATGACGGCGAAGAGGATGACCCCGGGGGAGTAGAGCGTCGCGACGAGGATCAGCAGAGGAAGCGAAGGAATCGAGAGGAGGACGTCAACGGCCCGCATGATGACCGTGTCAATCCATCTCCCGTAGTAGCCGGAGATGAGTCCGAAGCCGAGGCCCAATGACAACTCAGCCAGGGTGGCAAAGGTGGCAACGAGCAGAGTGACTCGACCGCCATACGCGAGACGGGTCAGAATGTCGCGTCCATTGCCATCGCTGCCGAGGATATAGCCGTTCTCTCCTGGGTTCGAGAGTTTCTCGGAGAGATGGTTCTCGGAGTAGCTAAAGCCAGTGAGATTTGACACGAGCGGTGCGGCGAGCGCGAAGGCGATGATGCAAAGGATGACGACGAGCGATGCGATCGCTACGTGATCGCGGCGAAAGCGGCGCCATGCGCGCCGGTACATTCCCGGTGCTGCCCGAACCATCGTCCGCCCGGCGGGCGGCTTTGCCGCATCGGCGAGTGTTGCTTCGGTCTGGCGACTGACGGTCGACGACTGCGTTCCCATGGTCAATCCAGCCGGATGCGGGGATCGAGCACCGCATAGGCGACGTCCGCGAGCAAGTTGCCGAGCATGGTCAGGACGGAGAACATCAATGTCGTCCCCATCACCATCGTGTAATCTCGCTGGTTGACGGACTGGAGCGTCAGGAGACCAATTCCGTTCCACGCGAAGACGTACTCGATAAGAATCGCTCCTCCGAAAATGCCAGGCAAGGAAAGTCCGACCAGGGTCACCAACGGTAGCAGGGCATTGCGGAAGGCGTGCCCGTACAGGGTGGAACGGCGCGAGACGCCTTTCGCGCGCGCAGTTCGAATGTAGTCCTGCTGAAGCACTTCGAGCATCGACGAGCGGATATAGGACGCCCAAACGCCGATTTGAACGAGGCTGAGAGAGACCATTGGTAGGACGAGGTGCTCAGCGCGGTCGGCAAGACCGCCCCCGTTACGGGTGTCGGTGATCCCCGTTGCCGGTAGGGAGGGGAATCCCCACTCTTTGAACTTGAAGGTAAGGATGACCACCAACATGATGGCCAGCCAGGCGTTCGGGATGGCGAACAAGGCAACGTTGGAGATGTTCGTGAGGCGGTCGAACCAAGTGCGGTGGCGCGCCGCCGCGTAGACCCCGAGTGGAATGGCCACCGCAAGCGCGAAAATCAGCGCGCTCACGGAGAGGAGCATTGTATTAGGGAGCACGGCCCAGATCCGGTCGCGCACGGGGACCTGATTGTGCATGGACCGGCCGAGGTCGCCACGTACGATATTCCCGAGCCAGTACACGTATCGCTCCGGCCACGGCTTGTCGAGACCGAGTTGTTTCTCCAACCGGGCCACGTCCGCCGGACGAATCTTGGGATTGTCGCGGGTGTTGGGAACCGGACTGCCGGGGATCAAATTGACGAGCGCGAACGTGACAAAGCTGACCCCGACGATGAGCGGGATCATCAGCATCAGCCGGCGGACGATGAAGCGGCCCATAACAGTGTGGAGTAGTCAGGAGTCAGTGGAGAGACGGGCACTGACTCCTGACTACCAATCACCGGCTACTACGCGTCGACCCAGGTGCCAACGTAGCTGAGCGTGGCCAGCGGCGAGGTCCAGGCACCGGGATGGATGTTGTGAGCGCGGGTGGTCCAGGCGTCGATGCTCCGTGTGAAGTAGAGGATGCCGATCGGTTGCTCCTCGTTGACGATGTTGGCGGCCTCGATTAGGAGCGCCCGGCGCTTCTCCGGGTCGAATTCGCGCTTGGTCTGCGCGAAGATTTCGTCGAGTTGCGGGTTGGTGTACTTCATGTCGTTGAATCCGACCTGATACTGATTGGTGCCGAACATCGCGTCCTGAATAAAGGTGGCGTCCCAGGAGAAGTTGTAGAGCGCCATCCGCCAGTCGAGGTTGGTCGTTGTCCCTTCAATCAGCGCCGAGAACTCGAGTGCCTTGGGCTGGATGCCAATCCCGACCGCCTTCCAGGCGTCCTGGAGATAGGCGGCGATGGAGTCGTTGGTGCTCGATCCAGCGGCATAAAGGAACTCGAACGACATCTCCTGGCCATCTTTATCGACGGTCCCGTCACCGTTCGAGTCGGTCCAGCCGGCTTCGGCAAGCAGCGCCTTGGCCCTTTCGGGGTCATAGCTGTAGGTCGTCGTGATCTCCTCTGGCGCATAACCCGGCGAGATCTTCGGTTGCGTCCCATTCGCGACCTCGCCGAAGCCGAGCCGGATGTCATTGACGATCGACTCGCGGTCAAGCGCCCAGAGGAACGCCTGGCGGACCTTGGGATCGACGAACAGGGTGGTGACGTCGGTGTTTAGATTGAATTCGTAGTAGGTGAAGCCGCGGTCATCGTAAGCCTCGGCCTTGACCCCGTCGGTGTTGTTGACGGTCTCGAACTGTTCGGGTTCGAGTCGCTCGATGTAGTCGATCTCACCGTTGAGGAAGGCGTTGAACTGCGCCTCGCTGTCCGGAAAGATCCGGTAGATCAGTTCCTTGACGTTCGGCTTGCCGGCAGGATCGTAGTAGTCGTCGTTGCGGACCAGTCGGATCTCCTGACCTTGCGTCCACGCCTCAAACTTGAACGGTCCCGTGCCGACGACCCGCGACGGATCTTGGCCGGTGCTGCCCGGGTCGGTCGCCCACTGATCCTTCGGAATGCTCTCCCAGATGTGCTTGGGCACGATCGTCAGGGTTTGGATATCGTAGATGAAGGTGTAGCGCGCTTCCTTGGCGACGACCTGGACCGTGTCGTCGTCGACCGCCGTCCAGGATGCCACGGTGTCATTGAACGAACCGGTGTAGACGCTCTGGGTTGCGGTGTCCGCAAGGGCGTCGAGACTGAAGATGACGTCGGCGGAGGTGACATCGACACCGTCGCTGAACTTCGCCCGTTTGTCGATGTGGAAGGTATAGGTCACGCCGTCCGGCGCGATCTCATAGGACTCACAGAGACCACCGCACACAGGTTCGCCCGTCCGCGGATCGCCGACAAAGAACCCCTCGTAGACAGCCCCGACAATGTCGAGCGACGGCGACGATTCGGCGAGGAAGGGATTCGTCGACTGGAGATCGCCGATGGTGCCGACGACGAACGTCCCCTCGGTGTTCTGAGCAGGCTCGTCGGTCGCGGCGAAGGCGGCCTTTAGCTCTTCCTGAATCTGCGCCTTCGTCTTGGGCTGGACCACCTCACCGATGGGAGCGGGCGACGCCTCGGGCGATGCCTCGGGCGACGCCTCCTGCGCTGCCGCCGCCAGCGGCAACAGCAATCCGACGGCCAGCAGGAGCACGGCCAGCCGACCGACGGTCGTGGAGCGAATTCGAGCCATTGAGCCCCCCTTGATAACGCCTCTGCACAACGGGCATCACGTGCCTACGCCAGCTGTAGGCTATGCCCACTACCGATTGTGAACGGAAACCGCTGCAATTGATCGTGCCGACGAACGGTGACCGACTCCGCGCCTCTCGGCCCAGGTGTCACGCCGACGATTCTACACTCCGCAACGGTGCGAAAAGGGAAGCAGGACAGGTTTGTAGGACCTTTGGTTGCGCAGGGCGTCCGCATTTGCGAGGGCGCCGGTCCATTTGGCTCGACGTCCCTACGGAGATCGTATCTGCCCTACATCTCCAGCGATACGGGTTTCTCCCAGGTTCGGCTCGTGACACTCCGCTCGACGGCGTCCAGGACCGCCTGGCAACGGAAGCCGTCGGCAAATGTTGGAGCCGGACTGACGCCGGCTTTGATGCCGTCGAGGAGGTCCTTCACCGCGTGGGTGAAGGTGTGTTCGTAGCCGATGATGTGTCCCGCCGGCCACCAGACCGAGTAGGGGTGACCGGGATCGGTGACGTTGATCGTCCGGAACCCCTGCAGCCCGGTCGGATCGTCGGCGAGGTAGACCTGGAGCTCGTTCATCCGCTCCAGGTTGAAGACGATCGTGCCGTTGGAGCCGTTGACCTCGAACGAGTTGTAGTTGCGGCGGCCCGGCGCCAGACGGGTCGCCTCGAACGTCCCGGTGACGCCGCTCTCGAACTTCGCCAGGAAGGCGGCCGAGTCGTCGACCGTCACCTCGCCGCGTTCGGTGCCGCTGGTGGCGGCGAGACCGGAGCCGAGACCGCTCGACGTCTCGACCGGGCGCTCCTTGATGAACGTATCAAGCGTCCCGACCACCTCGGCGATCGGACCGACGACGAAGTGGGCGAGGTCGACGATGTGGGCGGCGATGTCGCCGAGCGCACCGGTGCCTGCCAACTCCTTCCGCAGCCGCCAGACGAGCGGGAATTCAGGATCGTTGATCCAGTCCTGGAGGTAGACCGCCCGCCAGTGCCGGACCTCCCCGATCCTCCCCTGGGCGACGAGCTGCTGGGCGAGGGTGACGGCGGGTACTTTCCGGTAGTTGAAGTTGATGACGTTGACGACACCCGCATCCTTCGCCGCCTGGACCATCTCCCCTGCTTCGGCAAGGCTGTTGGCAAGCGGTTTTTCACAGAAGACGTGCTTGCCCTGGGCCAGCGCCGCCATCACGATCTCGTAGTGGGTGTTGCCGATCGTCGAGACGTCGACCAGCCCGATGTCGTCGCGGGCGACGAGTTTCCGGTAGTCGGTCTCGTACCCCTCCCACCCGAGCTTCGCCGCCGCCTCCCGCACCGCCGCCTCGTCCCGGCCACAGATCGCGACCATCCGCGGCGATGGATCGACGTCGAAGAAATGCGCCACCTGCCGGTACGCATTCGAATGCGCCCGCCCCATGAACTTGTACCCGACCAGTCCCACGCCGATCTCGCTCATGGCTCCCTCCGGGCGAAGACGGAGAGACGGACTGACGGAAAGTCGGAACGAGAAAAGCAGTCGTTCTGTCCGCCTGTCCGTCTCTCCGTCTGTCCGCCTCTCATTACACCCACCACGCCGCGCCGGGCTGCTCCGTGATGACCGATTCCTTGAGGAACTTGACGGCTTTGGTGAAGCCCTCGTTCACGCTCATGATCGAGTCTTCGTGCTCGATCGAGAGGGCGCCGTCGTAGCCGGCGAGGCGGAGCTCGCTGATCAGTCCGCGCCAGAACTCTGCATCGTGACCGTAGCCGACGGTGCGGAAGATCCAGGAGCGGTGGACCTCATCCGTGTAGCGCTTGGTGTCGAGGACGCCGTTCCGCCGGATGTTCGGTTGGTCGAGCCAGGTGTCCTTCATATGGACGTGGAAGATCGCGTCGCCCAGCTCGCGGACGCAAACCAGCGGGTCCATCCCCTGCCAGAAGAGGTGCGAGGGGTCGAAGTTGACGCCGATCGCCTCACCCCCGATCTCGCGCAGCCGCCAGAACGACTCGGTGTGGTAGGCGACGAAGCCGGGATGGAGTTCGATCGCGACCCGCACGCCGTGATCCTGGGCGAACCTGCCCGCCTCGCGCCAGTACGGCGTCACCTTTTCCTGCCACTGCCACTCCAGCGTCTCGCCGAAGTCCGGCGGCCAGGGGCAGGTGACCCAGTTCGGCGACTTGGCGGTGTCGGAGTCGCCGGGGCAGCCGGAGAAGGTGATTACCGTGCCGACGCCGAGCTCGGCGGCCAGCCGCACCGTGTCACGAAAGATGGCGTCGTGCGACTGAGCGATCTCTTTGTTCGGATGGAGCGGGTTGCCGTGGCAGGAGAGGGCGCTGATCTCGATCCCGCGGCGGGAGATCGCATCCTTGAATCGCTGTTGCGCCTGAGCGTTGCCGAGGAGTTCCTTCGGCTTGCAATGCGCATCGCCGGGATAGCCGCCGCAGCCGATCTCGACCGCCTCGCAGCCGGCCTCTTTGATGTAGTCGAGCACTTCCTCAAAGGGTCGCTGCGCGAAGAGCACCGCGAAGATGCCGACCTTCATCTTGTCCCTCCCCTGTCGCGAGTTACGAGCGTCGAGCGTCGAGCGTCGGGCGACGAAGTGTGCTAAAGAGGCGGCATCATACCAGGGAACCGTCGATTTGCATCACTTCCTCGCTTGCGACACCGGGAAGATCAACGGACCTGGACGGTTTGCTCGCTAACGGCGTGATCGTGTTCGTACTCCGTAATCACCGCGACTTTCTCGGCTGAGGGCGAGGCGGGGTCGAATTCGCAGTCGAGCCATTCGTCGACCAGCTTCTTCGCGAGCTCCGGCCCGATCACGCGGGCACCGAGGGCGAGAATCTGGCAGTCGTTCGACTTCACCGACCGCTCGACCGAGTACGAATCGTGGGCGACGGTGGCGCGGATACCGGGCACTTTGTTCGCCGAGATCGCCATCCCGATCCCGGTCCCGCAGACGAGCAGGCCACGCCTCGCATCTCCGCGCGCAACCGCCTCGGCGACGCTCAGCCCGACGTGCGGATATGCAGTCGAATCGCTCGCATCGGGCACACCGAAATCTCTCACCCCGGCCACGCGAGGATCGCTCTCCAGTTGCTTCTTCAACAGGTTCTTGAGGTCGGCACCGGCATTATCGGCGCCGACGGCGATGACGTAACGATTTGTCGCCATGATGGTGTCCTCCCGCGCGAAACTCGCCTATCTGTGGGCCTCCCCCCCTACCAATTGCTACCGACCGCTCAACACCTCGCCGACTGCGCTCAAGACGTAGTACATCGAGGTTGCGCCTGGGTCCTGATGACCGCGGCTGCGCTCGCCGAGCCGGGAGGCGCGGCCGAGCTTGCTGATCATGTCGACGGTCGAGTGCATCCCCCTCTCTGCCTCTGGCAGAGCTGCCGTCCAAGCGTCCGCGGTCGAGGCGCCGCTCTCGGCGGCTGCACGATAGGCGCGGACGAATGGGTCGAGCGTATCAAGCAGCGTCTTGTCGCCCGGTTTGGCGCCGCCGAGGCGCTCAATCGTGGCCACGCCCTCGGTCAGAGCCCGCCCCACGACGAGCGCATCGATCGCATCGTCATCAGCTGGGAGCGCTCCGCCGACCGCCGCCATTCCGGCGCCGACGAGGGCACCGGATGCCCCGCCGGCCGTGTTCATGAATGCCGTGCCGCCGCGCACCAGCGTCTGTCGTGCCGTTAGGCTGTCCTCGGCCGCGCCGACGGCCGCACGGAATCCACGAGCCATCCCCGCGCCGTGATCGCCGTCCCCTGCCGCGGCGTCGAGCCGGCCGAGCTCCTCCTCGCGCTCCTCGATCGTAGCCAGTGCGGCGCGAAGTGCCTCCTGGACGATGCGCCCGGCCTCACCGGCGGTGCCGGCTTCCTCGGTCTGGTGGGTCGCGGCCGAGACGGATGCGCGTGCCGACGCGGATAGTGAAGCATTCGCCGTGCCCGCCGCGGTGCTGCCAACCGAGCTCGCCGTTTGCGTGCCGCCCGGACCGTATCGCGTGAAGGCAGGGGAGGAGGCGGGAGCGTCGTGGAGCGCTTGCAACTCGTCGTCGAGCCAGAAGAGGGTCAGGGAGCAACCGGCCATGTCGAGCGAGGTCACGAACTCGCCGATCTGCGGCTCGTGCGTCTCGATTCCCGCCTGCTTCAAGAGCGGAGCGATTCCCTGGTAGAGGACGAAGAGCTCCTCGTACTTCGTTGACCCGAGACCGTTGACGAGGACGGCGGCACGGCTGCCCGCGTCGGGCGGGGCGTCGGCGAGGATCGAGTCGACGAGAAGCTTCGCGATCTCGCGGGCGGACAGACGCTCGCTCGTTCGCACCCCCGGTTCGCCGTGAATCCCGAGCCCGACTTCCATCCGGCCGGGATCGACCGTGAACAGCGGCTCGGTGCGACCAGGGAACGTGCAACCGTCGAAGGCGACGCCGACGGTGCGGACCCGGCTGTTGGCGCGGCGGGCCAGTGCCTCGACGGTCGCCAAGCCATCTCCACGGGCGGCACTGGCACCCGCGGACTTGAAGACGTAGAACCCGCCGGCAATACCGCGCCGCTTCTCTGCCTGCGTCTTAGGTGCGGCTAGCACATCGTCGGTGACGAGGACCGTCCGTGCGTCGATCCCCTCGGCCCGCAGACGTGTCTCCGCCATCGCGAAGTTCATCACGTCGCCGCTGTAGTTGCCGAAGGTGAACAGAACGCCGGCACCCCCATCGACCGCTTTCGCGACCCGGTACGCCTGCTCCCCAGAGGGGCTGGTGAAGATGTCCCCGATGACGGCGCCGCTCGCCATCCCTTCGCCGACCAAACCGTAAAATGCCGGATAGTGGCCCGATCCCCCGCCGACGACGACCGCGACCTTGTCTGGTGCCGGGGCCCCGTTCGCCATCACTCCCGAGGCGTCGGGCACCCGCCGCAGATGGCGCCCGAACGCCGCCACGTACCCCTCGATCATCTCCTCGCGGAAATTCACCGGATCGTTGAAGACGTGCGTCACGGATGCCCCCTTGGAGTCGTCAGTCGTCAGTCGTCAGTCGTCAGAACGAGAATCTCGGGCGCTGTTCGTCCCCGTCACGCCAATCGCCCCCGACGTTCGCGACTGGCTCGACGATCAGTCGCTGACGACTGACGACCGGCGACCCACGACTCACATCCCCGCTACCTCGATCGGTACGCGCGCATTTCGCAGCTCGCGGAGTTGCCCCTCGTCCGCGCCCGCGTCGACGACGACGAGGTCGAAGTCGCGCAACGGCGCCAGGCGGTGCAGCGCCACTTTGCCGAGTTTGTTGTGGTCGATCAGGAGCACTTTCTTGGTCGCGACGCGGATCATCGCGCGCTTGACCGCGACGATCTCCTGCTCCTGGTGGAAGGCGACCTGGCCGGAAACGGCGGACGTCGAAAGGAAGGCGACGTCGGCGCGAAGGGCCTCAATCGCCGTCTCGCAGACGACACCGACGAAGGAGTCGTGACTCGGCAGGTACTCGCCGCCGAGGGCGATCAGGCGGATACCGGGGACGCCAGCGAGCTCCTTGATGGTCCTCAGGTAGTTGGTGATCACCGTCAGCGGCGTGATCGCCGGTAGCAGACGGGCCAGGCAGAGCGTTGTGGTCGCGTCGTCGAGGAGGATTGCCTGCCCCGGTTCGATCAGGGTCAGCGCATAGCGGGCGAGCGCCTCTTTCTCGGCGGTCGCGGTGGCGAGGCGAAAGCGGACGTTGCTTTCGAAGAGGCTGGAAGGTTGCGGCGTCGCGCCGCCGCGGACCTTGCGGAGGACGCCCTGACGCTCGAGCTCGTCGAGGTCGCGATGGACGGTCATCACGCTGACGTCGAAGCGGGCAGCGAGTTCCTTCGCCGTCACCGAGTCGCGTTGCAGCACGTATTCGGCGATCCGCTCGCGCCGCTGCTGGGGATTGAGCGAGCCAGCCACCTCATGGGCGACCCGCATGGGTACCGCGCTGGAAGGACCGCTACTCACGGCCGCGTCACGCTCCCCGTCCTCATGACCGAAACCAGTCGAACGCTCAGAACGGATGAGATGATAACAGTCCGCCTGAGACTGGGCTACCGCGGTGCGGCGTTCCAAGCCACCGTTCCCTTCGCCCGCGGTCGGGCGAAGGGCGGGGATGAGGCCCCCTCTTGCCAGCCACGAATCGTTCATGCTACCGTGCGAACATCACAAACGTCGTGTGAACCAACGTGCAGCATGCTCCATACCAGCTTTCGACCAGTGCGAGCGTGCGGGCGCCTATCCGGAGCAAGCGAGAGCGCCTAGAGCAAAGGCGACATCGGTTTCGGGCGGATCGGTTCCGTCGAATGGTGGACCTGACACTCCTGGGTCGGCCGATGACGGCGACCGGGGTGCGGTGATTGGGCGCGTCGCGTCGTCGCGCCGCGGGATGAGTCGGGAAAGGAGACGCGAGTGACGAACCAGGGATCCCAGGATCTTTCGCGCGCGCACGCCGAGCTGCTTCGCCAGGTGATCGACGGTCGCCTCAGCCGGCGGGAGGCGTTCAAACGGGGCGCCGCGCTCGGGCTCGGGGTGTCGGCCCTGGCCGGGTTGCTCGTCGCTCGTCCGGCGGCGGCGCAAGATGCGACGCCGAGTTCCGGCGGCACCAGTGCGCTGTCCGGCAAGACGATCGACATGACGATCCTCGGCATCGCCGGTTGGCCGCCCAGCGCGATGGGCGTGACGCTCGCCACCGAGCTCTTCAAGCCCTTCGCCAAAGAGACATACGGCTACGACGTCAACTTCTCCTTCGAGGAGTCGCCGTTCGACCAGCTCTTCCAGAAGGCGGCCGCGTCCCTCTCGACCCAGTCGGCCCAGTACAACATCATCATCTCCGACAGCCAGTGGCTCGGGGCGCTCGCGGAGCCGGGTTGGATCGTCCAGCTGAACGACATCATCGCCCAGAACCCCGAGCTCCAGGTCGAGTTCGAGGACGCCGCCGCGATCGGCTATCGCATCTACCCCGACGG
The DNA here is from genome assembly GCA_034667245.1 of Thermomicrobiales bacterium. Lineage (GTDB taxonomy): Bacteria > Chloroflexota > Chloroflexia > Thermomicrobiales > UBA6265 > DATBFX01. The sequence goes on along the minus strand of JAXDKI010000574.1, from coordinate 10,110 downwards.
CAGCGACCAAATCTGGGGCTTCCCGCAGGAGGGCGACACCCAGGCGCTGTTCGTCCGCCAGGACCTCTTCTCCGATCAGGCCGAGCGAGACGCCTTCAAGGCTGCCAATGGCGGCATGGATCTGCCCCAGACTTTCGAGGACTGGGAACAGATCGACATGGACACCTTCGAGAAGATTGCCGCCTTCTTCACCCGGCCGGACCAGGGGATCTGGGGCACCGCGCTCCAGTGGTCGAAGGTCTACGACTTCATCTCCTGCTACGCCTACCCGTACATGTTCTCGACCGGTGGTGAGATCATCGAGGGCGAGGTCGGGAGCTACAAGGTCGAGGGCGTCCTTGACTCCGACATCAACGCCGCCGGTTTGGCCCGCTGCAAGGACTTCCTCAAGTACGCACCGGAAGGGGCGACCAACTACGGGATCGCCGAAGAGGTCGACGCCTTCACCGCTGGCAAGCTGGCGACCGTCTTCCAGTGGTCGGCGCTCGGCCCGCAGATGCTCAACATGAGCGCCGACGATCCCACGCAGCCGGCCGACCCGGCCAAGCCGGTCACGCGGGACAAGGTGCTGATCGTGCCGCCGCCGGGCTTCAAGCAGGCCGATGGCACGCTGAACCGGACCTACACGCTCGGCGGTCAGCCGTGGGTGATCAACGCCTTCAACGACGCCGACCACATGCAGGTCGCGATCGACTTCATGAAGTGGTGGTACAGCGCGGAGGCGCAGCAGGTCTTCGCCGAGCGGGGTGGGAACCCCTGCCTGAAGGCGACGCTGAACGCCCCTGGCTTCGAGGATCTCCAGCCGCACTTCCGCGCCTTCAAGTACATGCTCCAGAACAACCACTCCCGCGATTTCTGGCACGACCCGAACTACGCGGAGATGCTGTCGGCGCAGCAGGAGGCCTTCAGCGCCTACGTCACCGACGTCGTCTCCGACCCGATGACGGCGCTCAAGTACGCCGCCTGCACCCAGCAGCAGATTCTCTTCGACGGTGAGCGCACCACCATCGAACCGTCCGACTCCTGCGCGGACGTGACGCTCGGCTAACGGAGTGACACGTTGCGAGTGGCGAGTGGCAAGTAAAGGGTTCGGCGCTGGAGGCTAGGTTTCCGAACGGGCCAGTCCGCCGAGTTGCTTCGAACTCATAACCTGCCACTTGCCACTTGCCACTTGCCGCTTGCCACTCGGGACTTCGTTCATGGCGCAGATCACACGGCCAATCGAAGGGATCGGCGGGACGGGGCCGGTGACGACGGCGCGGCCGAGGGCGCGGCGGATGCGCGCTCTCGACGACAGCCGGTTCTTCCCGATCGCGCTGCTGATGCCGATCCTCATTTTTTTCGTGATCTGGAACATCGTTCCGCTCCTCTGGCTGGTCGGGGTCAGCTTCTATCGGTACAAGCTCACCTCCAACAATCCGGCCAGGTACATCGGATTCCAGAACTTCGAGAACATCTTCAATAGCAGCGTCTACTGGGGCACCCTAAGCCGGACGCTCGTGTTCATGATCTGCTCGGTCGGGTTGGCGACCATCCTTGGGGTTGTCCTGGGACTGCTCTTCTGGGGAAGCGCGCGGATGCCGGGGCGGCGGCTGGCGCTCACCCTCCTCTTTACGCCGATGGTCCTGCCGCCGGTCGCGGTCGGTACCTTCTACCGGCTCATCTACGACCCAACCTTCGGAGTCCTGAACTACTACGTCAAGCTGATTACGGGAAAACCGATCGACTTCCTCGGCGATAAGGACTACGCCTTCTGGGCGGTGGTTGCGGTCGATGTCTGGATGTGGACGCCGTTCATGATCCTGATGACTCTGGCCGCGCTCGGTTCCGTGCCGAGAGCGGAGCTGGAAGCGGCGGAGGTCGATCGCCTGCCGTGGCTGAAACGGCTCTGGTACATCGTCCTGCCGCACGGGAAGTTCATCCTGATGCTCGGCATCCTGCTCCGGACCATCGACGCCTTCAAGACGACCGACCTGGTCAACCTGATGACGCGGGGCGGTCCTGGCAACAAGACCGAGACGATCGGGATGACCCTTTACCGCCAGGGCTTTGAGGCGTACCAGATGGGGTCGGCCTCGGCGCTGGCTGTCATCGCGCTCCTGATCGCGATCTCCTTCACCTCGATCTACCTCTACGTGCTGAACTACCGCGAAACGAAGGCGGCACTGCGATGATCCCGACACGCTCCAGGGACACGTCGTTTGGCCAGACGGTCTACCACGTCGTCCTCTGGCTGATCGCGATCGTCTTCTTCCTCCCGGTGCTCTGGATCTTCCTGGCCGCATTCAAGTCGGCCGGCGAGCTCGTCCAGTGGCCGCCGAAGTGGTTCTTCTCCCCGACGCTCGCAAACGTCCGTGACGTGTTCGACCTTCCCAATTTCTGGGACTACTTCAAGATGAGCTTCGTGCTCTCGATCGGCGCGGTTCTGATCGCCCTGGTCGTCTCGTTCCTCGCCGCCTACTGCTTTTCGCGCTACAAACCGCGCGGCACCAACTTCCTGATGTTCCTGCTCCTGTCGGTGCGGATGGTGCCGGCGGCGGCCGTCGTCGTCCCCGTCTTCATGATGTACAACGCCTTCCATTGGAACAAGACATTGCACGGGATGCTGCTTTTCTACGCGATGTTCTGCATCCCCTTCTCGCTCTGGATCCTGAAGGGGTTCCTCGACGGTGTCTCGGTTCGGTACGACGAGACGGCGCTGGTCAACGGCGGCTCCCGCCTCCACGTCATCTTCCGCGTCGTCTTGCCGCAGGTGAAACCGGGCCTGGTGGCCGCGGCGATCTTCAACCTGATCTTTGTCTGGAACGAGTTCCTCTTCAACTACATCCTGGGCGGCAAGGGGACGACGATGATCCCTGTCCTGCTCGCGACCGGCGTCAACCAGGGCGGCAGCGTCGACTGGAGCTTCATCGCCTCGCTCTCGCTGATCTACATGCTCCCGCCGATCATCGCCATCTTCCTCTTCCAGAAGTACCTGCTGGTCGGGATGACGTTCGGCACGGTTCGCGGCGAGGTCTAGCGGTTAGGCGGACAGGCGGACAGACGGACAGACGGACGGAGAGGCGGAGAGACGGAGAGACGGATAAGATAGGGCATGAGTGATTTACAGGCTGACATCACACCAAGGGCGAGACGCGGGCTGCCGTTCGCGGCCCGGGTTCAGGGGTTCCTGATCCTGGTGATGGTCGTTGGGCTGGTATTGGTCGCGCAGCAGGCGAACAAGGGACTCTACAAGATCGGGTTGCCGTTGCTGGTGCTGGCTGCCTTTCTTCAGATCGCGTTCGGCAACATCCCGCCGTCGGCCGGGTTTGGCAAGTCGATCAAGTTGCTGGTCCTGACCTGGGTCATCGTCGCCGCCGTCTTCGCCCTCGGCATCTGGCTCGCGCCGGATCTGATCGACGCAAGCCGAGGCAATTGATCGTAGGGGGAAGACGTAATCGATGTCCGAGTATCCCGCCCTCGTCCAGTTTCGCGGTGTGGCCAAGACCTACGGCAATGCCGCCGTCTTGCGCGGTGTCGATCTTGCCGTCGAGGCGGGCGACTTCATGGTCGTCTACGGTCCGCCTGCCACCGGCAAGACGGTCCTCATGCGGCTGCTGATGGGGTTGGAGCAGCCAACGGCCGGTGAGGTTTGGTTGCGTGGCCAGAACGTGACGCGCGTACCGGCCGCCGACCGTAACATCGGTTACGTGCCGCAGTCATTCGCGCTCTATCCTCACCTCAGCGTTCACGACAACATCGCCTACCCATTGAAGCTGGCGGGTGTACCGGGCCGTGAAGCGGAGCCGATCGTCCGCCAGGCGGCCGAGATGCTCAAGATCGGAGAGCTGCTCGGCAAGCGACCGGAGCAGCTCTCCGGCGGGCAGAAACAGCGCGTCGCGATCGCCCGCGGCATCGCCAAGCAGACCGAGATCTTCGTCCTCGACGACCCCCTTGCCGGGCTCGACTTCAAGCTCCGCGAGCAACTCGTCGACGATCTCAAGAACCTGCAGCAGACATGGAACGCGACCTTCCTCTACACCACCTCGGACGCGATCGAGGCGCTGACACTCGCCGACCACCTGGCCGTCCTTGCGAACGGCATCGTCGTCGAATCCGGCGCTCCCGAGCAGCTCTACGACGCGGCGCGGCGCGCGGAGACGATGCATCTCCTCGGTTTCCCCCGCGCCAACTTCGTCCCCGGCACCCTGACCCGGCGAACCGACGGCGCGCTCGTCTGCGCGACCGGACTCTTCGAGTTCCCGGTGAGACCGGACGATGCGGGCGTGACGGGGCCGGCGGAGCAGCCGGTGACGGTTGGACTCCGGCCGGAGGGAATCTCCCTCGACGGGAATGCCAACGGTCTCACGGCGGCACACCGTCTGCCTGCCAAGGTCTTGCTCCAGGAAGATCTGGGCGGTGAAGAGCTGGTCTATCTCGACGTGCAGGGAACGCCATTGACGACCGTGCTCAGGCACGACGCCTACGAAGGGACGATCCCGGACGAGACGACGATCGCGCTCGACCCGCGCAATCTTGTGGTCTTCACGGAAGACGGCGTGCGCATCGGGCAAGGAATGGCGGCGAGTCATGTCTGAGATCCGCGTCGAACGGCTGACCAAGGCGTTCAAAGAGCTCCGCGCGGTCGACGACGTGACCTTCTCGTTCGCCGAATCGGAGGTCACCTGCCTGCTCGGTCCCTCGGGCTGTGGCAAGACGACCCTGATGCGGATGATCGCCGGGCTGGAGAAACCGACCAGCGGCGACATCTACTTCGGCACGCAACGGGTGACGCGGCTGAAACCGAGTCAGCGCGACATCGGTATGGTTTTCCAGTATCCGGTCGTCTATCGCGGTATCAGCGTGGAGCGGAACATCGAGCTGCCGCTCCTCTCCGCCAAGCTCTCGGCCGAGGAGCGGCGGCGGCGCATCCAGACGGTCGTCGAGATCCTCGGGCTGCAGGACAGCGTCAACAAGGACATCACCCAACTCGACAACGGCACGCGACAGAAGGTCGCCGTCGCCCGTGCCGTCGCCCGGCAGCCGCGGATCATCCTCTTCGACGAGCCGATCACCAACGTCGATGCCAATGCCAAGCTACAGCTCAAACGCGCCTTCAAGGAGCTGACGCGGCAACTGAAGCAGACGATCATCTACGTGACCCACGACCAGACCGAAGCGATGACGCTGGCAGACCGCATCGCCCTGATGAAGGATGGCAAGATCGTCCAGTGCGACGCTCCGCGGGAGCTCTACAACCACCCGGCCGACGTCTTCGCCGGCTGGTTCCTCGGCAATCCCGGCATGAACTTCTTTCCGGCAACGATTGCCCGCGATGGCGCAGCGTCGACCCTCGTCTCGCCGCTCTTCCCAGCTCCTGTCCCGTTGTCGGGCACGAGCGACGCGTCTTCGGTCACCATTGGCATCCGCCCCGAACACGTCCGCGTCAGCGCCGAGCGCACACCGGGCGCGGTCGAGGCGACTGTTGCCCGCAAATCGATCACGATCGGTCGGCAATACCTCCTCTCGATCCAGCGCGGCGACCAGACGTTCAAAGGCAAAGTTCCGGCCGAGATGGGTCAGCGTCTCGGCGGCGCGGCATGGGTGGAGTTGCCCCTCGACCGGATCGTGATCTTCGACCAGGACGGGCACCGCGCGCCGGTGACGCCGGTAGGTGTCGCTGCTCCTGTCGTCGCTGCCAAATCGGCATCGGGATGAGTGGAGACGGGGTTCGTCGGGGCGCACAGCCGTACGTCCTGGCTCGAATGCCTCGACGCGTCGCGGTCGATTCACGTCGCCGTGATTGCGTGACGGGCGCACGGCCGTGCGCCCCTACAATCGATGGTCGGCGCCGACCGTCGCGATGCATCCGGTGAAGCAACCGGTGCCCCCCTTCTTCTTCGGCACGAATCTGAAGATGCACCAGACGCCGGACGAGACGGCGCGTTTTGTTGGCGACCTCATCGCCGATCTCGATGCTCGACCGACGACGGCGCAAACCTTCGTCATCCCGCCCTTCACGTCGCTCCCAACCGCGACCGCACGCGCCGGCCGCAGCGGCATGTGGATCGGCGCGCAGAATATGCATTGGGCGTCCGAAGGACCTTACACGGGTGAGATCTCGCCCGTGATGCTCGCCGCGGTTGGGGTCGACCTCGTCCTGATCGGGCACGCCGAACGACGCCTCCACTTCGGCGAGACGGACGAGACCGTGAATCGTAAGGTTCTCTCCGCGCTCAACTATGGCTTGCGCGTACTCCTCTGCGTCGGCGAGACGGCGGCCGAACGCCAAGCCGGGGCGGGTCGCGAAGCCTGCGCGAGGCAGCTCCTGATGGCGCTGCAGGGTGTGCCGCAGTCGGCCGCCGACCGTGTGCATGTCGCCTACGAACCGGTCTGGGCGATCGGCGCGGGCGGGACACCGGCAACGCCCGATGACATCCGGCCGGTGGCCGGCGTGCTCCGGATGTGGCTGCGCCATCACTTCCAACGCGATGAGGGAGCGCCGGTCCTTTACGGCGGCAGCGTCGACCGCGACAATGCCGCGGCATTCGCGGCCATGCCCGAACTCGACGGTCTCTTCGTCGGCCGCGCCGCCTGGACACCAATCGGATTCATGGAGGTCGCGCGCGCCGCCCTAGCAGCGCGCCCTGAAAGATGAGAGCTGATAGCTGACGGCTGACGGCTCGCCCTAAGGAGGTTTCTCGTGGTCACCGTCGTCAGTCTCGGCATCCACATCCTCGACGTCCTGGGGAGGCCGGTGACGCGGATCCCGCTCAAGCAAGATGTCGACCTGATCGAGGAGATCCGCCTCACCGTGGCCGGGACGGCGGCTGGGACGAGCGTCGATCTTGCCAAGCTCGGCGCTCAGGTCGTCGCGATGGGCGCGATCGGCAAAGATGCCGCCGGGCACTTCATCCTCGACACGATGGGACGCTACGGCATCGATACCAGCAGTTTGCGACTTAAAGACGGGGTCCAGACATCGGCGACGATGCTGCCGATTCGGCCAAACGGCGAGCGCCCCGCCCTCCACGTCCTCGGCGCCAACGCCGAGCTGACACTCGACGACATCGACTGGGACGCGATCGCGGCGGCCGACCACCTCCACTTCGGCGGCACCTACCTGATGCCGAAACTCGACGGCGAACCGACGCGCGAGATCCTCAAGTTCGCCAAAGAGCATGGCAAAACGACGACGCTCGATCTGATCGCCATTCCCCGCTCCGACCTCCTCCAGGTGATCGAGCCCTGCCTCCCCTACGTCGACTACTTCATGCCGGGACTCGACGAGGCACGGATGATCTGCGGTCTCGAGGATCGGCAGGAGGTGATCCGGTTCTTCCTCGACCGCGGCGTCGGTCACACCGTCTTCAAAATGGGCGCAGAGGGGAGCAGCATCGCGAGTAGAGACGGGGAGATCCGCATCCCCGCATTCAACGTGCCGGTCGTCGATTCCACCGGTTGCGGCGACGCCTACTGCGCCGGTTTCATCGTCGGCCTCTCGATGGGCTGGGACCTGGAACGTGCCGGGCGCCTCGGGACGGCCGCATCGGCTCTCGTCATCACCGGTCTTGGCTCCGATGCCGGGATCGTCGATCTGGAGCAGACGATCGCCTTCATGGAGACGGCTGAGGCGTATTCGCTGACGGCATAGGCGTGGGCGAGAGGCCGAATCTCGTCGCACGACGTAGATGGAGCAATGTGGGGCGAACGGCCGGTGCTCGCGGACGACCCCACCGCCCTACCGCCGGGGAAATAGGGGACGATGGTCAACGACGCGCTCGATCGAATCCGGGATGTGCTGGGCCAAGCCGACACCAACGACTGGATCGCCGCGATCATCGTCGGGGTGATCGTTCAGATCCTGGTTCTGCTCGTGATGCGCGTGTTCGGCTTCTTCCTGCGGATGGCGAGTTGGTTGCTGGCGTCCGCGATCTCGATCGTCGTCGCGCTCTACGTCCTCGACCGCCGCGGCATTCCCCGCTCTATCGGTGGCCGCCAGATCGACAGCTTGATCGACGACGCCCGGCGCTTCATCGGCGTCTAACGGGTTGGCGATCTCCACGCGCGTCCTGGCTCAGCCGCGCCGCCCGTCCCTCCACGCGACCAGTGCCCGTATCGGCGCGAGATCGAATGGCGACGCCGAGCCGTACGTGAAGAGATCCGCGCCGGCCGCGATGTACTGTTCCAACCGCTCCTCGTGCGGACCGATCTCGACCATCGGCTCGTCCCACCGCTCGTCGCCGATGGTGACGCTGCGCTTGATCGTCGACGGATCGCGTCCGACCTTCGCGCACCACTCGTCGAGGATGCGATTCTTGTGGCCCCACTCCTCTGGTGTCCCGAAGCCGTGCCAGAGATCGGCGTGTTGGGCGGTGATCCGGAGGGTGACCTTCTCGCCGCCGCCGCCGATCAGGATCGGAATCGTGCCCCGCGGCGGCTTCGGCTCGTCGATTGCCCAGCGCTCCTTGATGACCTCGATCCCGCGCTCCAGATTGCGCAGCCGCTCCCCAGCCGTCCCGAACTCGTAGCCGTACTCGTCATAATCTCGCTCGAACCAGCCCGCCCCCAGACCGAGGATCAGCCGGCCCCCGAGGAAGTGATCGAGCGTCTTCGCCATCGCGGAGAGGAGGGCCGGATTGCGGTAACTCATCCCGTGGACGAGACAGCCGATCTCCGCCCGCCGCGTCTGAACTCCCGCCGCGGCGAGCAGCGTCCAGGCTTCGAACGACGCCCCGTTCGGGTCGCCGGTGAGCGGGAAGAAGTGGTCCCAGGTCCAGAGCGAATCGACCCCGAGCTCGTCCGCCGCCTGCCAGCCGCGGAGAAACTCGGCCGCCGTCGTGTGCTGCGGATGAAACGCCAGCCCGATCTTGACGTTCGCCATGCTCTGCCCTCTGTCGATTGGTTAGCTCAGCCCAAGCAGACCAAGTGTGTCGCGATGGATGATCCCCTCGATCACCTCCTCGGGGACACGCGGCATCCCGGTCCCTTCGACGACCTTGTTGATGTTGCGGAGACCCGCCAGCGACGCTTCGAGCGTCGTGAACGGGTAGTCGGTGCCGAACAAGACCTTGTCGGCGACGCCGTACTCCACCGCGCTCATCATCGCGAAGTAGAATTGGAGGGGGCGAGGGTGGAGCGCCGACATGTCGGTGTAGAAATGCGGATGCTTGCGAATAGTGACGACCAGCTCGTCGCACCAGGGGTGGCCGAGATGCGCCACCCACATCCGGAGCTCCGGGAAGCGCCGGGCCACCTCGTCGAGGAGGACCGGTCGGGCGAGGTTGAGGGGCGAGTCGCGGACGAAGGTCGTGCCCTGGTGCCAGAGGACGGGGATGCGGAGTGCGTCGGCCGCCTCGAGCAGCGTGAGTGCTTCGCTCGACCAGGGGTCGAAGTGCTGATAGATCGGCGCGATCTTCAGTCCGCGCATCCCCAGTCGCTTGACGGCGTCTTCAAGAATGTAGGGCGCGTTCGGTCGCTTCGGATCGACGCTGGCGAAGCCGATCAGCTTTTCCGGGTGCTGCTGGACGTAGTCCGACACGTACTCGTTCGGCACCACCAACCCGATGTCCGGCGCGTCGAACGCGAGGACGACGGCCCGATCGACCTCCTGCATCGCCGCCCAGTGCTCGTCGAGCGGGACGTGCCAGAGTGATTTCCCCCAGGCCCGCATGATGTCGTCCTGAATCGCCCCGCCAACGTGGACGTCGGCAAGTCCGATGTGGGTATGACAGTCGATGAGCAACGAACCTTCCCCCCACTTCCTCTCCCGCGCTGCAGACGGTGAGCGCGTTTCGTCCGTCAGATGTCTCGTGTCCTACTGGCGCGGAGTCGTGACCGTATCCACGCACGTTGCCGCGTAGACGTCGGCGGCGGTCACAAGATCCCGAATCGGAATGCCTTCATCGGCCGTGATGCGCCAATTGCCGGGTCCGTAAAGCACGGTCGGGATACCGTGGCGGATCATGTCCGCGGCGTCGCTAATATACGATCCGGCCGGCAGCCCTGTGGTCAGGGTTGGTGCCATGCCGGTTCGCCGCGTGTGCGCATCCACGAGACGGCGCACCACCGGTTCGTCGGCGGCGATCTCGTAGGGCCATTGTTGGACGTAGGTACGGACGCGACCGCTCA
>JAXDKI010000573.1:0-4789 GCA_034667245.1 Thermomicrobiales bacterium | reverse complement strand
CGCAGGCACGCTCGCCTCGCTCGGCGATGAGGGTCTCCGGGTGACGGAATTGCTCGCGGACGAGCTTGGCTTGACGGTTCCGGACTTGCCCTGGCATGCGGAGCGCGACCGCATCGCAGAGGTCGCCGCGGCGCTCGGCGTCCTCGCCGGTGGGATGGCCAAGATCGCGACCGATGTGCTGCTCCTCCGGCAGACGGAGGTGGGCGAGTTGTCGGAGGTTGTCGTGCCGGGGAAAGGCGGCTCCTCGGCCATGCCGCACAAGCGCAATCCGGTCGACGCCACGATGGCACTCGCCTCAGCGCGGCTGGCCATCGGCACCGTGCCGGTCGTTCTGGGCGCGATGGCGCAGGAGCACGAGCGTGCCGCCGGCGGCTGGCAGGCCGAGTGGGAGGCGCTGCCGAACCTGTTTCGATACACCGCGAGCACGGTGGTGCGAGTGCGCGAGGCGCTGGAGGGAATCGTCGTCGATCCCGAGCGGATGCGCGCCAATCTGGAGCTGACGGGCGGCTCGGTTATGGCGGAGGCGCTGACGACGGCGCTGGCAGTCCATCTCGGTCGCCCCGAAGCGTTTCGACTTGTCCAAACGATGACGGAGCGCGGCCTGGCCGAGGGGACCGATCTGCACACGATCGCCGTTGCCGACGAGCGCGTGCGATCCGTCCTCCCGACTGACGCGATCGACCGCGCATTCGATCCGCTGGCCTACCTTGGCAGTACCGAGAGGTTCATCGATCGCGCCATCGCGAGCTATCGCTCGGTCCTACCGTCGACGAACGGCGAGTGATCTTTGCCCCGGTCACAGCCTCAGTGGAGATAGTTTACGAGCCGTGATGCCAGCCAGAGGAAGACCGCGAAGCCGACCACATCCTGGAAGGCCGTTTCGAATGGACCTGCGGTTGTGGCCGGGTCGAATCCCAGCCGCTTGGACAGCATCGGGATCACCGTGCCCATGAACCCGGCGGTCAGCATCGAACAGGTCATCGCGCCGCCGATCACGAGCCCGAACGGGAGATGGCGCGACCAGACTGCCCCGACGACTCCAAGCACCAGACCGCAGGCGAGGGCCATCAAGAGGGACGTCGCCAGCTCCCTTGCGACCTGGCGTCCCCAGCGGTGGGTGGTGACGTGACCGGTATCCAGGCCCCGAACGACGATCGCCGCCGCCTGCAACCCGACGTTGCCGGAGACGGCGGAGATGACCGGCATGAATGAGGCCAACAGGATGACCTCGGTCAAAACCCGGTTGTAGCCGGAGATGACCAGCCCCGCACCGAGTTCGATGACCATCGTCCCCAGCAACCAGGGCAGGCGAAGTCGCGCGACCTGAACCGGGTTACGCCGCTCCATCGCCTCGGCGTCGGTGCCAGCCTGCCGCAGGTAGTCCTCGATCAGCGCGTCTTCGAGCACATCGGTCGCGTCATCCACGGTCACGATCCCGAGGAGCCTGTCCTCTCCGTCGACCACCGGCACCGCCAGCAGGTGGTGATCGCGCAGCAACCGGGCCGCTGTTTCCGCCTCGGCCTCGGCGCGGACGCGGAGGGGGTCAGTGACCATGAACTCGCTCACCAGACGATCGGGGGGCGAGAGGACGAGATCGCGGAGGGGAAGCACCCCGAGCAGGTGATCCTGACCATCGAGCACGTAGACGTAGTAAAGAGAATCGGTCTCCCCCGCGACCACGCGAAGCGCCGCGATCGCCTGATCGGTTCGCACGTCAGGGGAAACGGCGACAAAGGACGGCGTCATGATCCCGCCCGCGCTGTCGGCCGGGTAGGCGAGCAGGCTGCGAAGTTCGGCGGCGTCGAATGGCGCCATCTGGACGAGGATCTGTTCGGCGACCGTGTCCGGCAACACCTCGACGATATCGGTCGCATCGTCCGGATCCATCGCCGCCAGGACGGAGGCCGCCGCCGATCGCGCCAGCGTGCGCAGGATGCCCGCCGCTTCGTGCGGGTCCAGCTCCGCGAGGAGTTTGGGCAGCTCCTCCTCCGGCAGCCAGTGGATGATGAGTGAGACTTCGGACGGTTCCAGACTCGGGACAAGCTTCGCCCACTCCGCCGGGCCGATTCGGCTGGTCAGGCCGACGATCCCTTCCCGTCTGCGATCCGCGATCAACGTCCGCACTTCGTCGAGGAGCGCCCCGTACTCCATGTCGGCACCTCCCTGGCCCAGACGCAGGCGTGGGCGATGCGGATGCACGCCCATGGGCAACGACTACTGTGCTTCAAAACATCAAAGGTGCGTCGGGAAGAGGGGAGATAAAAAAACCCCGCCGTGTGGCGAGGGCAACGGGGCGGCGCGATCGTTCGATCGTTAGGATCGATCCACAGCCTCAGCCATCACGAGCAATCGCCTTCCCGGCGCCTGCGCGCTTCGCTACCGCCGTCCATGCGATGACTCCTCCGAAACCGATCACGCCCGCCGAAGCGGGGGGCACACGCCTACCACGGCACGGCGGCGGAACTCTAGGTCGCCGCGCCTCCCGTGTCAACGACGGATCGTGATTCGCGTCAATCCGCCGATTCGAGAACCGCCACGCAGTACAGCGGAACATCGCGGAGTACGAGCCGATGCACGTCGCCGTTGGTCGTCAGTTCTCCCCGCACCTCGCCAACGGGAGAATGGATCGCGAGCCGCTCGAATCGATTCGGCAAGCGGACCTCGATAGTCAACTCGGGAAGAACCGGTGTAGCGTCGGACTCCTCGTCGTAGTCGTAGCGAATCAGGTGGACGGCCGCGCCCCGGGCCACGCGCTGAATGCACAGGGCCAGATCTGGCGACTCATCGAGGAGTACCTGCGGGCCGTCGGCTACCCGTTCGACGGAGAATGGTGCGTCGATCTCGGCGACCCGCACGCCGGGGTGCTCGACGATTCGTTGCCGGTCAGCGTCCGGCAAGTTCGCCGCGAACTCTCCCCAAACCAGGACGTGCCCGCCCTGCTCCAGGTAGCCGGCGATCAGCTTCGCCTGCGCCGGGGTCAGGATGTGGCAATCGGGCAGGATCAGGGTGCGGTACGGGAGGAGGTCTTCGACGGTCAGGGTGTCCGGGCGCAACTCACCGTCGGGGAAGAAGACGACGTCGTAGGGATGGGCGGCGTTGCTGAGGGAGTCGCAGATGTCCCAGAAGGGGATCGAGACGTTGCCGGAGACGTTGAGGCGGTTGTTGGCGAACTGGTCGCGGCGGGCGACGCGGCGGAAGTTGCTCTCGACGCTGAAGACGACGCCGACCTCGTGGTAGGTGGAGCGGCTGAAGAGGTGCTCGTTGTCGGCGAGGAAGGACTGGATCTCGACGCAAAGGTCGTGCGGCGCCCAGAACGAATCCTCTTCGATACTGCCAAGCCAGGCGCCGTAGGGGACGCTCATGTTGGCGCCGAGGGCGGCGGCTTCGTAGAGGGACATCCGGAAAAGATCGTAGCCCTTGCCGAGCTTCAGCTTGGCGACGAGCTTCGGGATGATGCCCCCGTAGGGGTTCTCGACGACGATCACCGGTTTCGGCCCGGCAAAGCCGGCGACGTAGCGATACCAGACCGGCTGCCGATAGTTGGTGTTCCGCATCTCGGTGATGATCAGATCGACCTTCGGTTCCAGTGCGTAGTACTGGTCGAGGAGGTTGAAGAAGTTGCCGGAGACGAGGACGGTGCGGCCTTTGCTCGCCGCGTGCTCCCGTGCGTAGTCGGCCAACTCGGCGAAGTAGCGGGTGATCTGGCGGCGCTGGAACGCGAGGTAGCGCCAGAAGAGCGGAGTGTCCTCCCGGTTCGATTTGAAGTCGTAGCCGCGCTCCAGGAGCCAGGAGCCATAGTGGAAGGTTGCGAGGTCGGTTCCGGCGAGCTCGGTCGGCAGTTCATTCGGTGACAGCTCCTGGAGGTAGGCGCGGAAGCCCTTCATGCAGTCCTTGCAGAAGCAGCCGCCGTACTGCAACGTCGTCAGCGGCAGCTCTGCCTCGTCGAGTTGGACGCCGTCCACGCCGGCGGCGATCTGGATGCGGGTGATCGCCTTCAGGTACTCGCGCCAGACCGGGTTGTTGCGGTCCATGGTGTAGCAGAAGTGCTCGCGGTCCGGGCACTCGACCCAATGGGCGTGGCAGGGGACGCCGTAGATATCGCGGGAGCAGCCCTCTTCGAGAAGGTCCGTGACGGGCTCGCCGGCGCTGTTGACGAGTCCTCCGGGGAAGTAGTGCTCGAACGGGGGCCAGAGCTTCGGATAGCGGTTCTGCGAGAACTCGCGCAGCCCGAGCCAGCCGCGTTTGCCGACGCCGCGCAGCTCGTTGAGGGCGAGCACGCGGTCTTCGTCCTCGCTCAGCTCGGCCGGGAACTCCCAACCCTGGACTTCGAAGACGATGCCGAAGACTTTGATGCCGTTCTTCCGGCATTCGGCGATGAACTCTGCGTCGTTGACGAAGCCGTAGAAGCGGAATCGGGGATCGATCTCGCCGAACGCCTCCTCTTCGAGATACGGCAGGGCGATCGAGCCGCCGCCGAGGGCGGACCAGACGAGTGACGTTGCCCGGTACTCCCGCAGGTCGTCGACCATCCGGAGTCGCCGCGGCGGCAGACTCGGGTGGTAGCAGTGCTGGCGCGGAAACCAGGCGTCGAAGTAAACCCCACGTTCGTTCAAGGCCCCTCACCCCCGGCCCCTCTCCCGGTTCGCAGGAGAGGGGTGTGTTTTCACGATTACGGTTTCCTCAGGTGGATACGTATTGTCCTTGATGCTCCCCCTCGACTGCGAAGCGGGAGAGGGGGTATGGGGGTGAGGGTCGTTCTTCTCCGACTACCCTTTCAGCTCGACCTGTG
>JAXDKI010000572.1:0-34348 GCA_034667245.1 Thermomicrobiales bacterium | reverse complement strand
CTGACGACTGACGACTGACGACTGACAAGGGTTACGCCGATGGGTGACAGAGGTTGAGTACGGCGACGCCGATGCACGGGGATGCGCTTGCCTCGCCGTTGCAGCTGCCAGGGAAGTTTGCGCGGGTCGAGTCACCGTGGGCCCGCGCGGTGCGGCGCTTCCGACGCCACCGACTCGCGGTCGCTGGTCTCGTGATGCTGGTCATCGTGAGCGTGATGGCGATCTTCGCACCGGTCGTCGGACGCAACGATCCGAACCGCGGGGACTTCCGGCGCATCGATCAGCCCCCGAGTTTGGAGTATCCGCTCGGAACCGACGGCAATGGCCGCGACTATTGGAGCAGGCTCGTCCATGGCGCTCGCATCTCACTTTCGGTCGGTTTGGTCTCGACCGCGATCGCCGCGGGCATCGGAACGCTGCTCGGCGCGATCTCGGGGTACTACCGCGGCACCGTCGATCTGATCATTCAGCGTTTCACCGAGATGGTGATGACGTTCCCGACGCTGATGATCATCATCACGCTCGTCGCCTACGTCGGGCCGAGCATTTACAACATCATGATCGTTCTCGGTCTGCTCGGCTGGACAAGTTTCTGCCGCGTGGTGCGTGGGCAGGTGCTGTCCGTGCGGGAGGTGGCGTTCGTCGAGGCGGCGCGGACACTCGGGGCGCGCGACCACTCGATCATGTTTCGCCACATCCTGCCCAACGTGCTGCCCTATATCGTCGTCCTCGGCACGTTGAACATCGCCGGGATCATCCTGGTCGAGGCCGGGCTCTCGTTCCTGGGTCTCGGAGTTCAGGTGCCGACGCCAACCTGGGGCAACATGCTGCAGGCGGCGCAGACACTCGACATTCTCGTCTCAAAGCCCTGGCGCTGGATCGCACCGGGGTCGGCGATCGCGCTCTGTGTGCTCGCGATCAACTTCGTCGGCGACGGTCTGCACGACGCGCTCGATCCACGTTCGAAGGTTCACTAAACGTTCGACTTTCTCAGACTCGGAATGAAAGGGGAATCGATGCGCCCGAATCGGGTGAAAGCATTGTGGCGTGAGGGCAAGGCGGTCCGCGCCGCCTGGACCCTTACCGGCGACCCGCTGACCGTGGAGATTCTCGCTAACGCCGGATTCGACGCGGTGCTGATCGACATGCAGCACGGGTTTACGATCGGTCCGGAGCGGGTCGGTACCCTGCTCCAGGTTATCAGCACGACGTCGGCCGTGCCGATGGTCCGCGTCCCGTGGAACGACCCCGTTCACATGCAGTATGTGCTCGACGCCGGAGCCTACGGCGTGATCGTGCCGCTGGTGAACACGCCGGAGGAGGCGGCGCGGGCAGCGGGTGCCTGTCGCTACCCGCCGCTCGGCTACCGCAGCATGGGGCCGAATCGCGTCGAGTATTACGCTGGTGATGATTATGTCAGATACGCAAATGACGAGATCATCTGCCTGGTGATGATCGAGCACATCGACGCGGTGGGGCGGATCGACGAGATCGCGCGCGTGCCGGGGATCGACGGGTTCTTCATCGGTCCCGGCGATCTGGCGATGAGTCTCGGACTGCCGCCGGGTGGTGGTGCGGCGGACGAGCGCTTTCAGGCCGCCTGCCGGCGCGTTCTGGAGGCGGCGCAGGCAAACGGTCTCGTCGCCGGGATCGCGCCGCTTAGTGTGGAGGACGCGCGCCGGCGGGTCGACGAAGGCTTCGCCTTCTGCCCGTTCGGCAACGACTGGTTGTTCCTCTTGGAAGGCGCTGAAGCCTCGTTGCGAGCGTTCGGCGACTAGGACGTTCGCCTAGCCGGAAGCAGGAGAAGGAGACAGTCAAGTGGGTCTCGACAACCGGCTGCGCCTCGGACTGGTTGGCTGCGGCGGGATCTCGCGAAGCGTGTACGTCAATCTGCTGACCGGGTTCGCCGACCGGGCGCAGGTGGTGGCGGTCTGCGACGTCATCCCCGAACGGGCGAAGGAGCGGAGCGAGCAGTTTCAGGAAGCCTACCGACGGCGAGCCGACGGCGGGGAGGCCGTAGCGCCCCGCGTCTACACCGACGTCGATCAGATGTTGCGTGACGGCGGTCTCGACGCGGTGATCGTGACCACGCAGCCGATGATGCATCCGGTGGCCTCGATCGCGGCGATGGAGGCCGGCCTCCACGTCTTTACCGAAGGGCCGATGGCGGCGCACCTGCGCGACGCCGACGCGATGATCGAGTCCGCGCGGCGGAACGGTGTGAAGCTGAGCGTGCAGTACTGCACGCGCTTCTTCCGCGAGGCGCGACAGGCGAAGCACGCGATTGCGTCGGGGTGGCTGGGCAAGATCGTGATGGGGAGGATCGACGCCAACTGGTACCACTCGATGGATTCCTACTTCAACAAGGATGCCTACCGCGGTACCTGGGCGGGGGAAGGGGGAGGATCGGTCTTCCACCATGGTCGCTATGCCAGCGACCTCTACCTCCATCTGATGGGCGAGCCACTGGCGGAGGTGGCGGCCCTCACGGGGCGCTTCATGCACGACATCGAGTATGAGGATGCCTCTTCCGCGTCCCTCCGCTTCGCGAGCGGTGCCCTTGGTCACGTCACGACGACGATCTGCGCCCACCGTAACGAAGCGATTCCGTACGACCGCGTCGAGATCCTGGGTGAGAAGGCCTCGCTCCAGGTCTACCGGGGCGTCGATTGGAAGCCCGCCCCCAAGGGCGTGCTGCCCCATGGCACGGTTTTCTCGCTCAGCGTCGATTCCGAGGATGCGGGCTACGCGGCGGAGTTGCGGGCGCGGCTGGACGCGGCAATTCCGCCCGATGAGGACGACATCCAGGTGATCCAGATGCGCCTCTTCCTCGATGCGGTGCAGCATGACGGAGAGGTGCCGATCTCGGGTGAAAGCGGGCGCATGCACGTCGAGCTCGTCCGCGCCACGTACAAGTCGGCGTTCACCGGGACGGTGGTGAAACTGCCGCTGGCGCCGGACGATCCGTTCTACGGACCGGAAGGGACGCAGCCGCAAGCCGCGAGCCGCTAAAGCGTTTCTCCCCTTTCCTGCGGAGCGGGAGAGGGGTCGGGGGTGAGGGTTGATGATTCGGCTTGCCATCGTTGGCAACGGAGAACGAGCGGCGCGGCATCGGGCCGCGCTGGCGCAGATCGACGGCGTCGAGGTCGTCGCCGTCGATGGATCTGGCGCCGATGCGGCACTGTCCGCGCGATCAGACATCGATGCGGTCGACCTCTGCGTGCCGCCCGGTCCCGCGGCGGCGATCGCGGTCGCCGCCGGGAAAGCCGGCAAGCGAGTGATCGCGGAGTATCCGCCGGGAACGTCCGCGGCGGACTTCCAGCGCGTCGTGGACGCCTGCCGAGAGCACGGCGGCGCCCTGGACCTGCTTCTGGCGGAGCGACATCAGCCGTTGCCGAGGGAACTGAAGGCGACGGTGGAGGCGGGGAAACTCGGGCCGCTTCGCTACGCGCACGTCGCGTCGGTCCGGCCTTGGTCCGCGGACGATCACGCGGCGCGCGATGATGTATCGCCGGGAGAGGACGACGGGGCGTTCGTCATCGAACATGCGGCGGGCGCACTCGATCTGGTCGCCTGGTTGTTCGGCGATGTGCCCGTCGCGACGGTCTTTGCGCGCAGTTGCTCGCTCGGCGAGGACGGTTCATCCTCCCGGTACGTGAGCATCGTGCTGTCGTTTGCCGACGCGTCGCAGGCGATCGTCGAGGTCGGCTTGACGAGCGGATTCCCGGCGACCTCCGGGTTGCAGCGTCTCGCGTTGACCGGGATGCGTGGCAGCGCCTATTTCAACGAACGGGACCACGACATCGTCATCGGCAGGCATGGGGTTCGCGCGTTAGCCGACGATGCCGCCGACGGACTCGCGGCGGCCTTTTCGTCCTGGCTCGCCGATGGCGCCACGGACGGCGCGAACGCCGCGCGCCTGGCATTCGCGGCGGCTGAGTCGTTGCGGACCGGACAGCCGGTCGGGATGGGGCAATAGGATGGCAGGCAACCAGTCCACGACGAACTCGGATCGACCGCTCGGCGTGTTGTTGTTGAGCGGCGCGCGTCATCAGTCCGCCTTTGCCGACGTGCTGTCTCGGCAGCCGGGGATACGCCTCGTCGCGGTGGCAGATGAGCCGGATATCCCCGACTGGGTGCGCGACGAGAATCGTGCCCTCGCCGAGCATTGGGGATTGCCCTATACCGAAGATGTGGACGCCGCCCTGGCGCGGCCCGACGTCGACATCGTCTCCCTCTGCTCGCTCTACTCACGACACGGTCCGCTGACCGTGCGCGCCCTCAACGCGGGCAAGCACATCTTTCTCGACAAGCAACCGATGGCGATGTCCGCGGACGAAGCGCGGGAGGTACAGGCCGCGGTGCGGGCGGCGGAAGCGAACGGGCAGAAGCTGACCTATGCCAATCACGCCGGCAATCCAACCGTTCAAGGCGCGAAACGGGCGATCGAGCGAGGCGAGATCGGCGAACCGAAAGCGGTCTTCGTCTCCGCGATCGTCACCTATGGACCTGGCGAAGACGACACCACCGATCCCAACGACAAGTGGGTGCGCGGGCTCGATCCGAAGTGGTGGAGCGGCGGGGAGGTGATCCATCACGGCGGATACGCCCTCGGCGTTGCCCGCTACCTGATGGGGAGCGAGATCACCTCGGTCTACGCGGTGATGGCGGGACACTTCAACCGGATCCACCGCGAGAAGGGCTCGGAGGACCTGGCGACCTTGTCGCTGGGGTTCGCCAATGGCGGGGTCGGCACGCTGGTGATCGCCCGCACGCCCAACCCTGCCCACCCGAGCTATGCCGACGAGTTCGTCAACGTCGTCGGCACGCACGGCGCGGTCACGGCC
Source organism: Thermomicrobiales bacterium (assembly GCA_034667245.1). Lineage (GTDB taxonomy): Bacteria > Chloroflexota > Chloroflexia > Thermomicrobiales > UBA6265 > DATBFX01. The sequence goes on along the minus strand of JAXDKI010000572.1, from coordinate 29,501 downwards.
GACTGGGAGAAGCCGTCGTTCTTGTTGTGCGATGGCGAGGCGGGCTTGGGCCGCCGCGAGATGTATGGCCGGGCCGATACGGTTACGATCGTGATTCTCGACTTCGTGCGCGCGGTGCAGTCGGGTGGGAGACCGGCCCAGGGCGGCGCGGACGGAGTGGCAGAGTCGATGGCGCTGGTGGCGGCCTACCAGTCGGCGCGGGAGGGGCGCGTGATCGAGCTCTCTGAACTGAACTGACGGGTCATGGTGGCCTTCCTGCCAAGGCTGAACGCGCTCAAGCGCGACTCTTTGCAGGCGCCGAGTGACGAGGATCGTGCGCGGCCCACGGTGAGCGGCAGCTGGACCATTCGGGTGGAAGGAGAGCGATGAGCGCTAAGGCACGACTGACCGACGACCAACTGGAAGCGTTGCGCCGGATCGACAGCCCGACGATCGCCAACGCGATCGAGACGTTCGAGGTGCGGCCCCATTCGACGGGGTTCATGGGGTTGGACGTCCAGCCCCTGACGCCGGAGCTGGGGGTGATGGTTGGCTACGCCGTCACGGTGACCTGCGACAGCCAGACCGACGGCGCGCCGTTCGATGTGCAGGTCTGGTGGGACGTGCTGAAGGCGATCGAGGCCTCGCCGAAACCGGTGGTGCTCGTGTTTCAGGACGCCGGGCCGCGACCCTCGCACGCCTGCCATTTCGGGGACGGGATGGCGACGATCGCGAGCCGGTTGGGGGCGATCGGTCTGGTGACGAACGGCGGTGTCCGCGATCTGAGCGGTGTCCGGGCGCTCGGGTTTCGCTTCTTCGCGGCCGGGGTTGTCGTCTCCCACGGCAACTTCCGGCTCGTCTCGGGCGGGCACCCGGTCGAAGTGTCCGGCGTTCGGATCGAGCCGGGCGATCTCATCCATGCCGATGAGAACGGGGTCGTGTTGATCCCGGCGGAGGTGGCAGATCGGGTGGCCGAGGCGGCCCAGGCGGTGCTGGCCGAGGAGGCCGAGTTGATCGGCTACTACCGAGGCGAGTCGTTCTCGCTGGAGGAGGTAGGAAGGCGGATGGGGATTACCTCGTAGGGGCGGACCGGGTGCCCTTTGGGCGATGTCCGCCCTCGTACTTAACGTGCCGATTGAGAGGGCGGACACGGCGGTCCGCCCCTACGGAGTGTGTGAAGGATCTTGAACGCGATTGAATTCAACCCGGATGCTCTGACGTCCGGCACCAAGGCGACGCTGGCGCTGGGAGTGACGCCCTTGGCGACGGGCGGGATGTTGGAGCTGCCGCTCCTGGTCGCCCGCGGGGCCGCGCCGGGAAAGACGATCGTCGTGCTCGGCGGCGTCCACGGGGACGAGTACGAGGGGATGGCTGCCGTGCGCGCGGTCTTCCGCGCCCTCGACCCGGTCGAGATGCGGGGGACGTTTCTGGGCGTGCCGGTGTGCAATCCGCCGGCATTCGCCGCCGCGTCGCGGACGAGCCCGCTCGATGGACTCAACCTGGCGCGGGTCTTTCCCGGCTCCCCGGATGGTACGGTGAGCGAGCGCATCGCCCACGTCTTGACGACGGCGGTCAACCATCATGCCGATTTTGTGATCGACCTGCACAGCTCGGGGAGCCGGTTGGCGATGCCGCTGCTGATCGGCTACTACCACGGCGATAGCGAAGCGGCTCGGTGTTCCCGCGAGGCGGCGTTGCGCTTCGGCGTCCCGATCGTCTGGGGACACGACGGGGGCGGCGAGGGGCGATCCCTCTCTGACCCGCACCAGCGCGGTATCCCCTGGCTCTACACCGAGTGTCCGAGCGGCGGCTGGTTGCACGCCGACGTCGCGGCGGTCTATGCGCAGGGCGTCCAGAACGTGATGCGCTACCTGGGGATCCTGCCCGGGGAGGCGCCCATCGCGCGGATCGAGCGCGAGTTGTGCGGCGAAGGCGACGTCGATCGGTCGTTGACCTCACCGGTGTCTGGCTTCCTTGTCCCGCGTGTCGAATTGCTCGATGCTGTCGAGGCGGGTGATCTTCTCGGCGTTGTCGAGGATCTCTCGGGCGAGGTGCTGGCCGAGATCAGGGCACCGGTGGCGGGTACAGTCGTGCTGCGACGGAATTCGGCGGCGGTGACGAGCGGCGAGATCTCGTTCTTGCTGACGTGAACAGAACGGATCCGGCGGCCAGAGAGCCTTCTGGCCGCCGGATTGGGAGATAGCCCTCGGTGATCGATCTGCGCAGTGACACGGTCACACAACCTTCGGCGGCGATGCGGGCGGCGATGGCCGCGGCGGCGGTAGGCGACGACGACTACCACGACGATCCGACGGTGAACCGGCTGGAGGAGCGCGCGGCGGAGTTGCTCGGAAAGGAAGCGGGGCTCTTCGTTCCGAGCGGTGTGATGAGCAACCTCATCGCCGCCCTGACGCACTGCCCGGTGGATTGCCGAGTCGTCGCTCTCGATAACTCGCACATCGCCTGGTCGCTGACCGAGCAGGCGCGGATCGGTAGTCTGGTGCGGCTGACCACGTTGCCGAGCGACGAGCGAGGGCTACCCATCCCCGATGATCTGCACGCGGAGCTGGAGGCGGCAGATACCGCGCCGGTCGGGCTGGTCTGCTTCGAGAATACGCACAACCAGGCAGGCGGGACCGCACTGACACCGGAGGAGACGGCGGGACTGATCGCCGCCGCACGGGAACGCGGTATACCAGTGCATCTTGACGGGGCGCGATTGTTCAACGCCGCCGTCGCCCTCGGGTTGCCGGCGAGCGTCCTGGCGGAGGGGGCGGATTCGGCGACCTTTTGCGTCTCGAAGGGGCTTGGCGCACCGATCGGCTCGATCCTATGCGGCAGCGAGGAGTTCATCTCACGCGCCCGCGACTACCGAAAGTACCTGGGCGGGACGATGCGGCAGGTCGGCATCGTCGCCGCGGCCGGACTCTCCGCGCTGGAGACGGGCATCGAGCGATTGGCCGAGGACCACGCCAATGCCCAATGGCTCGCCGTGGAACTCGCCCGAATCCCGGGCCTGCGCGTGACCCCTGAGCACATCGAGACGAACATCCTCTTCATCGAGCACACCGACATCCCTGCGCCGGCATTCGCCGAAGCGCTCCTGGCGCGGGGAGTGGTGACCAACGAACTCGGAGGACGAGTCCGGTTGGTCACGCACCTCGATGTCGACCGGCCCGCGCTGGCGCGGGCGGTCGAGATCATCTCCGAGGTCAGCTGTCAGCCGTCAGCCGTCAGCCGTTAGTCCTCTCGCCCGGTTGTCTGGGGAGTGGAACTGAGAGTGAAGGCCGCTGATCACTGACGGCTGACGGCTCAAGCATCCCAGGTGAAGACGATGCCCATACAGTCGTCTCCGCCGCGCGCCATCATCCGGAACATCGCCTCGGCCTCTGAGGGCGGAACGACGTGCGAGATGAGGTGGTCGAATCGCATCTGGCCCGAGGCGAGCAGGCGCAGGCAAGCGCGGCGGTTGCGCGCCCGGGTCCAGGGCCAGTAGCCGTGGGGCTGATCGATCCCGATCTCGTAGACGCCGAGGATGGTCAGCTCGTGGCGCAGCAGCTCGACCTGCAGGCCGATCTCCGCTTTGCCGGGAGCACTCGCCGTCAGGACGATCTTGCCGCGTTCTGCCGCCGCCTCCATGGCGGTTTGGAGCACCCCGGCGACGGGCGCGCAGTGGAAGACCGACTCGCCGCCATGCCCGCCGGTGATCTCCTTGATCGCCGCGACGGCATCGATGGTGGTGGCGTTGACGACGTGGGTGGCGCCGCTCAGCTTCGCCAGTTCGAGCCGGGAGTCGAAGAGATCGACGGCGATGATCGGGTACGCGCCCGCGATGCGCGCGAGCTGGATCGTCAGTTGGCCGACGATGCCGCAACCGAAGACGACGACCGACTCGTCGATCTGGAGTGCGGCCCGGCGCACGCCGTGGAGCGCGACGTCGCCGAGGACGACGAAACCCGCCTCGTCGTCCGAGACGCCGTCGCCGAGTTTCTGGATGTAGTTGCCGTCCGCCTGGTCGGCGCCGCTGTCGCCGAGGTCGACGAGCCAGTGGCTACCGTGATGGCCGCACGTGAGAACCCGGTCGCCGGGCGCGAATTCGGTCACGCCGGGGCCGACGTGCTCGACGCGGCCGACGGTCATGTACCCGAGCGGCCGGCGCTGGAGCGGTCCGTCCGGCGGGTTGAGGCGGTAGAAGTTCATCTCGCTGCCGGCGCTAACCTGGCTGCGCGCGACGCGGACGAGAATCTGGTTTGGACCAGGCTTTGGGGTTTCGAACCGTTCTTCCTCAACCCCAAAATCCGAGCGAAAGATCAGCCGCTTACGGGTGGAGCTCATACGCTGCCGTATCCCCTTCTCCTGTTTCGCCGTCCGTTAAATGCACAGCGTCTCGATCATGCGGGTGTAGACGCCGACCGCGTCGTGGAGTTGCGAGAGGGCGATCCACTCCCCGTTGGTGTGGGCCTGCGCAACGTCGCCCGGGCCGAGGACGACCAGCTCCAGCGCCTCCTGGTAGAAGGTGGCTTCCGAACCGAAGGGGACCGTCCGCGCACCGGCCGCGCCGGTCGCCGCCAGGGCGGCGCGGACGATCGCCGCGTCGGGCGCAACGGAGAACGCCGGGAAGACGTCCGTCGAAACTTCCAGACCGTAGTGAAGCGCCCGCTCGGTGATCTCGGCGACGACGTCGGCGCTACGGTCGTTCGGCATCGGTCGCATGCAGAGGGTGCAGGCGGTCTTGGGCGCAGTCACGTTCTGTTTGCACCCCCCGTCGTCGAGGGTCATGTTGAAGCCGAGGGTCGGCGGGTCGAACTCGGGGCGGTGGTAGGTCGAATCGGTCTTGAGGCGCGCGGCCAGCTCGGCCATCTCGGCGAGGAACGGGGCGATCAGGAAGTTCGCCGAGACGCCGCGATCGGTGCTCGTATGGGCGGCGACGCCGTGGGCGGTGACGTAGACCAGGGCGGCGCCTTTGTGGGCGTAGACCGGGGCCAAGCCCGTCGGTTCGGCGATGACGCCGTGCCGCGGGGTCGCCGCGCGAAAGAGGGCGGACCGGGCGAGGACTTCTCGTGCGCCCTGGCAGGAGGTTTCCTCGTCGGCGGTGGCGACGAGCAGAATCGGGCGTCGCAGGCGACTCGCGTCGACCGTCGCCGCCGCGACGAGGGTCGCGGCGAGCGGTCCCTTCATGTCGCAGCTCCCCAAACCGATCAGGCGGTCGCCTTCGACGGCGGGAGTCCACGGATCGCGATCCCAGCCGGTACCCGGCACGGTGTCGACGTGAGAGAAGAATCCGAGGCCGTCGGTGCCGGAGCCCTTCAGGCCGACGAGATTGACCTTGCGTTCGCCGTTGGCGTCGCGGTGTTCCAGCCGCTCGACCTCGAAGCCGCACCGTCGCATGACGGGCTCGAGGGCGTCGGCGACCGGGGCGTTGCTCTGCTTGCTCACGGAGTTGATGGCAACCAGTTCCTTCGTCAGATTGACCACGTCGAGTTCTGGCACGACCCACCCTTCCAACCGCGTTCTCTTGTCCGGCCCCTGCCGATCAGGGGCGTCATTCTATCGTCCGTCGCCGTTCTTGGAGGAAGTCGATGAAGCTCGCTGTTTTGGGGACTGCGGCCCGTGACGTCGGCGCCGTGGCAGCCCACCACCCCGGTGTGTCGGAGGTGGTGGCGATCGATGTGAACGACGACGTGAGTGGAGGGGACTGGCTCGGCGTCGTCGTGAGCGCCGACACTGATGGTGCCGCCCGACTGGCACGGGCGGCGCTGACGGCAGGCCATCGGGTGCTGCTGGTTGGCACGCCGGCAGGGGAGCACGCCGTCTGGAGCGAGTTGGCGGAAAGCGCTCCTGACAGGCTGAGTTTGAGCCGGCCGTCGCGCTTCGACCCGCACATCGCGCGGGCGAGCGAGGTGGTTCGTGCCGGGACGGTGGGAGCACCGCGTACGCTGGAGATCTGCTGGAGCTTCGGTGACGGCGCCGATGCGACGGCGGTGGCGACCGAGCTCGTCGATGTTGCCTGCTTGCTGCTCGACGGCGGGCCGGCGTCGGTGTACGCGGTTGCCTGTGAGGTCGCGGGGCCGCCGTTGGTGAAGGTCAATCTGCTGGCGGCGAACGGGGCGATCGCGGCGATCGAGGCGACGGGGGAGTCGGACGATTTCCCCATCCGGCGCGATCTCCATCTGCTGGCGACGAACGGCGAGATCGTTCATCGGATCGGGCAGGACGACCTGCTCTGGAGGGAAGGGCGAGCCGAGCCGCTGCCCGGTGCGAGCGGCATCGACGAGCTGCGAGCTCAGGAGATCGCCGCCTGGCTTGAAGGAGGGGATGGGGGAGAGCGACTCGCGCGGGGGGCGGCGGTGGGGTGGAACCTCAGGGCGACCAAGGCGCTGTCGCGCTCGCTGGCCGGCGGGGAAATGGTCTCAATCGGGGAGGAGGTCGGCCGATCATGACCGAGCGTAACGAGTTTGCGGGTGGGCGACCCCTTCGACTTGGATTTCTGAGCGCCATTCGTCACGGAGCGTACCTGGCCGAGGCATTCGCGGCGCGGCCGGACGTCGAGATCGTCGGTATCGCCGACGAGCCGGATCTGCCCGCGCGTTGGGCGGACGTTGGGCCGAATCTGGCGGCGAAACTCGGCGTTGCGTTCAGCGAGGACATCGCAGGATTACTCGCACGAGACGACATCGACGCGATTTGTGTGGCCTCGGAGTATGCGCGGCACGGACGCCTGGCGCTCCAGGCGCTCGCCGCGGGCAAGCACGTCTACCTCGACAAGCCGATGGCGATTACGGTCGACGAGTGCCGGGCGGTTGCCGCGGCGGCCGCGGAGGCCGAACGCCGTGGCGCGAAGGTATTGACCTTCAGCCGGTTCGGCGCGCCGTCGGTGCAGCGGGCGCTGGCGGCGATCCGGGCCGGCGAGATCGGGCAGGTTCGGGCGGTCTCGGCCGAGTACACCGCCAGTTACGGTCCCGGGGAGCAGTACGATCCCGAGAAGGACATCAACTGGCACCCGCGCTTCGCGGGCGGCGGCGAGATTCTCAACTTCGCGCTCTATCCCTTGACGAATGTCCGCCTGCTGGCCGGGCAGGATATCCGCTCGGTCCAGTGCTTCGGTGGTGCGCTCTTCAACCGGGCGCACCGCGAACTCGGGATCGAGGACATGGCGACGATCATCCTGCGCCTGAGCGATGGCGCGGTTGCGAGCATCGTCGTCGGTCGCTGCCACACGCCGAACCACCCGACACAGGGGGTGGTGCGCGCGACGGTGACTGGGACGAAGGGGATGGTCGACGCCGACGAGTTGAGGCCGGCGCTTGCCGTCTATGGCAGCTCCGGGGTCATTCATTCGTCGCTTGACGACGAGAACGCCTTGATCCGTGCCGCGACCGACCGCTTCGTCGATTGGGTCCGGAACGGGATCGATCCGGGACAGAGCTACCGGGATTCGTTGCAGGTCATGGAGGCGAGTTTCGCGGCCGAGGAGTCGCTGCGGAACGGCGGGAAGGTTGTGCGGATGGCAGGGTGATGGGCGCGTGTGATCGGCGACTGACGACGAGTAGGATACGCGGGAGTAACGACATGGCATCACCAGGGGTTGAAATCGACGGCCTGCTACCTGACGCACCGATTGCCATCACCGATCGCGTCCTCGTGACCGGCGGGCCGCCGATGCGGCGGCGGTATGGGACGTCGTTGCGGCGGCTGGCGAATGGGGATCTATTGGCCTGTTTCCACGAGTCGGCGGGGCCGGAGAATCAGAATGACGGGGCGGCGGTAATCGTGCGATCGCGCGACGGCGGGCGATCGTGGGACCACCCGATCTCGATCTATGCCGAGCCGGGATGGAACTGCGGGCCGATCAGCGGGATCAAGGTACTGCCGGACGGGACGGTATTGGCGGTCGTCGGCAAGTTGCAGCGGACGCTCTCGGCCTCGACGACGTATGGGCTGGAGATGTCGCGGACGCACACGTACATCACCCGGTCGGAGGATCACGGGCATTCGTGGGGTGAGCTCGAGTCGATCGACGGGTTCTGGCCGTTCTTCACCGAGATGTATGGCACGTCTGACCCGCTGGTCCTCGGCGACGGTCGTCTCCTCTTCTGCATCCAGGGGACGCGGGAAGTGAACGGTCACGGGTGGGAGTCGGCGGTGACGACGTCGTCGGACGGTGGACGCACCTTTACGACGCCGGTGATCATCGCCAGCAGTCCGACGATCGACTTCAACGACGCGGCGCTGGCACGATTGGACGACGGCCGGATTCTGGCGATGATCCGAACCGAACAGCCGCCGTATCACGCCTACCAGAGCTACTCGGCGGACGAGGGAGCGAGTTGGAGCGAGGCGAAGCCGGCGGGATTCCTCGGCGGGACGCCCTGTCTCTACCGGCTGCGGAACGGCGCACTCGTCTGCTTCTACCGTGACCGGGAACCGGGTCGTCCGGGTGTGAGTTGCGCCGTCACGACCGATGACGGCGCAACCTGGAGGTGGATCGGGCAGATCTACCGGTCGCCCGACTGGTTCTGCGGTTACCCGGCGGTGGCACAGCTGTCCGACGACACCTTCCTCTGCGTCTACTTCACGGCCATCGTCGACGGCAACTCCGAGGTGCAGGGCGTCTTCCTGCGGGACTGCTCGTAGCTAAGGGGCGTTACCATCCGAGCGCGTAGGCGAGGCGGCGGGGGTCGGCGGCGCCGAGGAGTGTGCCGTGGGTCTGATCGACGACCGCGGCGCAGAGGGCACCCGCGGCCGCGGACCAGTCGGGCCACAAGTCGACGTCGTGGCCACGTCGGCGGAGATCGTCGATCACGGTTGTGGGGAGGCGCGCTTCGGCCATCACCAGGTCCGGAGTGTACGCGTAGGGATAGAACGATTGGGGGAAGCTGTAGGAGGCGACCCGTGGCGCTTCGATGGCGGCCTGGGGGTCCATGCCGAAGTCGATCAGGTTGACGACGAATTGGACCATCGCCTGCGGTTGCACGTCGCCGCCGGGGGTGCCGTAGGGAGCGACGACGCGGCCGTCGCGCATGATGAGGCCCGGATTCGGCGTGAGCCGCGGGCGCTTGCCGGGGGCGATGGCGCTCGGGTGGTTGGGATCGAGCCGGGATTGGATACCCCGGTCGGAGACGACGAAGCCGAGGCCGGGGACGATGGGAGACTCGCCGACGCCGTCGCTGGGGGTGGCAGAGAAGGCGTTGCCGGCCGCGTCGACGACGCAGACGTAGCTGGTGTCGGCTTTGACCGGCGCGGCGAGTGGATCGGGGGCGACGTACGGCGCGGTGGCGGGTCGATCGCGCGCTTCGAACGCCCAGGGATCGCCGGGTGCGGGCATGCCGGGAGCGGCACGCTCGGGGTCGATGCGATCGCGCCAGGTTGAGGCGTAATCCGGGTGGAGCAGGCCGTCGAGCGGGACGTCGACGAACTTGGGGTCGCCGTAGTAGCGCTCGCGGTCGGCGAAGCCAGCCTTGAGCGCTTCGAGGATGAGGTGAAGCGCCTCCGCCGAGTTGTGCCCGAGCGAGGCGAGGTCGTACCCCTCAAGGATCGCCAGTGTTTCGAGCGCTACCGGTCCCTGGCTCCAGGGGCCGCAGCCGAAGACGTCATAGCCGCGGTAGGTCGTCCGGACCGGTGACTCGACGTCGACCGAGAAGCGGATGAGGTCGTCGAGCGCGAGGAATCCGCCCTCGCCGGCGATGAACGCGGCGATCCGTTCGGCGATGTCGCCGGTGTAGAACCGATCACGCGCTGCCTGGATCGCTCCCTCGCGTCCAAGGTGGTGGTTGCTCGCTTCGGCCTCGACCAGCAGCCGGAGGGTGCGCGCGAGGTCGCGTTGGACGAGGCGTTCGCCGATCTGAGGAAGGCGACCCCCCGGGTGGAAGACCGCGGTACTCGATGGCCAGCGAGTCATCGTCTCCGCCGCGGAGACGAGGTTGGCGTGGAGGAGGGGGTTGACCGGAAAACCCTCCTCGGCCAGGGCGATCGCGGGAGCGGCTACCTCGGCCAGCGGGCGTGTGCCGAACAGTTTGAGCGCGGTCAGCCAGGCGTCGATGGCGGCGGGCATGACGGAACGTTGGACGCCGGGTGGCATGGCGCCGCCGCAGTCGATCGTGAAGTAGTCGGTGCTGACGGCGCTCGGCCAGCAACCGAGACCGCTGATGGTCCGCACCACGTCGTCGCGTGCGCTGTACAGGATGATCGGGGCGACGCCGCCGAGATTCGTGAATTCGGGTTGGACGACGTTGAGGCAGAGGCCGGCGGCAACACCCGCATCGATGGCGTTGCCGCCGGCTTCCAGAATTCGCACCGCCGCGGTCGTGGCCAGATAGTGGCCGGAGGATGCCATGTAGTGGCTGCCCATGATGTTGGGGCGGTGAGTCGCGGGTGGGGGGAGCACGGCCACTGGGTCCTCGGTTTCTAGTTGGCAGTTGCCGGTTGTCAGAGAAGCACGAGCCGTTCTGACAATCGGCAACTGCCAACTGACAACTCGTTACTTCGTTACGACGCGTCCGCGAAGGGTGCGAGAACCGGGACGTTGCCCTGGTGCTGCGATTGGAGGATTGCCAACAGGATCGCGAGGCTCTTTCGCGCTTCGCGGGGGGAGGATTGGGTGTCGGTGGCGCGGCCCTCGATGGTGTCGATCAGCTCGACGATGGCGGCGGTGCCGTCGGACCAGTGGTACTGCGGCACTTCGATCTGACGCCTGGGTCGGCCACCGATGCCGTCGGTGGCCATCGTCATCACCTCGACGCCGCCGGGTTCCGTGATCTGGACGCTGCCGCCTTCGCAGTAGACGATGACCTCCCAGAGGAAGGTCTGGTTGTAGATCGGTTTGCTGCAGAAGACGGAGGCGATGACGCCGTTCTCGTAGCGGATCAGGGTCGAGCCGCCGGGGTCGAGGGCGGGGTCGCGCCCGCCTTCGCCGGCGTAGCGCGGGCCGTAGTTCTCGTGACCCGCGTCGAGGTGACCGACCACCCAAACCGGTTCCGATTCTGCGAAGAAGGTGACGGCGTCGATAAGGTGCGTCCCGTTGCGGAAGAGCATGGCGCGGGGTCCGCCGCAGTTGGCGTGGATGTGAGTCACCCGGCCGAGGTGACCGGCGCGGATGATCTCGCGTGCGTATTGGTAGGTGGCGTACCAGCGGCGCGTGTGGTTGATCACCATCGCGACGCCGTGCTCTTCGGTCAGGGCGATCATGCGATCGGCGTCGGCAAGGGTGGTCGCCATCGGCTTCTCGCAGTAGATGCCTTTGACGCCGGCGGGGACCGCGGCGAAGACGACTTCGGCGTGGCGATGGTCCGGGGTGGCCACGCTGAGGAGGTCGAGTCGCTCCTTCGTCAGCATCTCCCGATAGTCGGTGTAGCGGGCGACGTTCGGCCAGCGGCTGCCCCACTGCCGATCGAAGTCGTCGAAGAGCGCCGGCACGAGCTCGCAGACGGCGACGACCTCGGTCCGAGGATGATTGGCGTAGCAGGCGACGTGCGAATGGGGGTGGACGCCGCCGAAGAACGACGGCTCCGAGGGCGCTGGAGCGGTCGTGATGCCGGTCAAGCCGACGACACCGACGCGGTAGGAAGTCACGCGTAGATTCCTCCATTTGCCTACGATCATTCACCCACGGCGACGTGCCGGATGGTGGGGTGCATTATCTCAGGCATTGCGGCCGAGCGGATTATCGGCGCGGAGGTCAAAGACCCGGAACGACTCGCTTCAGGAGAGCCTTTTGGCGTTCAGCTCGCTCGCGATCACGGGTTTTGTCGGGGCGTCGACCGAGCGAATCTCGCCTCATGTGGAACGGCGGTCCAGTCCAACGCGCTGGGTTCGCCGGTGTGCTCGAGACGTGGTTGGTGGCGGAGGCGCGTGTCAATTGGGAGGCGGATACGATCTGCGTTGCACGGACTCTGCCGACCAGGCGCCCTCCACACAGTTCCTCCATTGGGAGATCCTCTAAACCGGCAATATCGTTGGTGCCAAGACTGCATCGCGCGGAAGATTCTGGAGACTATGAATATTAAAGCCGAACCTAACCATGTGACGATGTCGTATTGCTAGGAGTTAATCTTGTTACTCCGTGGCTTCGTAGGGACTTGGTGACGAAGACGCGAAACTCGAAATCTGCTAGCATCGACGTCAGGTGCTCGGGACATGAAATGCTGGCCATCGGGGGCAAACGAGTTGTTGCCCAAGCGGGGATATACGGCGACCGCCACGAAGCTGTGCGTCGCCTTCACCGCAATGCGTCGATTCGGTCATCAGAGCGAACCGGCGCCATGGTTGGTTATCCGCCCGCAAGAGCGGGCATCGGCAACGAGCGGCTGGCGCTCGTGCTCGAACAATAAACATCCGGTTGATCGTTCGTGCAGAGGAGGATACCTGATGGATCCACGTCGCGATGTCGATCTTTCCGCAATCGTCGGCCGACGTGTCAACCGGCGCCGGTTGGTCACCGGATCAGCGGCTCTGGCAGTCACACCGTGGGCGAGCCGGTTGCCGACCGTCCGGGCGCAGGACGGCGGACAGGAACTGCACGTTGGTCTCGACGGCGAACCCACGAATCTCGATGCTACCTCGCCGTCGGAGGACCTGGTCGAGTACGCCTCGTCGCAGCAGGTGTTCGACTCACTGCTCACCTATAGCTACGACGGGCAGATGACCGTCCAGCCGAATCTCATCGAGACCTGGAGCTGGACAGATCCTCAGACCTTCGCCTTTAAACTGCGCGCTGGCGTCAAATTCCATAACGGTCGCGAGATGACGGCCGACGACGTCAAGTTCACCATCGAGTACATCAAAGACCCGGCGAACGGTTCGCGGATCGCGTCGTACGTCGACCCGGTCGATAGGGTGGATGTCGTCGACGCGCTGAACGGCACGATTCATCTCAAGTATCCGTTCGCCCCGCTCGAAACCTATGTGCTCCAGAAGATCTATGTCGTGCCGCAAGAGGCGATGGAAACGATCAAGACGGAGCCGGTCGGCAGCGGCCCCTTCCGCTACCAAGAATGGAAGAAGGGCGAAAGTCTGACGCTGGTCAAGAACCCAGATTACTGGCAGACGGGCAAACCGTTGGTCGATCGGCTCGTCTTTCAGTTCTTCCCGCAGTATCAAACCCAGGTCAGCAGCTTCAAGTCCGGCGACACTGACCTGATCCTGTGGCTCAGCAATGCCGACGCCGATCCGTTCAAGGCGATGAAGGACGTGCGGATCGAGGAGATGGGCCTCTTCGGCAACTTCTACATCCACATCAACGTCACCCGCGATCCCTGGACGAACCTGAAACTGCGGGAGGCGATCAAGTACGGCGTCGACAAGCAACTCGTGCTCAACACCTCCCAGCTCGGATACGGCACGACCGTGGACATCAACGAGCTGCCGGAGAGTCCGTACTACACCGCCGACTTCAACTACACCCGTGATGTTGAACGCGCCAAGGCGCTGATCGCCGACAGCGGTGTGAGCGACATCACCGACGACCTCGTCATCCCGAACACGCCGACCGAGGGCCCGATCGGCGAGGCGGTCGCCTTCTCCCTCAGCGAATTGGGGATGAACATCAAACCGCTCAAACTCGACGTGCCGCAGTACATCGAGCGCGCCTTCGTCGACCGGGACTACGGGATCGGGATCGTTGGGTATTCCGGTGTGCCGGATCCCGATTTTTACGACTACCCGTACCTCCACACGAGCGGTTCGACGAACATCTTCAACTACAGCAACGCCGAGATGGACGCCGCGCTGGAGAAAGGCCGCAGCAGCACGAGTCTCGAGGACCGAAAGGCCGCGTACTACACGGTGATCCAGCGCATGGCCGAGGACATCCCGATGGTCTGGCTGATCAACGAATACCGCTTCACGGCCATCAAGTCGAACGTCCAAGGCTTCAAGTGGAATCGCTCGAAGATCTACAACTACCTCGACGCGACGAAGGCCTGACGCAAACCTGGGGACGAGGATCGCTCGCCCAACGTCTTATCTGATCCCCGGACCGGCCACTTCTCCGCGTGGCCGGTCCGGGAAGGACGCCGCATGGGTTCGTTCTTGCTGAGCCGGGCCGTACGCTTTGGCGGCACGCTCCTCGGGTTGTCGTTTTTGATCTTCATGTTGACCCGCCTGATCCCCGGCGATCCGGCCGTGCTGATGCTCGGACGTGGGGCGAGTCCCGAAGCGGTGACGATTCTTCGGCACGAACTCGGTCTCGACCGGCCGGCGGTGATCCAATTCTTCTCCTGGCTTGCCAAGATGATCCGCGGCGACATGGGCACATCGACCCGGCTCGATCTCCCCGTCTCGGAGTTGGTGTTTGAGCGTTATCCGCGGACCATTTCGTTCGTCCTCTTCGGCTCCGCGATCGCGCTCGTCTACGCGCTGGCGACGGGGACGCTGGCGGCACGCAAACGCAATAGCTGGGTCGATTTTCTCGTGACGAGTGTTTCGCTGTTCGGGATCTCGGTGCCGACTTTCTGGCTTGGGGTACTGCTGGTGCTCTTTATGTCGGTTCGACTGCAATGGTTGCCGGCCTCGGGGTATGTTGGTCCGACCGAGGACTTCGGGAAATATGTCAAGCATTTGCTCATGCCCGGCACGGCCCTCGGTCTCGCGGTTGGTTCCCTGATGAGCCGCGTCGTCCGCTCGAGTTTGTTGGAGGCGCTTAATGAAGGATACGTGACTGTCGCGCGCGCCAAGGGGTTGTCAGAGCGGGTCGTCATGACCCGGTACGCACTCCGGAACGCGCTTGTGCCGATCATCACCGTCTTTGGAATTCAACTCGGCTACATGCTCGGCGGGTCCGTTGTGATCGAACAAGTGTTTACCTACCCCGGTATCGGTCAGCTGGTCGTCGACGCCATCTTCCGGCGTGATTACCCATTGGTGCAGGCGGCAGTGCTCGCGTACGCGACGACCTTTCTCCTCGTCAATCTCCTAACCGATGTCGCCTACGCAGTCGCCGATCCTCGGCTACGGCGAGCGGGCCGATGAGTGCCCACGGCGACGGGGTCGGCCTCCAAACGTTGACGACGACGGGTGCTCCGGTATCCTCCATCGCGAGATCGCCGTTAGCGCCGGCACCTCGCTGGAGACGGGAGCTTTCCCGAGCTTGGAAGAACAAGAAGCTGCTGGCCGGGGGGGCGTTGACCGCTTTGCTCGTGCTCGTCGCGCTGCTGGCGCCGGTTATCGCCCCCCATCCGCCCGACCAAATGGGTGTCACGCCGCTGTATGAGAAGCCGGGTTCCAAGCACTGGCTGGGGGGAGACGAATTCGGACGCGATCTCCTGAGCCGGATCATGTACGGCACTCGCATCTCGCTCGCCGTGTCCGGCATCGTCACCAGCGTCTCCCTCCTCGTCGGTGGCGCGCTCGGTCTCCTCGCCGGGTTGGCAGGTGGTCGGATCGACGGCGCCATCAGCAGCGTCACCGATCTCTTGTTCGGCGTGCCGACGGTGCTGCTCGCGCTGTTTGCGGCAACGATCTTCGGACCGGGTCTGAATACGGTCGTCTTCGCGCTGGCCATCGTCTACGTGCCGCAGTTCGCCCGCGTCTTGCGCGCCGCGACGATGGACGTCTCGCACCGCGAGTACGTCGTCGCCGCCCGCGCCATCGGCGTGACATCGGGACGGCTGGCGTTTTCGCACGTCCTTCCTAATTGCCTCTCGCCCGTCATCGTGCAGGTTGCGCTGGTCATGTCGCTGGTCATCCTCGACGAAGCGGGACTGAGCTTCATCGGCGTCGGCACGCAACCACCCACACCAAGCTGGGGCATCATCCTCCGCCAGGGACTCGACTATCTGACGCGCACCTCGCATCCCGCGATCATCGCCGGGGCAAGTATTTTCGTCGCCGTTTTCGCCTTCAACCTGCTTGCCGACGGGTTGCGCGACCATCTCGATCCGCGGTTACGCGGTCGGTAGGACATCGGCCATTCCCGATTGAGAGGCAAGAACGGCGTTCGACAGACTGACCCGAGTAGCAAAGGAAGCGACCATGACACACCTTCCCGTTTCAACCGATATCCTCGTTGTCGGTGGCGGCACCTGTGGTGCCGCTATCGCCGGGCGCATGGCGGAGCAGGTCAACGCCGATGTTCTGCTCCTCGAAGCGGGGCCGGATTTTGGTCCTCACGACAGTGGGAACTGGCCACAATCGCTTCTCAACCCGTTCCAGATGCCGGTCAACGAGTTCAGTTGGGGGTATGTGAGCGCAGCGCAGCACGGCACCCCGGGCCTGCACCTGCCACGCGCCCGTGTGATGGGTGGCTGCTCGGCCCACAACGGTTGCGCCGTTGCCTGGGGACATCGTCTCGACTACGACGGCTGGCGCGACCTTGGCAATCTCGGATGGGGGGCCGATGACGTGCTGCCGATCTTCCAGGAGGCCAATCGAAAGCTCCGTGTGCACACGCCCGATCGTGATCTGCTCCACCTCTGGTATCACGCCTGTCTGGAGGCGGGAGCCGGCGCGGGAATGCCTTGTGTCGATGATCTCTCCACCCTCGAGATCGAATCCGCGATCGGCATTAGCCCATTCAACATCGTGGACGACATCCGTTGGAACTGCGCGTTCGCCTATCTCGATCATCTCCGCGGACGTGACAATTTGCAGATCTTCGGGGATGTGCTGGTCGATCGCGTGCTCGTCGAAGGCGGTCGAGCGGTGGGTGTCGAAGCGGTCGTGGGCGGTGAAACGGTCGTCGTCCGGGCCGATCTGGTCGTCCTCTGCGGCGGGGTCTACGGGACGCCGTTGATGCTGTTGCGCTCGGGCATCGGTCCGGCGGCCGAACTAACGGCGTTCGGAATCCCGGTCGTCCACGACCTGCCGGGTGTCGGTCGGAACCTCCAGGACCACGTCACGCTGCCGGTGCTTTTTGCGGGGACACCGGACCTGATCGCGGCGATGGACGCGTACGACAACAACGGCCTGCCATTCCGGGAGGCCGGGATCGTCGCGAACGGGCGAAGTTCGTACTGCAACGGCGGCTTCGACATCCATCTCTACCCGTGGTCGAATCGGGCGTCGCGCTCGTCGCTTGAGACGCTTGCGCGGCCCGACGGCGATTGGATCTTCTCGATCTGGGCGGCCCCGATGACGATCGAGTCCCGCGGCACGATCCGTCTCGGCGGACGCGATCCAGAAGCGCAGCCGGTGATCGATCACTGTTATCTGACCGATCCCGAAGACCGTGACCTCGCCATTCTCCGCGACGGCGTCGAACTCGCCCGCGCCCTCGCCGCCCAGGAACCGCTCCGCTCCCTTGCCGGTCCCGAAACGTCCCCGGGGCCACAATCCTGGGAGGAGTTTGCGGTCTATGCGCGCGCGACCTGCGCGCACGACTATCACCCTGTCGGCACCTGCAAGATGGGCCCAGCCTCCGACCCCATGGCGGTGGTCGATGCAACAGGGGCGATGCACGGTCTCGCCGGTCTCGTCATCGGCGACGCCGCGATCATGCCGGTTGTGCCGCGTGCCAACACCAACCTGCCGGCGTTGGTGGTCGCCGAGAACGTCGCGGCCATGCAGATCGCTCAGCTGGTGCGATGAGCGTCGACATCGTTAGCCAGTCCCGCGGCACGTCAGCTTGACGCTCGCCGATGGCAGTCGCAACGGCCCCCTCCTCCGAGGACAGCGTCGAGGGATCAGGTGCAATCTCATCGAGAAACCGGGATGAGGGCGGAGGACAACCCAGTCGGTTCCTCGCTTGGCCCGACGGGCAGACGTGCCGTGAGTTGAGCGGCGGCGATGATGTGTTCCTGGAACACCTCGGCTGCCCGCGCGGGGTCGCGTGACAGGAGCGCATCGAGCAGGGACTGATGGAGGATGACGAGGCCCTCGGGGACGTGACGTGCATGGGGCTGGGCCGCCGAGGCGAGGAGCCAGCCAAGGGGTCCAGCGTGCGCCGGAGTCGTTCTAGCACTCGACTATCGGCGATACGAACAACGGTCTGGTGAAAACGGGCGTTCAGCGAAGCAGCATCGGTCCACTGATGCTCCCGCGCTGCCGCTTCCATCGTGGCAATCACCCCCCGAAGTTCCTCGGCATCGTCTGGAGTGATTCGGGTGCAGGCCCGGCGAGCCGCGTGGCATTCGAGGAGACTACGGGCGTCGCGGATATCTTCGAGATCCTTCAAGGTCAGTTGAGCGATGAAATTGCCGGATCGTGGTTTCCGGACGATTAGGCCTTCGTGCGCGAGTTGCGCAAACGCTTCCCGGACGGGATCTCGACTGATGCCGAGCCGTTCGGCAATATCTGCTTCACTTACGCGATCTCCATGTCGCAACTCACCTCGATGTATCCGCGAGACAATTGCCGCGTAAACATCGACTCTGCTGGCTATGATAGGGAACGAGTTGTGGTGTGTGAACAGGGCAGCGATGCTACAACGCGTGTGCCTTCTCAAATGCTCGGATAAGGTTGATGGTCAGCGTGAGCTGATACTGGATTCGTTCGGGGAGGGGATTCCAGCGCCCAACCTCCGTTTGGTAGGCAACACCGTGACGCAGCGCGTATGGCAGAAACGCGACACCCCATGGGGAGCGCGCCGGTTCGTCCCATCGCCAGGCGAGACGGCCGTGCGAGCGGGGCACGAAGCGGTTGAGGTGCTCCAGGGGCATGTTGGGCACCAGATCCGACAGACTCGACGTCGCGAGCCCTTGCCGGTCGAGTGCTTGACAGACTCGCTCCTCGAGCTGAGAGGTTAACCTCGCATCGGCGCTGCCTTCCGCCGGTACGAACCAATAGGTTCGGTCGTTCCAGCCCTCATGGAGATCGATCGCCAAACCGGGACGGAGATCGTCGATCAACTGCTGAACGGCGCGGACCTCGGCGGGCGGCTTGTGCGGGGCGTCTGCGGCGGGAGCAGCGGGCGAAGGCGCTTCCACCGCGCGTCGCTCAACTCGTGCCTCTTCATGTTGGCGAGGATACCGCGTCGACGAATCTGTCGACATGCCCTCCGGGTGTGCCGCCTGAATCGGCAGCGGGACGTCTTCTAACGACGATTTGGGGCGACCCGCGAGGCAACCGTGGATCGACCCGTGATCGGCGTCGCAACCGGTGATGGTGCCGGGGAGGCGGAGGGGATCGACCTGCCCGCCGGCACGGTTGCCAGAGGCTTGTCGGCCGGATCGTTCCCGCCGCCGGCCAGACTGCCGGCCAACAGGCCGACGCCGAGGCTGACGACCAGGACGGCAATCGTCACCACGATGATCGTTCGTTTCACCGTTGTTCTGGTTTCCTCACTTCGTCCACCGCGAGCGATGCGTTAGCCGGACAAGCCGCAACGCTGCAGCACCGACAGCACGAGTGCGTTTGCGGCGTCGAAGTGTGCGCGGGCGGCGTCAAGGTCGTCGACCGCCGTGGTCAGCACGGTCTGGTCTCTCGTCTCGATCCCGGTCGCCGCGGTCTCGATGGCGCTCGCGAATCCGTCGAACGCGGCGACGAGCTGCTCGCTCGCCTGGCGCGCCGCCCGCGGTGTGGGTCCCTCCGACTGCGCGGTCGAGAGTTCGGCGAGGAGGGTCGCGGCGGTGCGGAGCTGCGTGGACGCCGTCGGGTCGTCCTCGGCGATTGCCGCGACGTCCCCGAGCGTCGCGAGTGCCGACTGCATCCGTTGCCCGGTTTGCTGGCCCCATTCCCGCATGCCGGCGCAGCGATCGCCCCGCGCCTCCCCCTCGTCCTCGGCACCGAGGAGGATCGTGACGTAGGAGACGGTCAGCGGGGTGGGCATGAGGAAGGAGATCTGGCAGGCACCCGGGGCGGGCTCGGCGGGGAAGGCGGCGGCGAGCGCGGCGCTGCGGCAGGTCCGGGTCATCCCCTGGTCGTCCGCCCCGGCGGCCGCGGGGGTGGCGGGGCGATCGAGGGCGACGTCGGCGGGCAAGAACCGGTCCAGGATCGGGAAGACCTGGTCGAGGGTCCAGTCGTTTGGATCGGGTGTCGTGGCGGCGGCGGTCTCCGGCCGAGGGGCGCGAAGGGTGAGAAGGATCGCCCGGTCCGACGGGCGTAGCCCGTTGGCGGTCGTCTCGTTGAATCGACCGTGTTGACGGTGAGTCGGAGCGTGCTAGACTACCGGCTCATATACCCGACTAGACGTATAGTGGGATATACAGGACGAGAGGCCCGTGCAAACTGGAGATCAGTCCTCCTCCCATGCAGCGATATTTACCCGAGTGATGGATAGCCTTGGACCGGTCTACCTACGGATCGCGCAAGACCTGATCAACGAGATTGAGGCGGGCCGGCTGAAACCTGGCGATGCGGTTCCGTCCGAGCGAGTCCTGTGTGAACGATACGGCGTCAGCCGGATGACGGCCCGCCATGCAGTCCAGACGCTGGTCGCCGACAGGCTGTTGTATCAGGTCAAGGGTGTGGGCACGTTCGTCGCGCACCCTTCGATGCAAAAGATGCTCACCCGGCTCAACAGCTTCTCTGAAGATCTGACGCAACGGGGCTACCGGGCTTCGGCGCGCGTCCTGGTCCGGGAGGTCGCGCCCGCTGACGAGCGAACATCCCAGAAGCTTCAGCTGCAGCCGGGCGATCCGGTCTTCCACCTCAAGCGGCTACGTCTCGCGGACGATGAGCCGCTCTCGATCGAAGACGTCCATCTCCCAATCCGGCTCGTCGCGGCGCTCGTCGACGAGGACTTCGAACGCGAATCGCTCTACCGGCTGCTGACGACGCGCTGCAACATTCAGTTGGTGCGGACAGAGGAAGAGATCCGTGCGCTGCCGGCCGCCGGCGATCACGCGGCGTTGCTGAATATGCCGGCCGGCAGTCCGCTGCTCGCGACGGAGCGCTTGAGCTTCGCCGCGCCGGATACGGCGGTTGAGTTCGGGTACTGCGTCTACCGCGCCGACAAATACTCGTTCTATATCGAACGATACCGGGAATAGGAGGGAGTGCCGAGTTTTTCGATGCGGCACCGAAGCCGGCCAGCGGTGCCCGAAGCGGGCAGTGTGACGTTCGTAACCGGATGGAGATCAGCCACGAGATGGATCGAGCCCCGAAGGACAAGAAGGAACGGTTTATTCGGCTGCTGCAGAGCCAGCATCGCAAAGTTATCGGTCTTGCGACGGGCACGTCCGCCGACGGCATCGACGCCATCCTCCTGGACATCGAGGACAGCGATACGCGGCCTCGGTTCAAGGTGCTGGCGACCGGCTATACGCCCTATCCGCCCGACGTGCGAGCGGCGATCTTCGAGCAGTTTCAACCGGCAACGTCGCGGGTCGACGACATCTGTAACCTCAATTTCGTGATTGGCGAAATCGCCGTCCGGGCGGTGCGGCAAATCGTCGAGGAAGCGGGTCTCCAGGCTGAGGACATCGACTTGATCGGTGCCTTCGGTCAGACGACCTACTTCGAAACGAGCCCGCGGCAAACCGGAGACATCTCGACGGGGTCGATGCTGTCGTTGATGGAGCCCGTGGTCATCGCGGAGCGAACCGGGATCACGACGGTCTCGAACCTGCTTCAGCGGGACATCGCGGCGGGGGGACAGGGCGCCCCGATGACAGGCTTCTCCGATTTCACCATTTACCACGACCCCGAGCGCAACCGGGCTCTCCAGAACATTGGGGGGATCGCGAACGTCGGAATCGTTCCTGCCGACGGCGACCTGAACCGGGTGATGGGTTTCGATACCGGTCCCGGCAACATGATCATCGACGCGGTTGCCACGCACATCACGCAGGGTCAGCAGACGTACGACCATGACGGTCTTCTTGCTGCCAAAGGTACCGTCAGTCGTGCCTTGCTGGACCGGTTGCTTGACGACGACTACATCCGGCAACCGCCGCCGAAGTGCACCGGGCGGGAGCGCTATGGCGTGCAGTTTACGAAGCAGATCGTGGAGGAGGCGCGGGCACTCGGACTCTCCGACGAGGACCTCATCGCGACAGTCACCGCGTTCACGGCGGAGAGCATCATCTATAACTACCAGAAGTTCGTCCTTCCGCACACGCCCATTGACGAAGTGATCGTGGGCGGCGGTGGAGCGAATAACCCCTACCTCATGGATCTCCTGCGCAAGGGGCTCGACCCAATCCGGGTGGTGACCGATACGGAGTACGGGATGCTGCCGGACTTCCGGGAGGCCATCCTCGTTGCGCTGCTCGCCAACGAAACGATCTCTTTCCGTGCATCCAATGTGCCCTCCGTGACCGGGGCTCGCAACTGGGTGGCGCTAGGCAGTATCACGCCTGCCTAACGCGTGTCCGGGAATAAGGTCGAGTCACGAGGCTCGACCTCGACAAGCTGTTGACGCCGTGTGGCGGAGGAGAAGGAATGACGCATCAAGAGGACGTGAACGGAATCGTTCGGGCGCTGACCGGGGTGAAGAGCCGGCGTGAGCTCTTCCAGCAGGCGGCCGCGCTCGGACTCACTGGGTCTGCCCTGGCGGGCGTCATCGGCGGCCAGCGCGCCGCGGCGAGGCCGCTCGCTCAAGAGACGCCGAAGGCAGGCGGCTCCCTGACGGTCTTGACCGTCGCCGATCCGAAGTCGTTGGACATCCACGTTTCGCAACTCGCGCAGCTCCGCCAAATGTCGGACTGCCTCTGGGACACACTGGTCTACATGGACGCGGCCGATCTCCAGATCAAGCCGCGGCTGGCGACCGAGTGGACTTGGACCGACGACCAGACGCTGGACATGACACTCCAGGCCGGTGTGACCTTCCACGAGGGTCAGCCATTCACTGCCGGGGACGTCAAGTTCACCATCGAGCGGATCCTCAACCCGCAGACCGGGTCGCCAAGCGCGTCGTATCTCGCTCCTGTCGAGACGGTCGAGGTCGTCGATGACACGCACGTTCGCCTCCGGCTTTCCAGGCCGTGGCCGGCAATCATCGACGCCCTCAGCAATATCTACATCTACTCGCAGGCGGCGACGGAAGAGTCGATCGCCGCGAAGCCCAACGGGACCGGACCGTTTCGGTTCGGCGAGTGGCGCCCGAACGACTATCTGCGGGTCGAGAAGAACGCGAGCTACTGGATCGCGGACCGTCCATTCCTCGATCAGATCGACTTCAAGCCGGTCGAGGAGCAGGAGACGCGCCTCTCGATGATGGAGTCGCAGGCGGCTGACGTGATGTTCAGCGTCGAACTGAAGGACATCAGCCGGCTCGAGGGGAATTCCTCGGTGGCGGTCGTCCCGAGCCTCTTCAATGACGCGGGCGACATCCTCTACATCAACAACAACCGCGCTCCGCTGAACAACCAGCAGCTTCGTCTCGCGGTGTCCCACGCGCTGGACCGCGATACCTACTATCGAGAGTTCATGGCCGGTCACGGGGCTCGCAGCACCAGTCCGTGGGTTAAGGATCACTGGGCGTACAACCCGATCAACGACACCGCGTTCCCTTACGACTTGGAGCAGGCGCGGGCACTCCTCGCCGCCGGCGGCTATCCGGAAGGCAAGGACGCCAACGGCCAGCAACTCGTCATCAACCTCGTCTTTCCGGTCGGCTACCCGGAGTGGCGTCAGGGCGCGATCATGCTCCAGGCCGCTCTCGGCGAACTCGGGGTCGACGTCAAGATCGAGGAACTCGAGCTGTCGACCTGGGTCGATCGCATTGTCAATACCGATGATTTCGATCTCTCCTGGGATCTCCACTTCCAGCGCGCCACGGCTCCGGCCTTCACGCTCTCGTATGCCTACTTCTACCCGCCGGGATCGGAAAACATCTGCCGCTACCAGGACGAGGAGATCACTCGCCTCGTCGCAGAGGGTGGAAGCAGCTTCGACCAGGAGGCACAGCGCGAGGCTTACTGGCAGTTCCAGGCTCGTTGGAACGAGCTTTGCCCGGGCCTGATTGTCGGCGAGCGCGTGCTGGCGCACGCGGCGCAGGCCGACGTTCAGGGGTTTGTCACGCACCCCCTCTTCTTCCAGGACTTCCGCGAGGTCTGGTTGAACCGGGGCTAAAGGAGCCAACGCGGCCGGTTCTTTGCCGGTTGCGACCTTTTGACCCGGCACGACGAGTGTCTCTGTGCGCGCCGCATCGAACACGCGGCGCGCACAGGACACCGTCCTTGGCGGGCCCTGAACAGACGTTGAAGCGCGACGAGGCGGTGAGCTGCCGCAAGAAGAAAACGATTCACTGCACTGTCGACTCGCAACCTGCTGTCATCTCCACCTAGGAAAGGCAAGAGGCGAAGAGCGCAGCAACGAAAACGATAGAGAAAGCCCATGGGTGCGTACATCGTTCGGCGGCTGGCACAGGCGGTGCCGGGACTGTTCCTGATAACCGCGATCGTCTTTCTCGTGATCTATCTCGTCCCCGGCGATCCGGCGATGGTGGTTCTTGGCCAGGGTGCGAACGAAGAGAATCTCGCTGCTGTGCGGGCTCGACTGGGCCTCGACGAGCCACTCCACGTCCGTTATGTAACCTGGCTGTCGCACATCATCCAAGGCGACATGGGACAGTCCATCATCAGCCGTCAGCCGGTGCTCGACCTCATCAAGCGGGCGTTTCCGGTGACGGCGTACCTGACGCTCTTCTCGCTCGTGATCGCGGTTCTGATTGCGATACCCACGGGGACGATCGCCGCGTTGCGCCGTAACACCTGGGCGGACATGATCTGTACGACCTGGGCTCTGGCCGGGGTCTCCATACCGAGTTTCTGGCTCGGCATCATGCTCATCTATGTCTTTTCGGTCCGTCTTCGCTGGGTGCCCATTCAGGGCTACGTCAGTCCGTCTGAAGACGTTACCGCAAGCCTCAAGACGATGGTCCTGCCCGCGCTCACGCTCGGCGTTTGTCTATCGGGGCCGCTGATGCGGTATCTCCGCTCGACGATGCTTCAGGTGCTCAACCAGGATTACCTTGTCGTGGCGCGCGCGAAGGGGCTGAACGAGCGCCGGGTGGTGATGCGTCACGTCCTGCGCAATTCGTTCATCCCGTTCATTACGGCACTCGGCATTCAGATCGGCTATTTGCTCGGCGGCGCGGTGATCATCGAGCAGATCTTTGCCCTTCCCGGCGTGGGACGACTCGCCGTACAGGCGATCGGCAACCGAGATTTCCCCGTTGTCCAGGGCGTCGTGCTGATCGTCGCGTTCAGCTTCGTGCTGATCAATATCGTCGTCGATGCGCTCTACTCGGCGCTCGATCCCCGAATCCGCGTCGGACGTGGTGCATCGTGACGGCGAAGCATCAAGCGATCCGGACCGGTCAGCTCCGAGGCGCCGGGGCACGTAAGCGGAGACTGCCTGGTATCCGCGAGATCGTGCGAGCCGCTGGACGGTGGAAAACGTTCACCGTTGGCGTGGTGCTCCTCGTCGTCTTCCTCGTTTGCGTGGCGCTTGCACCTCTCCTGGCGCCCTCCGCGCCCAATGCGGTGGATTACAGTCAGACCCTCGAAGCTCCGACCCTGTCCCACCCATTCGGCACCGACGATCAGGGGCGGGATGTCCTGAGCCGCGTCATTCATGGCACACGCGTCTCATTTGCGATCGCGCTGATCGCGGTGTCGCTCGCGGTGCTGCTCGGCATTCCCGCGGGGCTGGCAGCCGGTTTTTTCGGGAGCTGGATCGATGCCGCGATCAGCCGCCTGCTCGAAGCCCTCTTCGCTTTCCCGGTCATTCTGATGGCGATCGCCGTGCTGGCAATCCTCGGACCCGGGGAGCGTAGCGCAATGGTTGCGATCGGGGTGGTTGCGGTGCCTGAGTTTGCGCGGGTCGCGCGGGCGGCAATGATCGCCGAGAAGGAAAACGAGTACGTTGTCGCCGCGCGGGCGATCGGTTGCACGTCGGCGCGGATCATCTTCCGTGCAATTCTCCCGAACACACTGGGGCCCGTCCTTGTCGTGATCTCGCTCGGCTTTGCATTCGCCATCCTTAACGAGACAGCGCTGAGCTACCTCAGCCTCGGCGCACAACCGCCGACGCCATCTTGGGGAGCGGATTTGGCGACTGGGCGCCGCTATTTGTTCGACGCTCCGTGGTTGGCGTTCTTCCCTGGCATGGCGATCTTCTGCCTCGTCCTCGCGCTCAACCTGGCGGGCGACGGTCTGCGCGATCTCACCGATCCGCGCCGGCGTCGTTAAATCGGTACCGATCGACAAGGCCAAAACACATCTGCGAACAATGAGGCGCGTCTACCGCGTCGGTTGCGCACGCTAGATGTTGGTACAGGTGCGGGAGGGGCGACGTGGACCCGATCTATGACGGTGTAAGCCCTTCCGCTCGATCTACGCTCGGGTATTCGCCGCGGCCGTCTCGTGCTTTCCGGATCTCCTCCTCGTGCGGAGCACGGAGGCGCGCGCGGATGCGGGCGAGGTCTTCTGGTGCGACGCCGGCTGCCAGAAGGTAGGCTTCAGCGCCCCCGTGTTGGGCGTCGAGGTGGTCGAGCATCTCGTGCATGACTTCGGCCCTCGTGACTCCCCGCGCCAACGCCGCTTCGCGCTGTTCCCGTGTCCCTGGACCGTTGGCAAGCCACTCCTCGTCCCGGGGACGGAGGTACTCGGACGAGAGGGCATAGTCGTTGGCGATGGTGTCCGGCGGCACGCCGGCCAGGGAGAGGAGCAACGCGGCGGTGACTCCGGTGCGATCGCGGCCGCCGAGGCAATGGATCAGGACGCCGCCGTCCTCCGCTCTGGCCACCGTGGTGATGATCCGACCGATCGTTGGGGCGAAGCGGTCGAGCCAGCGGCAGTATTCCTGCGCCTGGGTCTCGCCGGGAACGGCTTGGGCGTCGGGATCGATCAAGGAGATGTGGACGTAGTCGATGGGGTGGGCGGGATCGGCGAACGGGTTGGGCGACGCCGCCAGCTCCGTGGGAAAGCGCAGGTCGATGGCGGTACGGATCCCGTACGCCTCCAAGGCTTCGTGGCCCGCCGGCGTCAGGAGCGACGGGCTGTCGGAGCGGATGACCGCTCCCCAGCGCGTGACCCCACCGTCGGCGGTGGCGTATCCGCCCACGTCCCGCGCGTTCAGGCACCCCTCCCAGGCCAGTCGACGTTCCCGTTGGTCCGTTGTCCGATCGTCTGCCATGTGGTCCTCCTGACAGCGACAGTTTCCGCCGCCGCCGGGGCGTATATCCGGCGGCGTTTGGTGGCCCATACGACTCTAGATTCTCGACGAACGTCCGCCGGCCGTCTTCCTCGACTCGATGACTCGACCGAGCGATGTCCCGGTGTCGCACCACCTACGCCCGATGTCGGCCCAGTATCAATGGCCTGCATGAACCGGCGACAAAACCGGGGGAGGTGTTGACAAGCGAACACCAGGGTGTATGCTACCGCAACTGGTCCAGACAACCATACGACCGAATGACCGATCCTGATCGCTGGTGAACCGAACGTCTCGCGAGTGAGTGATGGCCGAGAGCGTCAAGTGCGGACCGCTGCCGCGCTACTACCAACTCAAGGAGATCATCCGGGAGCGGATCCGGAGCAGCGAATGGTCGCCCGGCAGTCTGATCCCGTCCGAGCGCGAGCTCTGCGAGCGGTACGGCATCAGCCGAATGACGGCGCGGCAGTCGATCACCGAGCTCGTCAACGAGGGGTTGCTCTATCGCGAGCAGGGCAAGGGGACCTACGTCGGGCGGCCGAAGATCGCGCAACAGCTGCTCCGCCTGACCGGGTTCACCGAGGACATGCGGGCGCGGGAACAGCGTCCGGGGGCGAAGGTGCTGACGGCGGAGATGTGGCCGGCGGACGAGGCGACGGCGGAACGGCTCCGCATCAAGGTTGGACAACCGGTCTACCGCCTCCGGCGACTGCGGTTGGCCGATTCCGAGCCGCTCGCGGTCGAGACGTCGTGCATCAGCTTCATGGGGTGCGAACGGCTGCTGGAGAAGGATCTCGAGCGGGATTCGCTTTATGGGCTACTCGAGATCGTCTACGACATGCCGCCCATGGAAGCCGAGCAGGAATTAGAGGCTGATCTTGCCAGGGATGAGGAGGCCGGACTCCTGGAGGTCGAGGTTGGCAGTCCCATCCTCCGTACCCGGCGCGTCACCGCGACCCGACGCAATCAGCCGATTGAATACGCCACGTCCATCTACCGGGGCGACAAGTACCGATTCTACACGCGCATGGTGCGTGACCAGAGATAGGTAACGGAAAGGAGGAGGGGGAACGGTATCCCATCGAACGCGGTGCTCCAACGGGTCTGCGCACCGTCGTCCCGGTCAGTTCAAGAACCCACCGTCGGGTGGCTCAAGCGCAAGGTAGAGTTACAAGGAGACGAGAATGGCCAAGGGTGAAGACGTGAAGAACCGAATTGCGACGTCGGGAATCTCGCGGCGACGGTTTGCACAGGGGTTGGCGGCGACGCCGCTCGTCGTCGGCGCCGCGGCGCGGGGGACCGGCCGGGTGCGGGCGCAGGACAAGGTCACTATCCGGTTCTGGACGCACACCCATCCGCCGATGGTCGATCTGAACAAGCAGCTGATCGAGCAGTTCCAGGCGGCGAATCCGGACATTGAGGTCCAGTACGACATCATCCCGAACAACGAGTTCGCGACCAAGATGCTGACCTCGATGGGCACCGGGACCGGTCCGGACGTCATCAACATGGACGACAACCAGATGCGGTCGATCTACATCCCGCGCGGGCTCGTCCAGCCGGTCGATCCGGCCGCGCTCGGCTACGGCTCAATGGAGGAGCTGCAGGCGGCCTACATCCCCGGCACGTTCGAAGGCGCGGCGGCCGAAGGCCAGGTCTACGGGTTGCCGAGCGAGTTCAACGTGACCGCCTTCGCGATCAACACCGCGGCTTTCCAGGAGGCGGGGCTCGATCCGAACGCGCCGCCGAAGACGTGGGAAGAGGTCGGGACGATGGGGCAGAAGCTCGTCGTGAAGGACGGCGACACGCTGACCCGCCGCGGCTTCGACTTCCTCTACCTACACGCGGGCTGGTACCACAACCAACTGGGGACGCTGATGCTCCAGACGGGCGGCACCTACGTCGCCGAGGACGGCAAGACGGTTACCGTCAACCAGCCGCCGACGGTGCAGGCGCTGCAGATCTGGTACGACCTGATCTACAAGCACAAGGTGGCCGACCCGAACGTCGCGTCGCGGGAGGCGACGGTGCCGTACCAGGACTTCCTCGACGGCAAGGTGGCGATGTCGCTCCTGAATCCGTGGGGAATGGGCCTCGTCACCCCGGAATCGGCGGTCTACGAGAAGTACCAGGTCGTGCCGCTGCCGCAGGTGAACCCGGACGCCGCGGCGACGCCGCTCTACGCCTACTACTGGGCGGTCAATTCGCAGACGACGGACGAGGCGAAGCGGCAGGCGGCCTTCAAGTGGGTGGCGTTCCTGGCGTCGCAGCCGGGACCGTGGCTGAAGAACGTCAACTTCATCCAGCCGAAGCTCGGCTGGAACGAATTGCCGGAGGCCAAGGAATTCCCGTTCTACGACATCTGGGCGGGGGAGATGCTGAAGGGCAAGTTCCTTCCGGTGACGCCGCAGGCCCAGGAAGTCGACAACATCATGAAGCAGACGATCGAGTCCTCGCTCCTGACGGGTGTCGAACCGCAGGAAGCGCTCGATGCGGCGGCGCCGCAGATCGAGGCGGTCCTCGAGCAGGGGTAGGCGCGACGGCCC
>JAXDKI010000571.1:0-4896 GCA_034667245.1 Thermomicrobiales bacterium | reverse complement strand
AAACCCGCACCTGGTGTCTCCCCTATTCCGTGCAGGCTCAAGCCCGCGTCCGCGCGTCGAAACTCGTCCCCGAACGACACGATCGCAATTACCCGTTCACAGTCGGCTTCCAGCCGGCTTATGTTGGTGAGACCGGCACTTCCAGTGCCGGTCTCACCAACATAATCCGGCTGGAAGCCGACTGTGAACGGGTAATTGCGATCGTGTCGTTCGGGGACGAGTTTCGACGCGCGGACGCGGGCTTGAGCCTGCACGGAATAGGGGAGTCACCAGGTGCGGGTTTATGTCGAGCTTGCACGGCGGTCGTTTCAGCGGCACCTTGCCTATCGGCAGGCGACGGTGGCGGGGATTTTTACGAATGCGGTGTTCGGGGTACTCATCGCGTCGGTCTATGGGGCGCTCTATCGGTCGCGGGGAGGCGAAGCGGACGTGGCGGGGTTTGGGCTGTCGGAGATCTTCGCGTTTATCTGGATCGGGCAGTCGTTGCTGATGGTGGTGGCGATTTGGGGTTGGTGGGAGATGGCGGTGTCGATTCAAACCGGCAACGTCGTGGCGGATCTGATCAAACCGATCAACTACTACGGATATTGGTTGAGTCAGGATCTGGGGCGGGCCGGCTGCCATGTGTTAACGAGGTTCATCCCGACGTTTCTGCTGGGGCTGCTGCTGTATGACGTGGCGACACCGCAATCGGTGGCGCGCTGGCCTCTGTTTGCCGTCAGCGTCGCACTTGGAGTGCTGGTGAGCTTTGCCTTTCGGTTCATGATGAACGCGGCGGCATTCTGGATGACGGACATTGCCGGCATCAGGGCGACGGCGCTGGTGGCCACGACGTTCCTGTCGGGTATGCTGGTGCCGATCTCGTTCTTCCCACCCTGGCTACGGACCGCCGTGGAACTATTGCCATTCCGCACATTCCTGATGGTGCCCATAGACGTTTTCCTTGGACATGGGAGCGCGGCGAGGGCACTAGGGCTGCAGTTGTTCTGGGCAATTGCACTGAGCGGGCTGGCGCTGCTCGTGCTGCGGCGGGCAGTGCGGAAGGTGGTCATTCAAGGTGGGTGATGCAGGTACGGTCACGCAGGAGGTCCGGCTGTACGGCAAGCTCACTGGAGCGCGGATGCGCGGACAGTTGCAGTACAAGTCGTCGTTCGCCCTCATGTTCTGCGGATGCGGCGCGATCTGGCGGCGGCCCTCCTGCATGACCCGGCGATCCTCTATCTGGACGAACCGACGATCGGGCTCGACGTCGTCGCCAAGGCGCGGGTTCGCGAGTTCCTGCAGCGGATCAACCGTGAGAACGGGGTGACGATCATCCTGACGACCCACGACCTCGCGGACGTGGAGCACCTCTGCCGGAGGATGATGATCATCGACCACGGGCGATTGATCTACGACGGGGGGATCGAAGAGATCCGGCGGCGCTTCGGGACACACCGGACGCTGATCGTGGACTTTGAAGCCGGCGACGAGTCTGTCGCTGATGAAGCCCCGTGTCTTGTTCCAGCCGATTTGACCGCGGATGACCTGGTGCAGGTCGTGCGGTCGGATGGTCCGCGGTACTGGCTTCGGTTTGACCGGCAGCGGGTGAATCCGGCGGAGTTGATTTCGGCGGTGGCGGCAGCGCACGAGGTGCGTGACGTGGCGATCGAGGAGCCAGAGATCGAGGACATTGTGCGGCGAATTTATGAGGAGGGGATTGGGGAGGCAGCCCTCACCCCCGGCCCCTCTCCCTTCCGAGGGAGAGGGGAGGATGGCGTGGACGTATAGGTTTATCTGACATCATTCACGTTCCCGTCTTTCTCGGCATAATTCCGCAAGGGTATCTGGGCATCCAACCAGTATACGGAAAGGGCGTGAAGATGCGATGGCCGTGGAAGAGACGTCCTCGCAAGGCAGCAGATGCTGAGACAACCTCATCGCTTGACCGGTGGGGCAGCATTAGCTATGAGAATACCGGACCGCTGACCGTGCCGCGGTATCACCCTCCGGGTCCGACGTATCAGACACCGCCTGAGCCGGAGACCCCCCGAACCGGACCAGAACCCACGAGACTCGGGCGCTGCCTGATCTGAAGGCGGCCTCTATCGTTGCTGCAATTGATCCCTACCCGACACGCAGAAAACCGCGGTCGGTGACCCTCGCCGCGGGAATCACCGACAGCGCCATGAAGGCGAGGAGGCCGAATGGCGACGGGAGGTTACTGCCCAAGCCGCGGGCGGTGCCTTCGAGTTGGTCGTAGGCGGCGGCGACTTCTTCCAGAGGGCGGTCGGAGAGGAGACCGGCGATCGGGAGGGGGAGGTGGGCGAGGACGAGACCTTCGGCGACGGCGGCGAGACCACCCTGGGTGTCGGCGACGGTAGCGATGGCGGCGAGGATGTCGGCGTCGGCGGTGCCGACGGCGATGATGTTGTGGGCGTCGTGGGCGATGGTGCTGGCGAGGGCGCCGCGCTTGAGGCCGAAACCCTTGACGTAGCCGACGCCGACGCGACCGGTGGCATGGTGCCGTTCGACGCAGACGAGTTTGAGGAGGTCCCGCGACGGGTCGGCGACGGCCCAACCCTCCTCCACGATCGGTTCGACCTGGGCCACGCGGGTGACGATCTGGCCGGGGATGACTTCGACGGCGAGGCGGGCAGTCTCCGGGGCAAGCCTGAGGTCGGAGAGCATGATGGGTGCGACGTTGACCGAATGGAGTAAGAAGTCGGGCGCGGGGGAGGCGGGGAGATCGCCGACGAGAACCCCGTCGCGGGCGACGACTTTGCCCTGGAAGAGGGTCATCGCGACCTTGAGCCGCTCCAGGTCGTCGAGGACGACGAGGTTGGCTTCGTAGCCGGGTGCAACGGCGCCGATGCCGTCCAGGCGCCAGTAGTCGGCGGCGTTCCAGGTCGCCATGCGGATGGCGCGGATCGGGTCGAGTCCTTCGGCGATGGCGAGGCGGAGACTCTGGTCGATGTGACCGTCGTGCAGGAGGGTGTGGCAGTCGCGGTCGTCGGAGGCAAAGCAGCAGCGGGGATAGGTCTGGTCGTTGACGAGGGGGAGGAGGTCGTGGAGATTATGCTCCGAGGAGCCCTCGCGGATCATGATCATGAGACCGGCGCGGAGTTTGGCTTGCGCCTCCTCGAACGTGGTGGATTCGTGGTCGGAGCCGATGCCGGTTCCGACGTAGGCCTGCATGGCCGAGGCACGCAGACCAGGTGCGTGCCCGTCGCGGCGGCGTCCGTGTGAGATGCGGAGCTTGGCGGCGATCTCGGGGTCGCCTGAGAGGACGCCGGGAAAGTTCATCAACTCGCCAAGACCGACGGTCTCGGGCCAGCGGAGAACTTCGGCGATCTCCTCGACACCGAAGCGTGCGCCGGGGCTCTCGTTCGCACTGGCGGGGACGCAGGAGGGGGCGGTGAAGCGGAGATGGAGGGGGAGGCCACGTGCCGCTTCCCGGAGAGCAAGGAGCGCGGGGAGACCGGCGACGTTGGCGAGTTCGTGCGGGTCGGTGACGACGACGCCTGTGCCATGCGGGACGACGGCGCGGGCGAATTCGGGCAGCCAAACGAGGGAACTCTCGACGTGGACGTGGGCGTCGATGAACGAGGGGGCAATGATCTTGCCGCGGACGTCGATCGTCTCCCAGGCGCGGCCGAAACTGCCGACGTAGGCGATCCGATTGCCGACGATGGCAACGTCGGCTTCTTCCAACTCGCCGGAGAAGACGTTGACGACTTTGCCGCCGACCAGAAGGAGATCGGCGGGCCCGGTGCCGCGTGCGGCGACGAGACGGCGTCGCCAGGCCATTGCGTCGAAGCCGGTTTCCTCGGTGACCGCGCTCGATTCGCCGCTCATCCGTTGCCGTCGCTCCCTTCCTCGCCGCGTCCTCCCGGCCCGTTGGAGCGAGTGTAACGGCGAGGCGAGGGAGGGGAAAGCAGAGTGACTCGCCTCCTCGCCCTTCCGCCTCACGAAGTGGGCGTCGCCGGTTCAGCGGCGGAGGCGAGGGTGAGGATGACGACGGTGGCGGGCTCGGCGCCAATATTCCGAGCTTGCGAGACGGTGCCGCCGACTTCGTAGACGAAGTCGCCGGGGTCGAGTGTTGCTTCGACACCAGGAATGAGCGGGTCTTGCTGAGCCGAGAAGAAGGCGTTCGGAGTGGCAGGCTTCCGGATGATGGTCCCTTCGCCGGACTCGATGGTGATCCCAAAGGTTCCGCTCTCAACGCGGGCAAGCACGGTCCCGGCGTTGGCGCTGGGCTGCGGATCAGCGGCACCGGGTGCGTAGGTCAGTTTCGCCATCGCGAGTTGAGCGGGAAGCGCCGGTGGAGGCGCAGCCGCGCCGATCGCGAGGAATTCCGGGGTCAGACCGGGATTGTTGGCGCCGGTTGCGGCCGGCGTAGTGCCGGGGCACTGTCCCGTAGTGAGTCCGGCGACGGCGCCGGTGAGCAGTGTCACCGGTGCGGAACCGTCGTTGCGGAGGCCGCTCTCCGCACAGACTCCGGTGGAGAGTGCGTCGCCAGCCGCGAGGATCGCTTCGTCGCCTGGCTCCTTGGTTTCGAGGTCGGACTGCCCCGACCGGATGATCGAGACCGCACCGGCCCCGGTCACCGTCACCTCGCCCGACTCCACGTAGAAGAGATCGACACTCTGGCCAGCACTTGGCGAAATCTCAGCGCCGGGAGCGAGGGTGTAGCGCGCGAAGAGCACCAGGCGGGAATCGCTCGGGAGGGCATCGACGTCGGCTACGGCGAGCTGCGAAGCGGTGATCCCGGGTGAGATCTCGGTTGCTTCCGGCGTGGCCTGCCGCGCGAGGGACACGCTCCCCCCACCGAGCAGCACGAGCAGTCCAACGAGAGAGGAGATCAAGCGGCGCATCGGGTGACTCCTTTGACGGGGAGGACGGCCGGCTGAGACG
>JAXDKI010000570.1:0-5588 GCA_034667245.1 Thermomicrobiales bacterium | reverse complement strand
CCCCGGCCGGGTCCGGCCGCCCGGCCGCGTCCAGCGGGGCGAAGCGCTCGTAGTCGTGGTCGTGCCCGACCAGCACCACCTCCGCCCCCGCCTCGGCCAGCGCCCGCCAGAACGCCCGCACCTCCGGTTCGTTGCCGTGCCCGGCCCCGGAGCTGAAGCGGGGGTGGTGCCAGTAGGCCAGGGTGCAAGCGGCGGGGTGGGCGGCGAGGTCGGCCCGCAGCCAGCGCTCCTGGGGGGAGCTGGCGCCGCAGCCGCCGACTTCGCCGCAGTTGGAGTTGAGCGCCACCAGATGCCAGGCCCCGAGGTCGAAGCTGTAGTAGCCCCGGCAATCCCGCTGGCAGCCGGGGTCGAGCGGCGTCGCGGCGTCCCCGAAGTAGCCGAAGTACCCGGCCGCGCCTTGGGGCCCGTCGGGGCATATCGGCTTGCCATGGTCATCGTTGTATTCATGATTGCCGGGGACGGGCCGGATCAACTCCTTGAACTGCCCCCACGACCGGTCGAAGACGTTTTGGAATTGCTCGGGCTTTCCGCATTCGTATTGCAGATCGCCGAGGGCGAGCACGGCGGTGGGTGACTGAGCAGCGACAAGGTCGCCGGTCGCCTGATCCTGGCAGCTGGCTGGTTCACGCGTCGAGCTGTCCGGGCACGCGATGTCGCCGGCTGCCAGCACGACCGGGTCGGAAGGGGAGGCCGGCGACATACCCGGTGGGGGGCTGGCCTCTTGCGCCTTCACGTCCGTACGAATAGCAACTGCTGGGACCCCCGCGATCATGACCGCGATGAGTACCGATAACCGCACCGTACGCATCAGCCGGCGCAGTTTCGTGCCGGCTGATGGTCGTGCAATTCGGGGCGCTGGCGGTTGAGCTAGCGCTGGTAGCTGTTCCGTCACGTAGGCGTATCCACTTCTAATGTCGTTTCATGTCAACCCTTCAAGGATTGACCTGGGCGGCAGGTCTGAGCATCGCCATCGGTGCTGGTCAGTCGCTTGACCCGGAGACGGCAATCGGAACAAGTGCGAGGTCTGGATCACGATCTTCGACCCACGCCCTACGAGGTTCGTGGGTCTTTTTGCCCGGCCGGCATCCGGCGATTGCGGGGATTTGCTGCCACCAGTCCCTCGTGCCGCTTCGCAAGAGCACAGCCCTTCGACCCTGCAGCGCGGAGGCGACGATGTCGCACTCAACCGGGCGCAGGTCGCCTCGACCCGTCAGGTAGAGGAACTCACGGATGGTGGAGTAAGGGGGGAAACCGAAGGCGTCCTCGCAGTTGCTCATCAAGATTTCGAGAGCGCTATCCTGATCGAGCTCGATCTCTCCGTCATCCCCGCGCTCGATGACGATCATGCCGGCCAGCCGGGCCTCCCGGATGAGAGACGCGCCCGGAATCAGACGCCGTACGTCATATTTCGGCGGGGGAACGAACAGCTGTGTCACGGCGTTGGTCGTCGCCATCGGCAAACGGGTCCGTGCCAGGAGTAGGCCAAAACGCCGACCCGAACGCGAGTGCAGGCGACTTTGGATTCCGAGCGTCATCCGTTCGCGACGGGTCAACGCCGCGGCGCGGACGGATGAGACGGTGTGACGGCTGATCGTCAACGGCTTGGGATACATCAGCACGCGTCCGTCCGGCGCAAGTAGAGTCAGATCATCGGAGAGGAAGCGCCAGCCGGGTTCGTTGTCGAGCAAGCGAAGGATCGTCGTGGTCTTGCCGGTGTCGGTCCGCGCCGTGATGAGATAGGCATCATCGCCCCAGGCGACGCATGCGCCGTGGACGAGAGCAAAGCCCTTCTCTACGAAGGTCCAGCGCAGGATTGGCTCGACGACGTTGGTGTACAGCACATGTGGGGAGCTTGCCAGCAGCGGTGACGCGGCTACGTCGATCGTGTCGGCGAACGCGACATCGATCGTGAACCTCAGCGAGCCGAGGCCGTCATCGTAGTGGACGCGGCGAGCCGCGCCATTCAGAGCGAAGGGCTTCCCGTGACGAACGCGGATCGTCGGCGCCTCGCGCAGATTCGCAACGCGGAAGGCCTCGAGTTCGGGAAGCCGCGTTTCTGACTGGACGGTCACCAGGCCGTGGATGTCGTAGTAATGCGTAACGTGCGGTTTCGACATGGCCATTCGCTAAGCTCCTTCACCCACTTTGACGGCGGGAGAGACGACTGGGTAAGCCGGAACAGTGAGCGGTGGTTGCGCCGATCCCCAAATCCATCGGTCGGCAGTGGTGTAACGCAGGATCATGAGCGCGAGCATCGAGACGATATTGGACCAGAGGTAATGCATACCGAGTGCTGATGTGAGGACGAACATCATCGGTCCGCGTAACCCGAACGCAACATTGTTCATCGCAAAGAAGAGCACGCATCGGCGACGGCGTCCCTCGGACCGCCTTCCGCTCAAGAAAACCAGGCGCTCGGTTAGCGCGAAGTTCCAGGCGGTCGAGCCTTGGGTCGCAAGCAGTGCCGCGATCAGATAGAAGAGCCCGAGGACACCGGCGTTGAAGGCCAGAAGAAGGGAATTCACCAGAAGCCCGCTGGCGCCCACCAGACCGAACTTAAGAAAGCGAAGGGCGTCATCGTTGAGCCGAAGGCCGGCCAGTTGGCGGACGTAGCGCAATCCCTCCCTGGCCGACGCCTTGCTGTGTCCGGCATGGCGAGTGCCGAATTCGAACGGCACCTCGGAGACGCGAAGACGTCGCGAGCGGGCGAGGATCTCGAGCAGGATCTTGAACCCCGTCGGTTGGAGCGCCTCTGCGTCGATGGCGCTCCGTCGGATCAGAAAGAACCCACTCATCGGGTCGGTAACACCGCGCAACCGGTCGGGAAAAGCCGCACGCGCGGCAAGTGTGGATCCACGCGAGAACGTCGCCCGGGTTCGCCCGAAGGAACCGACCGTGCCGGATTCGCAGTACCGGCTCGCGATGACGAGATCGTCTTGGCGGTCACGGACCTGGTCAAGCAACCGGGGAACGACTTCGGGCGGGTGCTGCAGGTCGGCGTCCATGACGCAAACCCACTCCGCGCGGGCCTCGCGTAGCCCGTGAACGACCGCCCCACCTAGGCCACCACCGCGAGCACCCGGCGGCCGATGCAGCAACACGATCCGCTCGCGTCGTCGCACCGCCTCCGCCGCGATCACCCCCGGCGTCTCGTCGTCGCTATCGTCGACAAAGAGCACCTCGAACGAGACGCGCGACAAGGCCGCCTCGAGACGATCGAGGAGAGCGGCAATGTTCCCGGCTTCGTTCCGGGTCGGGATGAGGACCGAAAGAGCGATGGCATCCGGGGCGCCGGCGGACGGGACAAGGTCGATTGCTGGCAGCGCGCCATGTGCGATCGACCTAGCGATGGCTGAGCCATCATCTAAGGATAGGTCGGACGCACCGCCAGCCTGCCTCGTGGCAGGATCATCCAACTTGGGGGACATGGCTCGGTCTCCAGGGCATCAAACGAATAGCCTGGACCGGGCCGGAGAATCCGCCGTGAAGCGGCGGGCGGGCGCCTGCCGCCCCCGACGGGTTTCCCGGTGGGTCCGTGGCGGGCGGGGGCTCATCGTTCGCGCGTTGACCCCACCCGCCGTCGCGGGGTGTTACGTGTTTGAGGTGGTGATTCCAGAATGTCCTATGGAGGCCAGTGACCCGGCATGCCCGATGTCCCTCCCAGTCTGGGGCGTAGACAGTCGACCGACGAAACACGAGCGACCGCGGTCGACTCCGTGCAGTCAGTCGCCCCAGTGTCCCGCCTGGAGATCTCACTTCCCATCCCGATGCATATTGCGGTCTGGTACGGCCGAATCTAGGGCTATCCCCCAAAGGAGTCAACCTGTCCGTACCATTGAGTCTTGGCCATTTGTCAACATCGAGGCCGCAGTGTTCGTACTATTGAACCTGGAGAATGCGTTGGTACCCAGATGATTCGTCGCTTTGAGACAACTTGAACATCATCAAATGGATAAGGAATACATCAAATAGATGAGATATAAGTTCAAACCAGTCCTGAACAGACATACCGAATGGTGACTTTGGTCAATCCGAGAAATCGTCAACAGGTGCTTGACGGGCAAACTTCAGGCGAGTAAATTGTGTATATCTGCTGCCACCTCCGCTTCCTATCGGGCGGCAGTGGGATTGCCTGGCTAGCCCGATTGGGGTGCGGGCATCGGTAACTTCTACCCTCTCCATGTAGCCCAGTTTTCCGATTTCTCTGACTGGGCACCGGGGCGAGAAGGAGGCGTTCGCATCGAAAGGCGGGATTGGGACGCCTGGACATCGCGAGTAACGTAGTAGGTATGGACGGCGGGTGGGGTCAACGCGCGAACGATGAGCCCCCGCCCGCCACGGACCCACCGGGAAACCCGTCGGGCGCGGTTCGCGAACACGCGGTTGGCTCCCAAACGCGTCGGTGTTGATACCCCGCCCGCGGGATACCCGGATCGACCAAGCCTAGAGCTTGGAGCCGGGAGACCGCGCAATGCCGCTTCCAATTCAGCCGACTTCGTCGATCATATTCCGGACGACCCAGGGTGTAACTCCTTCGAACCCCGAAAGCTGGCAGCCGCCGGCGGCTGCCTTCCCCCTTCAATTGTTCGGCAATCGCACAGCCGCGCGGCGGTTACCCATTCTATCGAGATCAATCACCTTAGGCCTCGGTCTTCGCCGCGTCATCGCTGCTACGATGGCGCGACGGGGGGTTGTGTCCGTGCTTCTGGCGATCGCCTTGCTCGTCGGGAGCGGCGGGTCGGCAATCGCGCAAGAAGTGCCCACCGATACGCCGGTCCCGACCGATACGCCGGTCCCGCCCACGGATACCCCGACTCCCACCGACACCCCGACTCCCACCGACACGCCAATCCCACCGACCGATACGCCGATACCCACTGAGACGACAATTCCGCCGACGGATACACCTATTCCCACCGACACGCCCATCCCTCCCACCGATACCCCGACGCAGGGCCCGACGAACACGCCGACGAACACACCGACCGGGACCCCGACCGACACGCCGATGGCGGCCGCCTGCCTGCCGCAGACGCGCTCCTTCGCCGCCGCCGCCGACGCCCTCGTCTACCAGGCGAACCCGACCACCAACTCCGGCGGCAGTGCCGAACTGCGCGCCAAGCTGAGCCCGACGGCGCAGTACGAGTCCTACCTGCGCTTCGACCTGGCGGGGCTGAGCGGTCCCGTGACGCAGGCGGTGCTGCAGCTGACGGCGGCGAACTACGCCGGCTCCGGCACGGCGAGTGCGCCCGACGCCCGCCTCGTAACCGGGACGTGGGCGGAGGGGACAGTGACCTGGGCGACCAAGCCGGCCCACGGGGCGGTGGTGGCCGCCGGCGGCGGCGCGTGGGGGGCGGCGGCGACCTACAGCTGGGACGTGACCTCGGCCGTGACGGGCAACGGCGAGGTGTCGTTCGCCCTCGTCCCGAACAACGCCGACGGGGTGAACGCCAACAGCCGGGAGCAGACGAGCGGCAAGCCGACCCTGACCGTCACCTTCGGCTGCGCGGGAACGGGTGATTTGAGCCCAACGGCGACGTTCACGTCGACCCCCACGACGACGCCCACGAACACCCCGACCAATACGC
>JAXDKI010000569.1:0-3544 GCA_034667245.1 Thermomicrobiales bacterium | reverse complement strand
TACCAGTACCGCCATGCCGACGATCATCATCACCAACATGTGGAAGGGGTTTCCCTTCTTCGCCGTGATGTTCTTAGCCGCGATGCAGACCATTCCGTCCGATCTCTACGAAGCGGCGACCATCGACGGCGCCTCCTCGGTCCAGTCGTTCTTCCACATCACCATCCCGAGTATCCGCCCGACGATCCTGATCACGACGTTGCTCGGCACCCTTTGGACCTTCAACTCGCTCGATCTCATCTACATCCTCACCTACGGCGGTCCCTTCTACGCAACCCTGACCCTGCCGATGTGGGCCTACCAACAGGCCTTCGGCCGGGGCTATGTCGGGCAGGCGTCCGCGCTGGCAGTGATCATCCTCGTCATCATGGCGGTCGTCACCACCGCCTACCTCGCCGTCTACCGCCGCGCCATGCAGAACAACGAGTAGGAGGGCGACCAGTGCTCGACGCCCGACCGCTATCCCAACGTCGCGCCGTCGCTATCGGCAAACCGCGCCGCCGTATCGAACCCCGGCGAGTGGCGACCTACGTGCTGCTCGTCCTGCTCGTGATCCTCGTCGTCGCGCCCTTCTTATGGATGTTGGTGGGATCGTTTCGCCCGACCTACGAGCACCTGCAGAAGCAAGGCGAGAGTCTCTGGATCGACAACCCGACCTTGAGCAACTATCGCCGCTTGTTCCGCGAGTACGACTTCGCCCGCTACTTCTTGAACAGCACCATCGTGGCGACGCTGACCGCGACCTTCGCCACCTCGATCTCCGCGTTCGCCGGCTACTCGCTGGCGCGCTTCCGCTTTCCCGGCCGCGGGCTCGTCGGGTTCCTGATCCTGACGACGCAGATGCTGCCGACCGTGGCGATCATCATTCCGCTCTTCCTCTGGTTCAAGCAGTTCCAGTTGATCGACACCTACTGGGCCCTCCTGATCGCCTACATGGCGTTCGCGATCCCGTTCAGCACCTGGATGCTGCGCGGGTTCTTCGCCAACATCCCGGCCGAGCTGGAGGAGGCGGCGACGATCGATGGAGCCAGTCAGTTCGGCGCCTTTGTCCGGATCGTCCTCCCGTTGAGCGCACCCGGCCTGCTGGCCACCGGGATCTTCTCGTTCATCCTCGCCTGGCAGGAGTTCCTCTTCGCGGTCACCTTCACCAGTAAAACCGAGCTGCGCACGTTGACGGTCGGGATCGCGGCCATGCGCGGCAAGGACGTCGTCGATTGGGGGTTGCTGAACGCGGGCGTGGTCGTGACCACCATTCCGCTGGCGATCATGTTCGCGCTGGTCCAGCGGTATCTGGTCCAAGGGTTGACCGCGGGTGCGGTCAAGGGTTGAGCGAGGACAAGAGGAGAATCGGGTGGATCTACAACTCACGGGGAAGGTGGCCGTCGTCACGGGGACGGCGTCGGGGATCGGGCGCGCCGTTGCCCGTCTGTTCGCGGCGGAAGGCGTGCGCGTCTGCGGCGCCGACATCAATCAGGTCGGTGCCGAACGCACCGCGGCCGAGCTCCGCGATGCCGGTAGCGACAGTCGCGCCTTTGCGCTCAACGTCAGCGACCGTGCCGCCTGGGAGCGGCTGACAGCGACGGTCGAGGCGGAAGTCGGCCCGATCGACATCCTCTGCAACGTCGCCGGGCCGGGTGCCAAGACAGGGCAACTCGACACCAACGACGCCGAGTGGCAGCGGCAGCTCGATGGTCACATGACGGGCGTATTCATCGGCTGCCAGACGGTCCTGCCGGGGATGATGGAGCGGCGGGCCGGCAAGATCGTCAACATTTGCTCCTTCACCGCCCACGGGGTGACGGGGAACATCCCCGGCTATTGCGCGGCCTTCGGCGGCATCCTCGCGTACACGAAGTCCCTGGCCCGGTTCGCGGCTCCATACAACATCAACGTCAACTGCGTCTCGCCGGGCAACATCGACACCGCAATGACGCGCGACGGCTGGCTGGACCGCCCCGGCGCGCTGGAAGAACTTCAGGCGAACACGCCGATCGGGCGGGTGGGGCAACCGGATGACATCGCGAACTGGGTCGTCTTCCTCGCCTCGGAACGCGCCCGCCACGCGGTCGGCATCGAGATCAATGTCTCCGGCGGGCAACTGCTCGCCTAGGTGATCTAGGGAATCGATCGATCAATCTGAGAAAGGACGGAGGGAACAGAGGGTGCGCGGTGTCTTTTTTCCTGGGGGTAGGCAAGCCGTCGTGGCAACACTCGACGA
Source organism: Thermomicrobiales bacterium (assembly GCA_034667245.1). GTDB lineage: Bacteria > Chloroflexota > Chloroflexia > Thermomicrobiales > UBA6265 > DATBFX01. The sequence continues at coordinate 1,326 of JAXDKI010000569.1, read as the reverse complement.
TCCGACACCCGGACCGGGCGAGGTCGTCGTGGCAATGCGGGCGGCGGCGATCTGCGGCAGCGATCTCCACGGTTATCGTGCTTCCGTCGATACCCGGCGTGGCTCGGGTGCCGACCAGATCGTCCCCGGTCACGAGCCCTGCGGTGTTGTCTATTCCGTCGGCGACGGCGTCCGAAACGTCGCGGTCGGCGATCGCGTCGCCGTCTACCACTACCGCGGGTGCGGCCACTGCGGTCAGTGCCTTGGCGGGCGGTTGATGTGGTGCGACGATCGCAAGGGCTACGGCGGTCCGATCCACGGCTCGGACGCCGATCTGCTCCTGACCGATGCCCGGAACTGCCTGCCCTTGCCCGACGACGTGTCGTACACCGTCGGCGCCCTCTTGATGTGCGTCGGCGGGACGGCCTTCGAGTCGATGCGAAAACTCGAGGCCTCGGGTCGGGGTGCCATCGCCGTCTTCGGTCTCGGTCCGGTCGGCGTGACCGGGATGCTGATGGCGAAGGCAATGGGCGCCCGGGTGATCGGCGTCGACGTCAGCCCCACTCGACTTGAGCTTGCGACCCGACTCGGTGCGGACGCCGTCGTCGATGCCGCAAACGAGGACGTCGCCGCGGCCGTGCGGCGCTGGACGGGCAAAGAGGGTGTCGCCGGGGCGTTCGAGACCTCGGGTACCGTCAGCGGTCAGACGAACGCGGTCGCGGTGGCGGGTCGCAATGCCGGCGTCTGCTTCGTCGGGTTCGGCACGACTGAACCGACGCTTCAGCCGTCCCAGATCGTCGAGCGCCAACTCAAGCTCTTCGGCTCCTTCGTCTTCCCGATCGACCGCTACGACGAGATGCTCCAGTTCGTGCAGCGGCACCGTGTCCCACTCGAAGCGACGGTTACCCATCAGGTGACCCTGGACGACGCGCCGGAGATCTTCGCGGCATTCGACCGCGGCGAGACGGGCAAGGTCGTCTTCGCCTGGCCCGACGCCGCCTGACCGCACTACCTCCCGCCCCAATCAACCACTATCGACGGGCTCGGCAGTTCGCTGCCGGGCCTGTTTGTTTCTCTTCAGGTCGCACGTTTCTCAAGACTGTAGACAGCTCTCGGCCGACCCGCTACAATAACCGAAATCGCTTCCGGAAACGTTTTCGGTCGTCTCGCCGAGGGGCACGATGCCCGCAACCATCCGTGACGTCGCTCGCGCCGCCGGGGTCTCCATCACGGCCGCGCACCGCGCGCTCAACGACAAGGCCGAGCTCAGTCCAGACAAGCGCGCCCGCGTCCTCGCGGCGGCGCGGCAGCTGAACTACGTCCCCAGTGCCGCCGCCCGCGCCCTCG
>JAXDKI010000568.1:0-6217 GCA_034667245.1 Thermomicrobiales bacterium | reverse complement strand
CAACCGCGTCGCGCGGTTCGAAGTGGTGGAGAGCCAGCGAGCAAAGCACGACGTCAACGGACCGATCCGGCAATGGGACGGCGCGAGCGTCATACTTGGCCAAAGTAATGTTCGGTGCTTTACGCGTGTATCCGCTCGCAAGGCTTAGGACTGCGTCCGAGGCATCACTGGCGACCATCCGAACGCGGCGCCCGTGCCGTTCCGCCCATCGAACCACCGCCAACGGGATATCCGCCGACCCGGTGGCTAGATCGAGAATCTCGACTTCACGATCCTCGGGAACTGACTCGAGCACCGTCGGCAGCACTCGCAGGACCACCGAAGTCCCGCCGCCGAGGCGATTGACGCGCCGTATGTCGCGCAGATTCGCGCGGAGCTCGGCCTCCTCCCATGACGAACCATCCAGAAGCTCCGCCCGATGGCGTCGCGGCAACGGTCGGAACCATTGGCGCCTTTGTTGGACGGCCGGAATCACGCTCATGGCCATACCTCCACGCCGGCACAGGGCGGTTTACTCTGGAAGTTGTAGTGCGCATGGCCAATGCCACGAGACGTCCTCACATCGAGTGCGCCGACGCACTGAGCCCTGCACAACAGCCCACGCATCGGCTACCCTCTCACCAAACCTCACGTCGATTCGTTCCAAAAAACGGGACAGCGAGGAATACCCAGAATCGAACGTGGCGAGAACCCGCAGTGGGCCGACATCCGGCGCGTTGCCCGCTCCGGTCTAAGCGGTCGCCGAGGCGTCACGGCATTTCAATCCTGGAGGAAACGGCGGACGTGAACACCGACGGGCAGATTATTCGCGCGGATGGCGTCGTTAAGACCTATGACACGGGCACCAGTCGCGTCCAGGCGTTGCGGGACGTCGATCTCGCGATCGCGCGCGGCGAGATGGTCGCCGTTATGGGACCGTCCGGCTGTGGCAAGACCACCCTCCTCAATTGCCTCTCGGGGCTGGACGAAGTCGATCAGGGTCAGGTCTGGTTGGAGGGCAAAGACCTTGCTCACATGTCCGACAAGGAGCGCACCAATTATCGGGCGCGCCGGATGGGCTTCATCTTTCAGGTCTACAACCTGCTCCCCGTCTTGAACGCCGTCGAGAACGTCGAGCTCCCGCTCCTCGTCTCCGGCTTGGGACCGCGCGAGGCGCGCGAGCGGTCACTGCAGGCGCTGGCGACCGTCGGCCTCGCCGAATGGGCAAGACACCGACCGGCCGAGCTCTCGGGCGGGCAGCGCCAGCGCGTCACGATCGCCCGTGCCCTCGTCAACGACCCCGCGATCGTCTGGGCAGACGAACCGACCGGCGCTCTCGACTCGAAAACCGCCGACGAGATCATCGGTCTGATGCGCGAGCTCAACGAGAACGCCGGTCTCACCCTCGTCATCGTCACCCACGACGCAGGCGTCGGCGAACGCTGCGATCGCATCGTCCAGATGCGCGACGGCCAGATCGTCGGCGAATCCGTCGGCAGCGACCTGCCATTCTCGACAATTCGCTAGCCGCCCCAAAAATCGACCGTCGTTCCCCCCAGGATTGGGGGGTTAGGGGGGCCCAAGGCCAATGAGCGAGATCTTCGGCGTACCAATGAGCGGGATCATGGTCGTGCTCGTGGTCTTGCTCGTCCTCTGCCTGCTCAGCGTGGCCTGGGTCGCTTTGCGGCGACCGGTGATCTTCAAGCTGGGCGTCCGCAATATCCCGCGGCGGAAGGCGCAGACGATCTTGATCGTCGTCGGCCTGATGCTCTCGACGCTGATCATCGCCGCCGCGCTCGGCACCGGCGACACCATCGACTACTCGGCAACACTCGCGGCGTACAACACCCTTGGCCACGCCGACGAGCTCGTCGTCTACAGCCGGGACGAAGACGGCGAAGGCAACATCAACAACGCCATCAACGACCGCATCCCCCAGAGCATCGCCCAGGAGGTCGAAGCCGCGTTCGAAGGGACCGACCTGATCGACGGCGTCATGCCCGTGCTGATCGAGAGCGTGCCGGCCGTCCTGATCGAGGGGGCTGCCCCCCAGGGCGAGGTCAATCTCCTCGCCCTGGCCCAGCAGGGCAAGCTCCTCCAAGCCGAGCCAGCCACCTACCTGGTCGGTATCGACCCCTCCCGACTCGCGGACTTCGGCGGTCTCAAAGGGACCGACGGCAAGGAGATCGCGCTCGGCGAGATCGCACCGGACGCGGTCGTGATCAGCGACGAGATGAGCGACAAACTCGGGGCGAAGGTCGGCGACACGATCGGTTTCAGCTACTCAAACACGCCCTACTTCCTCACTGTCGCGGGGATCGCCGAGGATTCTCCGCTGAGCGGTCGATTCGACACCAACACACCGGGCATGGTCATTCCCCTTGACCGGCTCCAGGCGACGACGGGCCAGGAGGGCCAGTTGACCACCGTCGCCGTCTCGAACCGGGGTGGCGTCCGCGACGGGATGAATCTCACCGACCCAGTCGTCGAAAAGCTCAAAGCTACGTTTGAAGGTCAACCGATCGGCGTTGACCCGATCAAGAAGACCTCGATCGAGCTCTCGAAAGACTTCGCCAGCATCTTCACCACCTTCTTCCTCGTCTTCGGTCTCTTCTCGATCGCGGTCGGCATCCTCCTGATCGTGCAGATCTTCACGATGCTCGCGGCGGAACGGCGACCGGAGATGGGGATGGCCCGCGCCATCGGCGCTCAGCGCCGGCAGCTGATCCAGCAGTTCATCTCGGAGGGAACAGGGTACGCCGTCTTCGCGGGTCTGGTCGGCGCCGCACTCGGCGTCGGTGCGGCCGTCTCGATCGCCCTCGCGTTGAAGCCCCTCTTCGGCGAGTTCATCACGATCGAGCCGCACGTCACGCCGCGCAGCATGATCGTCGCCTATTGCCTGGGGGTCGTCATCACCTTCATCGCCGTCGTCGGCTCGTCATGGAAGATCAGCCGGCTCAACATCGTCGCCGCCGTACGCGACATCCCCGACGTCAGCTCGCCGACGCGGAAGCTCCGCACCATGATCTGGGGTGTCATCCTCATCCTCATCGGCGCGATCTTGACCTTCATCGGCGTCGGCTCTAACAACGCATTCAGTTTCTACTTTGGAATGAGTCTGCTGCCGTTTGGCATCGCCCTCATCCTGCGCTACTTCGGCGTCCCGGGTCGGCCGGTCTTTAGTGTCGCCGGGTTCTACATCGTCGTCCTCTGGCTCTTGCCCGACAATGTCTCGACCAGGCTCTTCGGCGAACTCAACGGCGACATCGAGATGTTCTTCCTTTCGGGCATCTTCATGGTCACCGGTGCCACGATCGTCATCGTCCAAAATCTCGATTGGCTCCTCGGCGGCGTCTCCGCGCTCGGCGGACTCTTCCGCTCGAAGCTGCCGGCCGTGCGCACTGCGGTCGCCTTCCCCGGCGCGGCGAAGGGTCGCACCGGTATGACGATCGCGATGTTCAGCCTGATCGTCTTCTCCCTCGTCATGTTCGCCACGATCAACGAGAACTTCGTCAACCTTCTCCTCGGCGACGAGGCAAATGCCGGCTGGGATGTCCGCGCCGATCAAGGTCAGGCCAACCCGATCGGCGACACCGCCGCCTTCGTCTCGCTGCTGAACCAACGCGGGGTCGATACGTCTGACTTTCAGGCGACCGGTTTGGCGACATCGAATTTTCAGATCAACCTACGCCAACCTGGGGAGACGAACTGGCGTCAATACATCGCCGCGCTCGGGGCAGACGCTGGCTTCCTGACCAACAGCAAGGTGCTCTTCCAGCAGCGCGCCACCGGTTATGCCGACGATGCCGCCGTGATGGAAGCACTCAGGACCGAGCCGAACGTCGCCGTCATCGACTCATTCGCCCTCGCGAGCATGGGGGGATTTGGCTCCGACCCCGAACAGTTCCGCTTCGACGACCCCGACGGCGACGGCCCGATGCAGGCGCTCGAATCGGGCGACGAGACCTTCGACCCCCGCCCCCTCGAAATCCAGGCCGAGGACGGCTCGGTCGCGACCGTGAACATCATCGGCATCATCGACAGCAAGGTGAGTACCCTGGTCGGACTCTATGCGCGCCAGGATCTCATCACGCCGATGTTCCCGCGGCCAGCCTTCACGTCCTACTTCGTGCGACTTGCCGATCCCGACCAATCGGATCAGAAGGCGAAAGCAATCGAACAAGCGCTCCTCATCAACGGCGTCCAGGGAACCTCGATCAAGGACGAGTTGAACGACGCCCAGTCTCAGAACCAGGCGTTCCTCTACATCATTCAGGGTTTCATGGGACTCGGCTTGATCGTCGGCGTCGCTGCCGTGGGCGTCATTGCGTTCCGTTCCGTCGTCGAGCGCCGCCAGCAGATCGGCGTCCTCCGCGCGATCGGCTACCAGTCCTCCCTCGTCTCGCTCAGCTTCCTGATCGAGACCGCCTTCGTTGTCGGTCTGGGCGTCATCTCCGGCACCGTCCTCGGCTTGATCCTGGCGCGGAATCTCTTTACGAGCGACGACTTTGCGCCGTCCGGCGCCGACTTCGTCGTCCCCTGGAGCATCGTCGTCGCGATCCTCGTCATCACGATCGTCGCTGCCTTGTTGATGACCCTGTTGCCCGCCCGTCAGGCCTCCCGCCTGGCACCTGCCGAGGCGCTTCGCTACGAGTAGCGGGCAGCAAGCAGACTGCAGACGGCAGTCCTCTGCCCGCTGCCTACTCCGAAGGAATTGCCGTGAAGAAGACGGGCGTGCTCAACCACCGGCTCTCCGAGGTCATCGCAACGATGGGCCACACCGATCTTCTCGTCGTCGCCGATGCCGGCCTGCCCATCCCGCCCGGCGTCGAACGGATTGACCTCGCCGTCATACCTGGTCTGCCGCCCATGCTCGACGTCCTCCGAGCCATTGCCACCGAACTCCAGGTCGAGCGCATCCTCATCGCCTCCGAGCTCGTCGATCGCAACCCCGATCTCGTCACGGCCATCTCCGAGATATTCCCCGATCTCTCTGTCGATCATGTCTCACACGTGGAGTTCAAGATCCGCTCAACTTCCGCAAAAGCCGTCGTCCGCACCGGAGAATTCACGCCCTACGCAAACGTCGCCCTCATTAGTGGCGTCACATTCTGACAGCATCGAGCCGGCTTCCAGCCGGCTCATGTTGATGAGCCGAGCACGTCCAGTGTCGGGTCACGCGAGCCATAACATCGGTGGACGCCAACTCTTAGGAGGACCCCAATGCCCACCACCCGCCGCCACGTCCTCACAACCTCCCTCGCGCTCATCGCCACCGCGAAATCCGCCTCGGCCCAAACCGCGACACCCGATCCATCACCACCCGAGTCTTGCCTGACCCTCGAAACATTCCCCGTCCCCGGTGGCGACCGTCCTCACGATGTCGCACCCGCCGCCGATGGTGTCCACGTCTGGTACACCGGTCAGGGCAGCGGCATCCTTGGCTCCCTCGACCCGACGACCGGCAACGTCGAGCGGATCCCACTGGGTGACGGCTCGTCACCGCACGGCGTCATCGTCGGCCCGGACGGCAACGCCTGGGTCACCGACGGCGGTCTCAATGCCATCGTCAAAGTCGATGCCGACTCCCACGACGTCACCGCTTTCCCCGTTCCCGGCGACCACTTGAACCTCAACACTCCGGCATTCGACGGCGACGGCGCCGTGTGGTTCACCGGCCAGTCCGGTATCGTCGGCCGGCTCGATCCCACGTCTGGTCAGGTCGACGTCGTCGAAGCCCCCCGCGGCCGGGGACCCTACGGCATCGACGCGACACCCTCCGGCGACATCTGGTTCGTTTCCCTCGCCGGGAGCTACCTCGCCCGAGCGAGCTACGCCAACGGTTCGATCGAGATCGCGCTCTTCGATCCTCCCACCTCCGGTGCCGGATTACGCCGCGTCTGGAGCGACTCGCAGGATGTGCTCTGGATCAGCGAGTGGAACGCCGGTCAGCTCGCCCGCTTCGACCCCACAACCGAGACCTGGCAAGAATGGAAACTCCCGGGTGACGCGCCGCAGGCCTACTCCGTCTACGTCGACGAGCGCGACGACGTCTGGTTGAGCGACTTCGGCGCCAACTCGCTGGTTCGCTTCGACCCGGACACCGAGGCCTTCGTCTCAATCGCGCTTCCCGACCCCGACGCCGCAGTCCGCCAAATCCTCGGTCGCCCCGGCGAGATCTGGGGCGCCGAATCGGGCGTCGACAAACTGGTCGTCGTCCGCACGTCGTGCGACGGCT
>JAXDKI010000567.1:0-7565 GCA_034667245.1 Thermomicrobiales bacterium | reverse complement strand
GTCGGAGTATGAATGGCTGTGGGCGCGCCCGGAAGAGCGGGCGTACTACGAGCGGTTTTACGACGACGTGAACCGGTCGGACCTTGCAGATTCGGTGGTGTTCGACGAGTTCGGGGACGACGTCGCCGAGTGGTTCACCGAGATCGGCACGATTCTCTCGACGAGTGAGCACGAGAGCGCGCATCTCGCCGTGGCCGAAGGCATGGCGTCGGGAGCTGTACCGGTGATCCGCGGCTGGGCCGGCGCAAGGAGGCATTATCCCGAGCGCTACGTCGTCCAACACGAGGCGGAGGCGTTTGTCACGGAGGCGGTCGCGACGATCCTCGAACGGGACAATCCAATCGGCCGCCTCCAAGAAAGCCGGTTTTGCAAGGCATTTGTCCGAGACAACTTCGATCGACGATGCATCATCCGACAGTATGAGGAACTGCTGTCAGAGTTATGGGAGCCGGTCTAAGGCAAGAATACGTCGGAGGGCCGCCCGTCATCGGTCTGCCGACGGACCGGACTCAGGCATAGATGGCGCGGACGGTGTCGTAGCTAAAGAGGGACCCGTTGGGCAGGGTCATCCGCGCCTCGGCGAAGGGGAGGCGTCCCTCGTCGGTGGGGTCGTAGAGGCGGTTGGGGAAGTTCAGCAGCGTGGCCGGTGAGGAACTGGTGACGACGAAGCCGTGCAGCGTCCCCGGCGGAATCGTCACCACCAGCGGGGCCGGGGCGTCCGCCGCCGCGGCCAACTCGACGAGCATGAGGTGGCCGCGCGTCGGCGAGTCGGGCCGGGCGTCGGCGATGGCGACGACGATCCGCCCCGCCAGGCAGTAGAAGCGATCGGTCTGGTGGCGATGGACGTGCCAGCGGTCCTCGTCGCGGGCCACGCCCGGCGCGGTGGTCGAGGTGTAGACCTGGGCGAACGGCATGGCGTCGCCGAAGAGGTCGGGCCAGTCGGTCCGCAGCAGCTCGGTCAGGGTGCCGCGCGGGTCGCGGTTGACCCGTAAATCGCGCAGCGTCACCCCGGCGATCGCCGGCAGCGCAGCGGCGTCGCGGACGAGGACGGCGCGGGCGGCGTCGGTGTCGCTCATCGGTTCCCTTCCCCGGCGGTGGCGGCGAGGCGCCAGTCGTACTGGCGCGCGTAGTAGGCGGCGAACCCATCGTCGTCGCGGATGGCGGTCCACCACGCCGGGTTGGCGACGTACCAGTCGATCGTGTCGTCGAGGGTCTGGGCGAAGTCGCGCGACGGCGCCCAGCCGAGTTCGTCGCGGATCTTGCCCCAGTCGAGGGCGTAGCGGCGGTCGTGCCCCGGCCGGTCGGGGACGTGGCGGATCAGCGAGGCCGGCTTGCCGAGCCGGGCCAGCAGCGCCTGCACGACCGCGATGTTGGGTCGCTCGTTCCCGGCGCCGACGTTGTAGGACTCGCCGGGGCGGCCGTGTCGCAGGACGCGGTCGACCGCCGCGGCGTGATCCGCGACGTGGAGCCAGTCGCGCACCTGCCGCCCGTCACCGTAGACCGGCAGCGGGAGGTCGCGCAGGGCGTTGGTGACGAACAGGGGAATCAGCTTCTCGGGGTACTGGCGGGGGCCGATCGTGTTGCAGCCGCGGGTGACGAGGACCTCCGTCCCGTAGGAGACGTGGTAGGCCCGGCACATCAGCTCGCCCCCCGCCTTGGCGGCGGCGTACGGCGAGCGGGGGAGGAGCGGGTCGGTCTCGACCGAGAACCGGTCGCCCGCGACGTCGCCGTAGACCTCGTCGGTGCTGACCTGGACCAGCCGCTTGCCGTGCCGCCGGACGGCATCGAGCAGGGTGAGGACGCCGGTGACGTTGGCCCGGACGAAGGCGGCCGAGTCGAGGAGCGAGCGGTCGACGTGGGTCTCGGCGGCGAAGTTGACGACGGCGTCGCAGGCGGCGACGAGGGCATCGACGACTTCGGGGTCGGCGATGTCGCCGCGGACGAAGCGGTGGCGGGGGTCGTCGTGGACGCCCTCGAGGTTGGCGAGGCTGCCGGCGTAGGTGAGGAGGTCGAGGGTAACGACCTCGTCCGCCGGGTGGGCGGCGAGGACGTGGCGGACGTAGGCGCTGCCGATGAATCCGGCACCACCGGTGACGAGGATCTTCACGCGGTCGCGACTCCTTGGGTCGTGAGCGGGACGCCGGGAGTGCCGGTGCCGGGCGCGATGCCGAGCTCGGCGGCCAAACGACCCACATAGGCCGCGACGGCATCCTGCCACGGCCGCAGCTCGATGCCCAGCGCGCCGGCGCGGGTGTTGGCGAGGGTGCTGTCCGTCGGACGGCGAGCCGGGAGCGGGTATTTCGCAAGGAACGCGGCCGACGTCGTCGGGGTCACCGCGGCGGGGTCGAATCCGGCCGCCGCCGCGACGGCCTGCGCGAGCTCGAAACGGGTGGCGCGGCCCGCATTGGTCAGATGAAAGACGCCGGCGCCCCGTGCCGCCACAAGTTGGACGAGCGCGGCGGCGAGATCGCCGGCAAAGGTGGGGTTACCGGCCTCGTCGGCCACGACCTCCATCGCTCCCCGGTCGCGCAGGAAGGTCAGCACGGTTCTCGGGAAGTGCTTGCCGGCACCGCCGTAGACCCAGGCGGTCCGTGCCGCGGCAAAGCCGGGATCGGCATCGAGTACCGCCTGCTCCCCGGCCAGCTTGGTCCGGCCGTAGGCGGAGATGGGCCTCGTCGGTGCGTCTTCCGCGTAGGGGGAGCCGCCGTCGCCGGGGAAGACGAAGTCGGTGCTGACGGCGACGAGGTAGACGCCGAGCGCGCGCGTGGCGGCCGCGACGTGGCGACTGCCGTCGGCGTTGACCGCTTCGGCCCGCGCCGGGTCGCGCTCGCAGCCATCGACGTCGGTCCAGGCGGCGGCATGGATGACGGCATCGGGGCGGGCGGTTGCGATCGCGTTCTCGACCGCCATCGCATCCGTGACGTCGGCGATGAGGTCGATCCCCGAGCCGGAGCGCATGCCGAGGCCGATCGGGGTCGCCCCCGCGTGGGCGAGCTCCGGAAGCAGGTAGCCCCCAAGCTGACCGCCGGCCCCGGTCACCAGGACCCTCTGGCCGCTGAGGGGCGCCGCGGGCATCGGATGCTCCATCAGGCGATGTCGACGACCGAGTGGTCGCCGACCATGAGGCGGACCACCTGCGGTTTGAGGGGCGAGTGCTCGACGACGACCTCGCGGCCGATCAGCGAGTCGGCGATGCGCCGGGCGACGTGGCGGATCGCGCTCCGCTCCAGGACGACCGAGTGCTCGATCTCGCAACCGGTCAACTCGCAGTTGGGGCCGATCGAGGTGAAGGGACCGACGTAGGCATCGACGATCCGTGTCCCCGCCCCGACGATCACCGGACCGCGGATCGTGCTCCCGATCACCGTCGCCCCGCGCTCGATCACGACCTCGCCGACGAGGGTGGAATCGGCGTCCACGTTCCCCTCGATCCGGCGGGAGAGCGTGGCCAGGATGAGGCGGTTGGCTTCGAGCACGTCGTCCTTCTTGCCGGTGTCGATCCACTGGTCGTCGATCGTCTGCGCCCGCACCTCGTACCCGGCGTCGACGAGTCCCTGGATGGCGTCGGTGATCTCAAGCTCACCCCGGGCCGAGGGCTGCTGGCGGTCGATGATCGGATGCACCTCGGGACCGAAGAAGTAGACGCCGATGATGGCGAGGTCGGAGACCGGCGTCTTCGGCTTTTCGACCAGACGCAGGACGCGGCCGGTCTCGTCGAGGACGGCAACGCCGAAGGCAGACGGATCCGCGACCCGTTTGAGGAGGATCTGGGCCGCGCACTCGGCACGGGTAAATGCCGCCGCGTACGGGGCGATGCCGCGCATGAGGAAGTTGTCGCCGAGGAACATGCAGAAGGGATCGTCGCCGAGCCAGTCGCGGGCGGTCAGGATGGCGTGGGCGAGACCGAGGGGCGCCGGTTGGGGGATATAGGTGACGCGGGCGCCGAAGCTGCTGCCGTCGCCGATGGCGACGCGCACCTGCTCGCCGGTGTCGCCGACGACGATGCCGATCTCCTCGATGCCGGCCGCGACCAACTGCTCGAGGGCGTACATGAGGACCGGCTTGTTGGCCAGCGGGACGAGCTGCTTCGCACCGGTCGCGGTGAGCGGTCGCAGCCGCGATCCCTTTCCGCCCGCCAGGACCAGACTCTTGAGCCGCCGTCCGCGCACTCCGCCGAGATTTCCCGTCGCCGTTGGGTGGTCCACGTCGTGTCCTTCGCCTTCGACCGGCGGACGTTTGGGCTGATGCGCGCCTGCGTCGTGCACCAAGGAAAGCATACACCAGCAGCGTTTGGTGACCTGTCAGGGGGTGGCAACAACGGTGGTAGGACGGGAGCGGGGTACCCGATGCTCGGGCACCCCGCCTCGATCCGTCTACCCGGGTCTCCTACTCGGCCGGCGTCTCCGTCGGCGTTGCCGTCGGCTCCTCGGTCGGCGTTTCCGTCGGCATTTCCGTCGGCGTCGGTTCCGGGGTCGGGGTCTCCGTCGGCTCGGGAGTAGGGGTCTCGGTCGGTTGCGGCGTCGGCGTCTCGGTGGGCTCCGGCGTCGGCGTCGGCGTGTTCTCCGGTGCCGGCTCCGGCGTCCTCGTGGGGCGCGGCGTCGGTGTCCGATCTTCGGAGGCGCTCGCCGTCGAGGTCGCGACGAACGTGGCCTGTGCCTCTCCACTCGGCGCAAGGCCGCGGAAGGTTACGGTCTTACCGGCCCAGGAGGAGACGGTGGTCAGCTCCATCGCCGCACCGCCGGTCGAGGAGGCTGTCAAGGTCCTGAGACGATTCCAGGTGTCGTCGGTCTTCCACTGCACCTGGATGCCCTCGCCGGCGACAAAGCCACTGAAGGTCATCGTCACCTTGGTCCGGGTCGGCCCCTGCGTGGGCGAGAGGGTGAGGCTCCGGGGGACCGGGGTGGTCGCGACGAAGTTGGCCTGCGCCGTTCCGCTCGGCGCGACGCCGCGGAAGGTCACCGTCTTACCAGCCCAGGAGGAGACGGTGGTCACCGCCATCGTCGCGCTGCCGACCGAGGAGGAGGTCAGGGTCTTGAGGCGGGTCCAGGTGGTACCCATCTTCCATTGCACCTGGATCCGCTCGCCGGGCGCGAAGCCGCGGAAGGTCAGCGTCACCTTGGTCCGGGTCGGCCCCTGCTTCGGCGAGAGGCTGAGACCCGACAAGACCTGGAAAGGGGTTGACGCGCTGGAAGAGCCGACGACGGCGCGGAGGGTATGACCGCCCTTGACGGCGGAGGGGATCTTGTAGGTTCCGGTGGCCGTGCCGGTGCCATCGGTCGTCACGCTCAGTTTGGTCACACCGTCCCACTGGACGGAGACCGAGCGGTTGGCCGGGAAGCGGCGGAGCTCGAAGGTGATCGTCGTGCCGGGAACGCCGCTGCCCCTGGAGAGGTAGAGTGCCGGCAGGTTGGCGGCGACCAGGAAGTTCTGATTGACCCAGCCGCCGGTGGTGTTCGGGTCGTAGACGCCCCACCAGCGGATGCCGGTGGCGACGACCGAGGCGACGGTGATCTGGACGACCGTGTCCGCGAAGAGCGTGCCGGTGATGCGCTGCGGGATGCCGGGGTCGCGGCGGAGCGACACGTCCTGCGTGACCCGGACGCGATCGCCGACCTTGAACTTGGCCGCCGGCGCGGTGCCGGCAGGAGCCCGGTCGAGGTACTGTCCTTGCAGGTACCCCTCGTGGTTTGTCGTGAGCACGTAGTACCAGGTCACCCCGTTGACAATGCGCGGCAACCCGTAGATCGCACAGTAGGTACCGGCGGAGAGGGTGGCGATCGACGCCGACGACGTGCTCGGGAACTCTCGCAGGCCAAGCTGGCGGTCCGTGACCGCGTTGGTGCCGGTGATGTAGGTCCCCGGCGGGAACCCCGGGACGGGATCGTCCGGCGGGCTCTCGGTGTCGGCCAGGAGGTCGGCGACGGCCCGGCGGATCCCCGGCAGGTCGGCCCAGAGGTAGTCACCGGGGCAGTCGCTCTGGCTGACGTCGCGGTGGCCGCAAATCGTGGGGAGGTTGGCCGCCTCGTGGAAGGTCGCCTTGCCGAGCGGCTGGAGGTTGCGGCCAACCCAGGCCGAGATCGCCACCAGGGCCGCCTGCGCCTCCTCGCTGGCGTCGGCGCCGGAAAAGGTGCCGAGTGTCGCTATCCCCGAGGAGCCGTAGGCGTACTTGTAGGCGTGCCCGCCGACCACATGGGGACCGCCGACGCGCCCGAGGTAGATCGTCCCGTTGTGGTCGACCAGGTAGTTGTAGCCGATGTCGCCCCAGAGCCGTTCGACCGCGTGGTAGTAGTAGATCGACCGCACCTGGCTCGGCCCGTCGACGTTGTTCGGCGTGTCGGTGTGGTGGATGATGATGTGCTCGACCTTGCGGTACTCAGGCGGCCAGACCTCGCCGTAGGCGTCGAAGCGGTAGTCCTCGTTGGCGCCCCAGCCCGCGCGCGAGACGATGGGCGGCTGCCGGAGGGTCGGCAGCGCGGCGGGGGCGAAGACGTCGCCCGCCTGGGGCCCGTTGGTGGCGTCGATGTAGACGACCTCCAGGTCCGGCGCGACGACCGGCGTCCCGCCGCCGTCGAGCACCCGGTAACGGATGTAGCGCGCCCCGTCGGTGAAGACGAGGTTGACGAAGATCCGGTTGTCGCGGTCGGGCCGCCCGGCGTCGACGAGGGCCGGACCGGTCCGCACGGGCGCGCCGTACGTCGTCCCATCGCTGCTGAACCGGAGCTCGAGGACCGCGTTGGTGCCGAACCCACCGGCCCAGCTCCCGCCGACCGCGTAGAACGGGAACTCGGCCGTGATCGTGCGGTAATCGCCCGCCGCGGCGACTGAGACGTCCCCGATCTCGTCGACCTCGGACCACCGGCGCGCCAGCGTGCCGCCGCTGTTCTGGGCGACCGCGCCCATCAAATCGGAGCGCGCGGCGCCGCCCATCCCGGCCAATGCCGCGAAGGCGGTGGCCGCCTTGACCATGACGCGCCGGCTGGGGCGCCAGGTGGCCGCCGTCAGTCCGTCGTTCGGCCCGGTCGGTTGCTGCTGAGACATGAGAACCCTTCCCCGAGAAGGCGCCCTGGTCGGGCGGTCACCTCCCCCTTCCCTCGTCGAGCACGCGCATCGCGCGGCGCGGCATTCCCCCGCTTCCTTTATGGTAACGCACGGTCGAGAGCAATAGTCTCATCTGTCGTCGGCCCGACAGCGAATTCCGGCGGCAGCACAGGCGGCAACACCAGCGTAAAGCTCCCAAAGCAGCCGTTCGAGGAGAGATCAACGACGGCGGGCGGCACCTCGGTATACTGCCGGCATAGTCCCGCGGCGAGCGGGCAGGAGATGGCGATCAAGAGAAGGACCCAGCGGTATGCAGCTCGGCGTCACGTTTCCGCAATTGGAGATCGGCAGCGATCCGGGCATCCTTCGGGAGTACGCGCAGACGGCGCAGGACGTGGGCTATGACTATCTGCTGGCCTATGACCACGTCCTCGGCGCCGAGACAACAAGCCGCCCCGGCTGGAAGGGCTACACCGACAAAGACCAGTTCCACGAGCCGTTCGTGCTCTTTGCCTATTTGGCCGGTG
>JAXDKI010000566.1:0-4482 GCA_034667245.1 Thermomicrobiales bacterium | reverse complement strand
GCGTATCGTTGTACAGAACCCGCTTCGACTTCTGGTTCGTGGTGCTGCAGTAGATGTACTGACCACCGTCGGTCAGGGGGCTCGTCTCCCTGATCCGAATCTGGCCCGTCGGAACCTCGGTGGCCGTCACGCCACTGGCATTTGTCGTGAGATTCCGCCCGGCAATGTTGAAGTTGATACCTGGTTGCGAGTGCGCGCTGTTGTGGCACTCTTTGAAGAAGTTTGTCGCTTCCGTCGAGCACCACTTCTTGTGAATCGTGACCGTGGTCTCAGCTGCCGAGGCCGGCGACCCCGTCGCCAGGACTGCGGCAAGACTGGCCAGCAGCGCGAGAGCTGCCAGGCCCCGCCCCAGCAGAATTCCCCGTTTCCGCACGCCCTTTCCCCTTTCCTATGTCTTCGGGCCAATCGCCCGTCGACCACGCACATGCCGGGCGGGTCGCCCGCGGCTTCCTCCCGCTTTGCTCGGATCCGGCATCCATAGACCCGGGCTGATGCCCGTTGACCTATCTTAGTCGAGTTTCGGTGGTTGGCAAGGGGGCAAAAGTACGTAAGTTTCGCCACGATCGTATAGGAAACGTGCACGCGTTACACGGGCGCAGGCATGCGAGACCTGCCGCTGCATTGATTCACCGGGGTGAGGACGATGCTGGTCCCGCACCGCGTCGTCCGCGTCTTGCGCGAATCTCACCTTCAAATCGCCTGGTCTGCGGTCAAGATTGCCAATGTGAGCTTGTGGTTCCGGGACCCAATGACCGCGCGTGATCTATCCCAATTTGGTAGTGCGAGTGCACGTCGTCTCGCAGCCCGCAACGCGCCACCATGAAGAAGTCCTACGCCGGCGAAGCATGCATGCCGCCTCGTTTCCTCCCACAGCCTTCGTGTCCGACGCTTTCCTGATGTCGCCACCGTTTCTGCCACCTTCGAGGGCTTGGTTGGGAACACGTTGCGGACCCAACGTGCTCGGCGTGGTGGTACAGTCATTCGCAGGAGCGGACGAATGGTTCCCGCCCGCCCACGAGGAGCACGTGACCAGAAGTGACGATAGCCGACGATTTGCTGGCGCCGCAGGCGGTGGGTCGCGAGCGCCCTTGGTCGTCGCGGTCCTGGTCGCGCTCTTGGTCGCGGCGGGTATGACGGCAGCGGCGGCCCATATTGTGCGGCCGTCCAGCGAAACGTCTGGGACGACGCCCTCGACGACGCTTGCAGCATTGGCCCCAACGACCACAGGCCCGCATGAAATAGTAACGGCTGCGCCATCCCCGAGCTCCACACCTCGGCGGATCGCCACGCCCCGGCGTGCCGCAACGTTCACCCCCACCGCGACCGCCACACGCAGGGCCACCGCGTCCCGTACCCCGAAGCCATCGCCGACGCCGACGCCCAAGGTTGCTGCCCTATTCCTGGCCAGCGGCCAGGATTTGGCCTCATGGTTGGGACCGAACTGGGCCGACGGTGCCGGGGTCTTGGTCAACGACGGCGACGCGATCGTCGGGCAGCCATGGCTGCCCGCGCCGTACGAAGTTGCCAATGGTGCCTACGCCGTGGAGGCCGAGATCCGCGTGATCGGGGTGGCTCGTGAGCACTGTGAGCAGAGCTTCGGCGTCGTCGCGGGCGGCTCCGGTGGCATCGTGTGGGGAGGCAGCGTCGTCTTTGCCTGCGACGGCGTCCGGCGCGCCCGTCTCACGGACGTCACAGATTGGTCCGATGGCTACAACCAGGATCGGCTGCTTGGCACCGCAGAGTTTGATCCGCGAGAAGGGTGGCACGCTTACCGGCTCGAAGTGGACGGCAACCGTCTCCGTTTTCTGATCGATGGTCGGACGGTGCTTGAAACCACCGATGATTGGGCGATGGACGGCACCGAGCCGGGTCAGGTGGGCCTGTGGAGCCAGGGGGTCCAGTTGGAAGTGCGTCGCGTCGCCGTGTTCGCGGCGTAGCGACTTAGACCCAGAAGTCGCGACCCGGCACACAGCGGAAGCCGATGCCTTGATGTCCGCACTTCACGGGTTTGATCTCCGCCTTGGATTATCCTCGGATCCTCACCTCACGCGCCGCGCCCGGCGCACGAGAGCAGACCCCAGCTACCAAGCGCCGGGCTAAACGGTGCGGTGGAGTAGCGATGCGTTACGCACGCCAGGCTTCAGCCCACGGCGGGGTCCGCTCTATCCGTCCAGCGCAGGAGGGTCTCGAGGCGCACCCCCGTCGCCACGGCGGCCCGGCGCGTGGCCAGGAAGCGGTCCAGGTCGGCGGCAGCGATCCGCCAGGTGCCCCCGTCGCGGCGATACGCCCGCACCCGGCCGTGCCCAACCCAGCCGTAAACAGTGTAGCGGTGGACCCCGGCGATCCGAGCCGCCTCGGCCACGGTCAACCCGGCACTGGGTTCGGCCGTCCGTTCGTCATGCATCGCGACTCCCCCTTGCGACGCCTCGCATCGTCGTGGCGGTGCCTCCCGGCGTAGGCGCCGGGGTCGAACCCATCCTCGACCTCCAAGATGAAGTTGCGGTGAAGTGACGCGAGCAGGCATCGCCGGGCGACATCCCTCCCGGCGCGATAGAGGGCACCCGGGAACGCAATGGCGGGCGGTTTTCCGACTGATCGGGCCGGATCGCCCGGCCCGCGATCGATGGGAGGAACCCGTGGAGGCGGGATCCATGCGGCGGGGGCATCCGGGGGTACGGCACGGAGCACCGGGAGGGCGATAGGATGCGGTTCCTCGACCACGTCTCCGCGGTCCGGACGCCGCACCATGCACTCGACCCCGTTCTCACCCGGCGACAACTGGCGGGGCGGCGCGCGGCGGCCTAGTCCTGATCGACGAGCGCACCGGGCCGCGCCCCATCGTCCATGGGCCTGGCCTGCCTTCCAGCAGCGGGGAGACGTCCCCGGGGACCGATTCACCGCGGAGGGTGTCCCCGTCCCCGGTTATGGCACTGCTCGTCGGCTACCGTGCTGCGCCTCACACAGGTCGGTAGCAGCCGCCCGTCGTGCCGTCGGCCGGAAGCCGGCAGGCTTGGCTCGCCGGGCAGTCCTCGTGTTTGGTGCAGGTGCACCAGTCGTTTGCGCAGACACCCGTCGGGCAGCTGATGCCGCACCCGCCGCAGTTGTTCGGGTCGGTATGAAACGCGAAGCACCCGTTGGGGCAGGGCATCTGCCACCACTCGCAGCACTGGCCGTTGCCGGCGGTGCGATTGGCGCATACGCACGCGCCGTCCACGCACACCTCGCGGCTGTCATGGCAGCAGGAACTGCCGCAGCAGGATTGGGCGATCGCCGTATCGCATTTGCGACCGCACGCACCGCAATTGTTATTGTCGTATCCCCTGCCGTTGATGTCGGGTTCCGGGGCGACCACGGCGCCGCGGCGGAGGAGGGCGTCGAGCGCCCGGCGTGGGATGATGAGCGTGCGCTCCTTGAAGCAGACCGTCACCCGATTCTGGCCGCCCTCTTGCGCGGCGGCGGGGCCGGCTGCGACCCGGGCGAGGGCCGCGCCCGCGAGACCGGCAGCGCCCCGCAGCAGGGTCCGCCGCGGGGTCGAGGCGGCGAGCCGTCGGGTCCAGGCGTCGAAGCGGTCGGGTTCCATGGCGTCCCTCCTGGAGCCGTCGGGGCGGACTCCGAAATGGGTGGGCGCGGCCGACGATTGCGGCCCAGCGTACCCCTCGTGGCGTCACCGTCAAGTCGTCCGAACAGTTGAAATTAGCTATCATGCATACATGTTTAGCGAGGGACCCCGCAACGCTAACTCCTTTCCGGCCGTCCACCGCCTGCCAAGGCGGCAACGGCGTGGTCATCCGTTTTGAGGATGCCCGCCTTTTCGACGGACGTTCCGCCCGGCCGCCGCAGCAATGATGGCGTGGGAAGAGTTCGGGGTGGCGGCGACATGACCGACGCGCATCGATGGCACCGGGTGCTCTACGTCGATGGCGGCAGGGTGCGCGGGCTCGATGGAATGCTCGACGTGGCGCCGAGCCGCCCGGGCCTCGACCCGTTCCGTAGTTGGCTACTGCTGTCCGAGATCGCCCCTGGCGAACTCGCCTTCGTGCGACGAGAAGACGGGTCGGGTCGTCATCCCACAGACGCCGCCCGACCGCCGCCGGCATGGGCCCTGTCGCGGCCCCTCCGGAGAACAACCGCTGAAACCCACCTAAAACGGCCGGGGCGGCAACGCCCGCCTCACCGTACCGTGGACGGCCGACTCCGCGACGCCACGGGGAGGGGCTCGCCATGGCGGGCACGAGGCGGAACTACCTGGTGATCCACCGGAGCGAGACGGGAGTGCGCGTCCGGAGCCGCCTCCGCCGGCGCGACGCCCTGCCGACCCGGCACGCGCTCGACCTGTACCCGAGCCGGCTGCTCCTGGAGAGGGCGGAAGGCGGCGAGGTGATACTCCTCGACGAGGAGACGAGACGGGAGCTGGACCGACTCTTCGTTCCGCCGCCGCGCCGACGAAGGGATGCCCGCGACGCCAGCCCCAGCCGCCGGGTG
>JAXDKI010000565.1:0-9097 GCA_034667245.1 Thermomicrobiales bacterium | reverse complement strand
GACAAACAAGACTATATGTTCTATTATCCTCCGCAAGCGGCACACTCGGTACGCAGTGCGGGCCTGGGCAGCACCTCCGCTGCCTCGGTTGGTCACCGACCACCACCACCCGGAGCGATCCGTCCGTCCCCACCGCCGAAGTCCTTCGGCGCACGAAAACGACGACCAGACCGGCCCGGTCGCCGCCCTTCCTCCGCTCGACCCGCGCGGCACGGCATCGTCACCGGCTACTGACGATTGACGACTGACGACTGACGACCGACGACTCGTCACTGGCTCGTCGCGTGGGACCGCACGCACGGATCCCGTCGGCACCCGCCGAACCGCAACCATTAGACCCACGCACCACCGTCAGGAAAAAGCAGCCCTTCGAGCCGGACATGCCGCGCCAGCCCGGCCCGGTACCGCTCGTGACGGTCGCGATCTGGTCGGTAGACGACCGCCCCATCGACCGGGTCCGGTGCCGCGCTGAGATCGGTAAGTACGCCGATCGCGACCAGCGCGGCGATCGCCGCCCCCCGCGCCGAGGCTTCCTCGTCGGGAGGCGGCGCGAGGACGTCGTGATCGAGCACGTCGACGATGATCTGAAGCCAGGCGGGCGAATTCAGAATCGCCGCGCCGCCCGCCACGATCTCGTGTCCCGCGGCGGCGAACGGCGCCAGCGCCTCGTAGATGAGCGCGAACCGGTAGGCCACGGCCTCCATTCCAGCCCGTAGGAGCTCCTTCGGCCCGGTCGCCAGCGTCAACCCGGCCACCACCCCATGCGCGTGGGCGTTCCAGGACGGCGCGCGCTCGCCGGCGATGAACGGCAGCATCGTCAGCCCGTGCGCGTCGGGCGCCAGCTCTCCCGCCTCCCGCCAGGCGTCCGCCGCCACTTCGATCCCGAGAAGACGCCGCAGCCAGGCCGGGACGTTGCCGCCGCTGCTGAGGGCGCCGCCCAGGATGCCGTGCGCGCGGTCGAGCCTGTACATCCACAACCGGTCCGGCAGCGGCAGATCGACGATCGGCGTGACCATTCGCATCGCCCCCGAGGTCCCGAGCGTCAACGCCAGCCGGTCTGGCCCGATCGCGCCGCCGCCGACGTTCGCGCAGGCGCCATCACCCAACGACGGGAACCACGGCACCTCAGCCAATGCCGGCCAGCGCGCCGCGTACTCCCGCCCGATACTCGTCGCTGGCGTGTCGCGATCGATCAGCGGCGCCAGCTGCTCCCGATCGACCCCCGTCACGGCGAGCATCTCGGCGTCCGACTCCAACCGCCGCACGTCGAGCATGCCCGTCCCCGACGCCATCGCGATCGAGACCCCGGCTGCCGCCTCTCCGTGCAGACGCCGCATCACGTACTCGCCGAACGAGCACCAGCGCGCCACTTGCCCGAACGTCGCCGGTGCCGTCGCCCGCAACCAGCGCAACTTCGCCGGCCAGAAACTCGAATGAAGCGGGCATCCCGTCCGCGCGTGCATCGTCGCGACGTCGATCTCCCGCCGGAGCTCGTCGACCTGCCGCACCGACCGCGTGTCCGCCCAGTAGTAGATCGGCGTGACCGCCGTCCCACGCTCGTCGAGACCGAGCAGACTGTGCCAGAAGCAGGACGACCCGACCGCCCCGATCTCGGCGACGCGCCCGCCCGCCGCTTGCAGGGCCCCGTCGATGCACCCCAGCAGGAGCTCGAAGAGCGGCGCGGCGTCGGCTTCCGCACCGCCGTCCGGCGTCGTCCGCAGGTCATAGGGTCGCTGTGCCTCGGTGCCGTCCACCGGCCGCCCACGCCGGTCGAACAGCAGCGCCCGCAACGACGACGTCCCCATGTCGAGCGCGAGTACGAGCGGCGCTTCCGCCTCGGCAAGTGAAACCCTCGGCATCGGTGCAGACTCCACTCCCATTCGGACGCGCGACCCGGACCGCGCACGGGCGCTCGGCTCGACTCTTCAACGTGGACGATCATTACATGGATTGTACGGGAGCCATTCGACTGCCGGGTTTGCCACGAAACGAGACAAGGGTTACATTTGGGAAGTATTGGACACCGCGGGACTGGAGGCACCGCCGTGGCCGCGACGGCGGTGGACTGGCGTGTCGACCGGTTCCCGGCGATGATACGGGGCAGCACGCGATCGCGGCGATGATCGCCGTCGAACGAGGGGACACATGGCACGCGAAGAACTCAGCCCCGCGGTGCGGGCGTTCCTGGACGAGACGCGGTTCGCCTCGCTGGCGACCATCAACCCGGACGGATCGCCACAGCAGTCGGTGATGTGGTACCAGCTGCAAGACGGCAAGGTGATGATGAACACGAAGCGCGGGCGCAAAAAGGACCTCAATCTGGTCCGCGACCCCCGCGCCTCGATCTGCATCGAAGACGGCCAGCGGTTCGTCACGATCGCCGGCACCGTCGAGCTGATCGAGGACCAAGCACGAGCCCAGGCCGACATCAGGGCACTGGCGATCCGATACGACGGCCCGGAACAGGCCGAAGAGAGTGCCCGCAACTCCTTCGGCAAACAGGAGCGGATCACCCTCCTCCTCTCGATCGACCACGTGATTGCCCGTGGTTTCGACAGTTAGCCGCCGGGGCAGCTCGGAAGCGATGAGGGGAACCAAGTCGTGATCGTCGCATTGGCCGGGGGCGTCGGCGGCGCCAAAATGGCCCAGGGGTTGGCGCTCGCGCTGCCGCCCGGCGAGTTGACGGTCGTCGTCAACACCGCCGACGACTTCGACCTCTACGGGTTGCGGATCTGTCCCGACCTCGACACCGTCCTCTACACCCTCGCCGGTCTCGCCAACCCGAGCACCGGTTGGGGCATCGCCGGCGACACCCGGCACGCGCTCGACGCCATCGCCCGCCTCGGTCGCGACCCCTGGTTCCTCCTCGGCGACCAGGACCTTGCCACCCACATCCTCCGCACGGAACGTCTCCGTGCGGGAGCAACCCTGACCGCCGTTACGGCCGAGTTCGCTTCCGCCCTCGGTATCTCATCCGCCATCCTGCCGATGACGGACGACCCCGTCTCCACGCTGATCAAAACCCCGGAGGGCGATCTCGACTTCCAGGAGTACTTCGTTCGCCGCCATCAGCAGGACGAGGTGACCGGCGTCATCTTCCGCGGTGCCGATCAGGCCCGGGCGAGCGAAGCGGCCATGGCCGCAATCGCAACTGCCGAGCTTATCGTCATCTGCCCGTCGAACCCGATCGTCAGCATCGGCCCGATCCTCGCCGTCCCCGGCTTCCGGGAGGCGTTGCTTCAGACCGACGCGCCGCGGATCGCCGTCAGCCCAATCATCGGCGGCAGAGCCTTAAAGGGACCCGCGGACCGGATGCTCGCGACACTCGGCCACGATGTCTCCGCGGCCGGTGTCGCCGCGCTCTACGAGGGGATGCTGGACGGGTTTGTGATCGACGAGCAGGATCGACCACTCGCGGACCCGATCCGGGCAGCCGGCGTTCGCGTGCTCGCAACGCAGACGATCATGGGCGACGCGGCCGATCGCCGGCGCCTCGCCGGGGAGGTGCTCGCCTTCGGTCGCTCGCTGGCGCGGGCAGGAGTGGCCGCGTCGTGAACGGTGGCCTCGTCGCGGTTGTCCCGATCCGCTCGCTGACTGGTGGCAAGACCCGGCTCGCCGGCGTCCTGTCGCCCGAGGCGCGCGCCGCCCTGTCGCGCCGCATGTTCCGCGGCGTCGTCGCCGCCGCGCTCGCGTCGGGCAGCGTCAAGGTCGTCGCGGTCGTCAGCCCCGATCCGGCAGCACTGGACCTGGCCGCGACACTCGATCCCGCCGTCATCCCGGTCCCCCAATCGCCCGAGACACCTGGGCTGAACGCGGCCATCGCCGAGGGCGTCGGCTTCGCCGCCAGACACGGCGCGGCGGCCGCGCTGATCCTCTTCGGCGACTTACCCCTCCTGACCGGCGACGACGTCCGAAACTTGGTGCGCCGGGACTCTCCAGTCGTCCTCGCCCCCGACCGCCACGGCACCGGCACCAACGCACTGATGCTTCGACTCGGCACCGGCCCCGACGATGGCCGCGACTTCGCCTTTCACTTCGGCCCCGACAGCTACGCCAAGCACGTCGACGAGGCCCACCGGCTCGGTCTCGACGTGGCAACCTCGCTCTCGGCCGGTACCGCGCTCGATCTCGATACGCCGGACGATCTCCGCCGCGTGCTGGGGGCCGAAGCCTCGGTTCTCGGCGAGGATGCGTCCGACATCGAGCCCGCTTTGCGCGATATCGCCTGATGAGCACCTCCATCCAACACACTGCCGAATTGCGACTGATCGGCCTGCCGGGTTTGCCCGAGGTTAGACCCGGCGACGAGCTGCCCGCTCTGATCGGGAACGCGATCGAGGCGTCGGGCGCGGGTCTTGAGGAGGGTGATGTTCTCGTCGTCACCCACAAGATCGTCAGCAAAGCAGAGGGTCGCCTCGTCCACCTGCCGGAGATCGAACCCTCGCCGCTGGCGCGTCGGCTGGCCGCGCAGTACGGCAAGGACGCGCGTCAGGTGGAGGTCGTCCTGCGGGAGTCGGTCCGGATCGTGCGGATGGATCGCGGGGTGATCATCTCGGAGACGGCGCATGGGTTCATCTGCGCCAACGCCGGTGTCGATGCCTCCAACGTCGCGCCGGAGACGGTCTGCCTGCTGCCGGTTGACCCCGATGCCTCGGCCGCGGCTATTCGCGACGCCCTCGGTCTGCGATTCGGTCTGAGACCAGGCGTCATCGTCTCCGATTCGTTCGGTCGGCCGTGGCGCAACGGCATCGTCAACGTCGCGATCGGTGTCGCCGGTCTCGCCCCCCTCGCCGACTATCGGGGGCGCTACGATGCGAGCGGGTACGAACTCCACGTTTCGGTGCTCGCCGTCGCGGACGAGCTGGCCGCGGCGGCGGAGCTCGTGATGAATAAGTTGGACGCGCGGCCGGTCGTTCTGGTCCGGGGGTTCGTCCCCCCCACCGACAACCCGCCCGGTACCGGGAAAGATCTCGTCCTCGACCCGGCGAGGGACCTGTTTCGTTAGAGCCGTCAGCCGTCAGCACGTGCGGGCGGCGGATGCACAATGCGGCAATAACCGAACGTGCCGGTAGCTGAAAGCTGATGGCTGACGGCTGACGGCTCGCGACCAAAGGGAGCGACAGATGGGCACTCTGGGATACGCGGCGAGTTTCGAGCAGTTCCACCCAACGGATATGCTGACGTGGTCGAAGCAGGCGGAGCAAGCGGGCTTCGGTGCGGTCATGGCGTCGGACCACTTCCATCCCTGGGTGCCGTCGCAGGGGCACTCGGCCTTCGTCTGGTCGTGGATGGGTGCGCTCGGGGTCGAGACGAAGCTGCGCTTCGGCACCGGCGTCACGCCGCCGGGGTATCGGTATCACCCGGCGATTCTGGCTCAGGCAGCGGCGACGCTGGAAGCGATGTTCCCCGGTCGCTTCTACCTTGGGCTCGGTGCCGGTGAGGCGCTGAACGAGCACATCACGGGCGACTACTGGCCGGAGGCGCCCGTCCGTCTCGAGCGCCTGGCCGAGTCGATCGAGATCATCCAGCAGCTCTTCACCGGCAAGGTCGTCAAGTACCGCTCGCAACATTTCAATGTCGAGAGCGCCAGGATCTACACGCTGCCGCCGTCGCCGCCGCCAATCTACGTCGCGACCGCCGGACCGATTCAGTCGTACCGCACCGGCAAGATGACGGACGGGCTGATCACCGTCGGCGCGGCCGACGAGAAGATCAAGATGCTCATCGAGCGGTTCGAGAAGGGTGCTCGCGAGGCCGGGAAAGACCCCTCGACGATGCCGAAGATCATCCAGTTCAAGGTCTCATACGCCGCGACGGAAGACGAGGCGATCGCCCAGGCGATCAAGGAGTGGCCGAACGGCGGCATGGCCTTCCCGAAGGGGGACATCCGCAACCCCGAGGACTTCGAGGCGATGGCCAAGCTCGTCCGCCCGGAGCACTTCAAGAACCGCGTTCTGATGAACCCGGACCTCTCGGCGCATACGGAACTGGTCCAGCACTACATCGACCTCGGTTTCACCGAGGTCTACGTTCACAACGTCGGTCGCAATCAGGAAGAATTCATCAAAGCGTACGGGAAAGAGGTGATCCCGGCGCTGAAGTGGCCGGCGTAGACTGTTGGAAGAGGAGCGACGCGAGATCCCCGTCGCTCCTCTATGAATTAAGTTTGTACAGGATCGCGGTAGAGTACCAGACCCTGAATGCGTTCGAAGTGCAGGAATTTACGGGTGACCAAAGTCAGCCCCCTGGCGGCGGAGCGTGGCTCGCTCACGTGCGAATCGATCGCTGATGGTCTCGGTCACGTCCAGCACGGTGTAACCGGCAAGTAGTCGGCGGATATTGGCAAGACGTGTCGTCGGGTCGGGACTGTGATGAGCTCCTTCCGCGACTTCTGCCAGTGCGATGACGCTCACTGCAACGCCGTCCCGATGAAGATCGCGGAGCACGGCTACCGCCGCTGGGACTCCGATGAGCGCGTCGATGATCCAGTCACTTTCGATGAGCTACTTCACGGTTGGTCAAAAGGGCGGCTTCCCTCTCGTCGCCAGAGATAAATGTCCTCCTTCAGCAGCTCTCCGTCGAGGGCTTCCCAGCTTCCAGCAGCAGACCGTAATCCTTCCAGAACCAGATCCGGATCGTAATTGACCCACAATTCCTCGTCCGTCACGTCATCCTGCGAAGACCTGTCGGCAGAGAGATGGAACTGCTCCCCGTTGAGCACGAGGATGAGCGGTTCGCTTTTCGCCTCTCGCAGGAGTTGAGCCGTCTCGCTATCTGGTCGAATCTCGATCTGCCTGGCAACCACGAGATTGCACTCCTTGCGATCCTGAATCGACACCGGCCCCAATTGCACCGACGATGCCGAAAAGGACCATCCCTCGCCGACGGTGAGGGGCGATCACCACTTTCTCTTTCAAGATAGCGCGTGCGGCAACCGTTGTAAGAGGACGAATGAGGGCCATTGGGCCCAGCGACCACTTGTCCCCCCTTGGATTCGGGTCAATGCCTCGCCGACCGCCAGGCAGCGGGTCGTGATGACGAGCATCGTGCCGCGGGGATGTGCGCGATCGGCGGCGCCGAGTCACGCCGGTCGGGGTTTAGCACGGAAAGTGCATTGGTGGGGACCGGTGCCCTGGGCGGGCTGCTGGAAGGGGAGGAGGAGCGGGGCGATGCGACATTGGCTCCGGGATCACGGGTTGACGCTGACGATGCTCGGCCTGTTCATCGTGTTTTGGGTCGGGCAAAGCGTCACGGGCATGCGCAGCTACAACCAGGACCAACTCGAACACGGCGAGTCAGCTGTTAATTATGGCGCCTATCTGCGCACCGGTCACTTCGTCGAGGCGACGTTTGAGAACTGGGAGAGCGAATACCTCCAGATGGGCTTCTATGTGCTGCTGACCGCGTTCCTCTACCAACGCGGCTCAGCAGAGTCCAAAGATCCGGACAAGCCGGAACCGGTGGACGAGGACCCGCGGCAGCACGCCGGAGATCCCAACGCACCGTGGCCCGTCCGCCACGGAGGGTTTGTGCTGAAGATCTACCAGCATTCGTTGGGCCTGACGCTGATCCTATTGTTTCTCATCTCCCTCGTCTTCCACGCCTTGGGAGGCGCTCGCGAATACAGCCAGGAGCAAATGGCACACGGTGGCGAGGCGGTTTCGACGCTGACATTCATGGGTACCGCCCAATTCTGGTTTCAGTCGTTCCAGAACTGGCAGAGCGAGTTCCTGGCGGTGGCATCGCTGGCATGGTTGTCGATCTTCCTGCGGCAACGGGGTTCGCCGGAGTCGAAGCCGGTGGCCGCGCCACACAGCGAGACCGGGAGTTAGGGCCGCGACGAGCGGGAGCGGGATCGGCTCTGCTGTGAGTGGCGAAGGCGACGCGCTAGGCGACCGGCCCAAAAGATGGCCGACCGACCTGTGCGGTGTGCACGCGGTTATCGATTCCGTCGTTCGGTATCCTCGACGCTGTTCCGGAGTCCCCCATCGAGCGGATCGTGGATCGATGGGGGACATTTCTCTTCGAGAACGGCGATCAACATGGACCGGTCGTACGTCCAGAGCGACGAATCGGAGATTGCGGTCAGCGAGGCGCTCTTTGTCTGGCGCGGCGGCGAGATCGTCTTGCTCGGAGAGCATTCCGACGATCGGTGGTATTTGGCGCGCGGTTGGCGAAGTGGCGACCGGCTAACCGACGTGCGTCGCTGGTCGTTCGCCAATCGGGAGCGATTCGTCACCCAGGTGCGCCGGCTCGTGTGGGAGGCGGCTTCCGATCCCGCTCGTGCCAACCAAGCCGCCATCGCCGCTGCCGACTGGGCGCTGCTGAGCACAGGGGGACGGCCGGAGGCGGGCTGATCTTCCGTGGTTCTGGGTCCGCGGTCTGTCGGTTTGATCGCGAACGGGAGCCGGCTCCGGGGACGCTTGCCGGCATCGGCTGCGCTCGCAGTACCCAAGTGGTGACACGCTCACGTCTCGTCATCACGTGACAGCACACCGATGTGAAGCCTCAGAGACGCGTGTGTGGTTGAGGTACCAGCTCTCGCCACGCGTGCGTCTTGCAGCGGGAGCCATTGCCTGCGCCGGCAGGTGCCCGGCAGACCTCCTAATCCAACCTCTAACCGCGGTCACCTTTTGAAGGCCGTCTGTAGGAACTGAGCCGCGATCTTTTCGCCGACGACGGCCGCCGGGAGATTGGTGTTTGCCCGCGGCACAACCGGCATGATTGAAGCGTCGGCGACGTAGAGGTCTTCGAGGCCGTGGACACGGCCCCCGGCGTCGACGACGGCCGATGGATCGTCGTCGGGGCCCATCTTGCAGCTGCCGGCCGGGTGGTAGTCATGGGTAGCGGTGGTGCGGAGATGGTCATGGAGGGCGGCGCGGTCGCGTAAGGCTGGACCGGGCCAGGTCTCAGTGCCGGCGAGTCGGCTCAGGGGCTGGCTCGCGGCCATTTGTCGAGCCCGATCGATACCGTCGGCGAGAACTTCGAGGTCGGCGTCTTCGTCGTCCGTGAAGTAGCAGTGGTCGATGATCGGCGGCGCCTCAGGGTCGCGACCTGAGAGGCGAACCGTGCCCCTGGACTGCGGAGTCATGATGGC
>JAXDKI010000564.1:0-3829 GCA_034667245.1 Thermomicrobiales bacterium | reverse complement strand
GTGCTCGGCGTGCTGGCCGAGCGGCACTCGCTGCAACTGACTCACCACACGCGCATCAGCGTCAACACCGCCGTCTACGTGGCGATGCTGCTGATCCTGCCGTGGTCCGTCGTCGGCGCGCTGGCGTGCCTGGCGATCGCGCTGGCAGAGGTGCAGCAGCGGCGCCATCCTGGCAGCGTCGATTTCCCGGAGCTCCTGTTCAACATCGGTCAGGGGGCGCTCTACGTTTCGGCCGGTGCCGCTTACTACGCGTTGCTTGACGGCAGGTGGCCGACGCCGCGAATCGGCGATCTCGGCTCGGCGATCGCGCTCGTCGGGGGCGCGACGGTCATGCATCTCGTCAACACCGGTCTCGTCGCGGTGCCGGGGGCGATCCAGGTCGGCTCGTCGCCGTTTCGGGTTTGGCGGCAGACGTTCTTGCTCGATCTGGTGCCGCACGTCGTGCTGACCGTGGTCGGAGCGATCGCCGCCGTCATCGTTACGGATCAACCGCTTGCCCTGCCGCTGGTGGTGCTGCCGGGGCTGCTGATGCAGCGGGCGGTGCGGCAGTCGGTGCAGCTCCGGGCGGAGACACACGAGGCGCTCGCCTCGCTCGTCGAGGTCGTCGAGCTGCGCGATCCGTACACGGCGGGGCACTCGCGTCGGGTCGCCGAGACGGCCCGCGCGCTCGCGGAATCGTTAGGTCTGACCGCGGAGGAGGCCGACCTGATCGAGAGCGCGGGGCGGGTCCACGACCTCGGGAAGGTCGCCGTGGATCCGAACGTGCTGATGAAGACGAGCAAGCTGGACGAGGACGAATGGGCGCAGATGAAGCTGCACCCGGTCTATGGCGCGGACGTGGTTGCGCAGTTCGCCGCGTACCGGGAGGGGACGGAGCTGGTCCGGCACCACCACGAGCGGGTGGACGGTTTGGGCTATCCGGACGGGCTGGCGGGCGATGCCATTCCGCTCGGCGCGCGGATTCTGGCTGTCGCGGATACCTTCGATGCGCTGACGAGCGACCGGCCGTATCGGCGCGGGATGGAGGTCGAGCGGGCGACGGCGATCTTGCAAGAGGGCGCCGGGACGCAGTGGGACGAGCGGGTGGTGGCGGCGCTCCTCGGGGTGCTGGCCGCGACGCCGGAGCGGGTGCCGCTGTACCGGTCGCGAACCGAGGCGGCGGCTCGGGAGGAACCGGCGGGGGTGCGGGCCGCCTGAGGATGAGAAGTACGGTGCGAGGCGGCCGGGCGGCGTTTAGACGTCGCCCGGCCGTTCCGTTCTTCTGGCGCCGTCGCCTGCCGACGCGGAGAGGGGTCTCGTGACGGCGGAACTCACGGGGAGAGGTTGCGCGGTCTCGGGCGGGGGCGAGATGGAGGCGGCGTGCATGCCGGAGGGGAGGGCGACGGGCGGCGCGGCCTCGGGGTCGCCGACGCGGTGGCGGAGGGCGCGCAGGTCGTTGCGGACGCCGGTGAGGTCGGTGTCGATCTGGGTGAGCTTGGCACGCTGGTCGCGGACGAAGCGAGTGTAGGGGGCGATCGCGTCTTCGATGCGGCGGACGGAGCGGGCGAGCTCGTGCTCGAACTGCTCGCTCATGACGGCGATCAGGCGCTGTTCGAGCTCTTCGGAGCGGCGGCGGAACTCGGAGCGGGACTGGCGGCGCTTGCGCGGCAGGATGAAGAGGCCGAGACCGGCGACGAGACTGGCGGCGAGGATGCCGGTGACGTCGACCGCGACGGTGCTGGCGGCGGCGACGACGAGGGCGCCGAGACCGACCGCGCCGGCCTCGGCGACGGCGACCTGGGCGACGGCGCTGCGGACGGAGACGGAGAGCTCGTGGGCGTGGCGGTCGGGGTCGTAGCGGTCGACCTCTTCCTGGGCGACCTTCGAGACCGATTCGAGGAGGGCGCGGCGGTCGTAGCGGAAGCTGCCGCCGACCTCGCCGATCATCTCGTCCTCGTACTTGGAGAGGCGGCGACGGTCGATGTACTCGTTGACCGCTTCCCAGGTGCGGAGGTCCTGCTCGACCATCCAGTCGATCAGCTCGTCGATGGTGGCGTCGATCGCCTGCTCGGTGTCGCCGACGACGGCGCGCTCGAACTGGCCGCGGATCTTGTCGGAGTTGAGGAGGTCGAAGATGCGGCCGATCCGGATCGTCTCTTCGAAGAACTCGTCGCCGCGGGCGTTCATGCGGGCGATGATGTTCTCGATCCGGGTCAGGTGGTAGGCGAACTGGCGGCGCATGTCGTCCTGGTAAAGGGCGAGCTGGCGCTCGATGTTGGCGATCGTTTTGACGTCCTCTTCGAGGACGGCGAGGCGGTCGGTGGTCGCCTTCAGGTAGCGGTCGGCGAGATGCTCGGCGGTGCCGAGGGGGCTGAGGAGTTTGAGGCGGATCCGGCCTTCCTCGTCGAGGGTGCTGAAGATGAAGCTCTCCAGGTCATCGAAGCGACTCAGTTTCCAGAGGCGCTCGCGCTCGGTGGGGTTGCGGTCGCCGAGGGCTTTGGCCTGCTGGGCGAGGAGGGCGGAGATCGGGAAGATCTCGGGGGTGAAACCGAGCAGGCGGGCGATGTTCTCGCGGACGAAGGCGATGATGGTGTTGACGTCGTTTTCCTCGCGGACGAGGTCGATCTTGTTGATGATGACGACGACCTTCTTGCCCCACTCGCGGATGTCCTCCATGAAGCCGCGCTCGCTCTCGGTGAAGGGGCGGTCGGCGGAGGTGATGAAGAGGACGAGGTCGGAGCGGGGGACGAAGCGCTGAGTCAACGCTTCGTGCTCGCGGATGATCGCGTTGGTGCCGGGGGTATCGACGACGGTGATTTCGTCGAGGAAGGGCGCCGGGAAGGTGCGCTCGATGACGCCGCCGGGGAGCATGGTCTCGCCGGTGGTATCGCCGTAGCGGAGGAGGTTGATGACGGCGGTGGTGGGGGTGACGCCTTCGGGCATGACGCTGGCGCCGACGAGGGCGTTGATGAAGGCGGACTTGCCGGAGTTGAACTCGCCGACGATGACGAGGAGGAAGAGGGAGGTGAGCTGCTCGGCGGCGTCGGCGACGGCGTCGCGGTCCTCGGGTGTGGCCGGGTAGCTCTCCAGGATGGCGGAGAGGCGCTCCAGCAGGGCGAGCTCCTGGGCGAGGAGCTCGTGTTGATCGCGGGTGAGGATGGCGCCGTCGTCGCCCGACAGGGGGCGATCGCGGCGGCGAAGGCGGAAAAGGTCTCGGACCATCGGCTCGTCTGCTCCTCGGCTCGTCGATGCGCCCGCGCGCTGCGTCGCGGGCGGGTTGCGCTGCGTTCAGGATGATGGAGGATGGGCGCGGGCGCAAGTGGGGAGCGGGTTCGGCCTCGTGTCTCCTGCCTCGCACGTCGGGGGGACCTGGCTGGGACCCTGGGTTGAAATCGCCCTGAGGGCACCCGGGCTCAACGAACGAAGCCCCTCCGGGGCTCGCACGGGTGCGCGTGCGAGGTGAACTGGCAGGGGTGTTGCGGGACCCGGCCGCGCGCTCCCACTGACAGCCCTCACCCCCCCCTCTCCCTCGGAAGGGAGAGGGGAGGGTTTGTGATGGGTGTGGGTGTCTCGGGTTGCGCCTCGTTGGGGGAGGCGGTGGGGACGGCGGGTCGCTCCGGATGGTGGTGACCGGTGATCGACCGGGGACGGATTTCGGCACTGCCCAGGCCCGCCCTCCGTCCGCAGGGTGACCGCTTGTGGATGATAATAGAACAAAAGAACTATCATGTCAAGAAGGTGTGGCGGGGGATTGGGCCCCCTAACCCCCGGCCCCCGAATTCCGGGGGGAAGGGGAGCGTCTTGATGGAGGTCTTGGGGAAGGAGGGGCGGGTGATGGCGCGGCGGTGTT
>JAXDKI010000563.1:0-10328 GCA_034667245.1 Thermomicrobiales bacterium | reverse complement strand
TCCGCGGCGACCGAAGCGTCGACGGAGACGTCGAGCTCATCGGCCAGGGCCAGTTGGTTCCCGACCGTCAGCTGGGTCAGGGAAATCGCGAGAACGATCGCAAAGAATATGCGTAGGCGTTGCATGGTTGATTGCCTCCAGGGTCTGGGACTCCGGCCGCGTGGCGGCAGGGAACCCAAGTCGGGAATCGGTCGTCCGTGGCTTCCGACGCGGACACACGAGGTGCCCGTACGTCGGGGACGGCCTTACCCCGGAGGCAGCAAAACGTTCTGGGAGAGTCCCGAGGGAATCCGAAGCGACAGGCGCGAGAGGGCGCGCCAGGTCGTAAGCAAGAGGAGCGCGATGACGATCGCGAGGGCGACCTCACCGCCGAGTTTCTTCACCGCGCCGAACCCGAAGCCCGACGTTCCGGCGGAAGGCCCACCGTCGAGCGGCAGGCTCTGGAACGGCGCGAAGGGAGCGCGGGGAGCAAGGGGACTACTGGATGCGGCCGTGATCGTGACCGCTGAGCTGCCGCTGTCGGATCGGCTGCGACCATGGTCTGGTCGGAACGTCGGCTGACGCGAGACATCGGTGAACCGCGCTGCGACGGTGCCGGCGACCGAGCCGCCGGTCGCGGCGTCGACCGGGCCGAACTGCTGCACCGGCCGGTCGATGGGGTTGAATGGGCTCATGATCGGCGGGATTGAAGGATTTGCGGGCCCAACGCTCGGTCCGCCCGGCTGCAAAGCCGGTGGGGCCGGGTTGACGACGGGACTACCCGGATTGGCGACCGGCCCCGGGATGACCACGATTGGCGGCGTCGCCGGACCTGGCACCTCGACGCCAGGAAGCGGCTCGACTGGAACGGTCGGCAGGACCGGATCGATCACCGGCGAGATGCCGGGAACGACCGGGATGATGGGAACCACTGGAAGATCCGGTAAGACGGGATCGACGATCGACGTCACGATCGTCGTGACGGGATCGATGACCGGGCTGACGATCGGCACGATCGGTGTCACTACCGCCGGCACGATCGGCTCGCTGGCACGAGCAAGTGCGTCAACAACCGGTGCAGTGATCGGGTCGATCGCGCCGGCGACCGGCTGCAGCATTGGGTCAAGAGCGTCCGCGACCGATGCAACCGGCTCGGCGATCGGCGCCACCGTCTCCACCAGACCCGATCCAACTTCAACGACCGGTTGCAGAGCCGGGTTGGCCGGTTCCGTGATTCCAGCGGGCAACGTCTCGGTGAACGAGTTGAGGGGAGCCGCTGTCTCGGCGACTGGCCCCGCGAGTTCGCCGATGGTTCGGGCGACTGGCGCCGTGCCCGCGAGCACCGGTGCGATCGTCTCGGCGACCGTTGCCAGCGACTCGGCCACCGGCGCGACCGGCTCACCGACCGACGCGCCTACGACATTGCCGAGAGGAGCGACGATGGTTCCGACAGCTTCCCCGGCCGGGAGCAGTGTCGGCTGAAGTGTCTCGCCCCTGACGCTCGAAACCTGGCCGAGGGTCGGGGAGCCGGTTTCTACGACGTTGCCGATGACTTGTGCGGCCGCCGCGCCAGCGAGCCCGCCGAGATCACCAAGGATCGTCGGCCGAACGTTGCCGAGGTCGGTCACCGCTGCATCGCCGACCGAGGCCACGACGGCACCGGCGTTCTCCGCCGGGCCCTCGACGACGTTGTCTGGAGTACCGACCTTCGACGTCACAGTCGAGGCCGCTGCCGTCAACCCGTCAAGCGGAGTTGAGGAGTCATCGGTGACAACTGACTCGGCGATCACGTCGACCGCCGCGACGGCGGGCAGATCGGCCGGAGCAGCCTCGGCGAGATCCGCGACGACGTTGCTGTCGTCCGCCACCGGAACGCTCGCAACCGTCTCCTCGACCGGAGTCAGAACGTCCTCGGTGATGATCTCCACCGTTTGGGTGGTTACCTCGACGACCTCTGAGACCGGTTCGGCGGGAATTACTGGCGCTGTCACCACCTGATTCACCGTCTCCGCGACGGGTTCCGCGATGGTCTCAGCCGCCGGTTCGACGACTTGGTCGACCGTTTCGACGGTGTCGGTGGTGGCGTCGGAGAGAACCGTATTCGACGTTGCGCCTGCCAGCAGATCACCAGCCGCGGCACTGCCGTTTGCCGACAGTCCCGTGGCCGCAGCCAAGGTGATGGCGATGATCGTCCGACGAAGAGACAATGCGGGTTCTCCAGGAGTCGGGCGATGCTTGAGGGCGTGACAACGACTGTGCCGCCTGATAGCGTCACCCACGCCTATCCTAGGGAGCCAATTCGGTCCCCACAATGCGGTGTTTGGCATGGTCAATAGGTCCTGCGGCCGGAGTAGTACGCTGGTACTTCTCGGCGACCGAAGGATCCGATGACCCGTTGACCAATGCTCCTTGTCCGCCGCAGGTCGCCACGTTCGGCCGCCATCTCTGGACCGAAAAAACCGCGAACGAACATATAATCCCATCCCGATCCGGGCTATTTGGCAGGTGTTGGTCAGGGAGGAATGGATGAGTGGCGGCGCTGGCAACCAGGTAGGACAGTTGGGGGATCGGGTCCGGGCGCGCGAACTCGGTATCCGCATCGGTCGACTCGAGACCGGGCGGTGGAACGCGATCACCGATGTCCCTGGCGTTCGGGTTGGTCACACGACACTGCTCTCGGGTGACGGTCCCATGGTCGTCGGCGCAGGGCCGGTTCGGACTGGTGTGACGGTGATCATCCCTCACGAAGGCAACGTCGGTGACGACCCGCTCTATGCCGGTTACCACCAATTGAATGGCAATGGCGAGATGACGGGAGTTGCCTGGATCGAAGAGGCAGGGTTGCTGACGACGCCGATCGGGATCACGAATACGCACAGTGTCGGCGTTGTTCGCGACGCCTTGATCGCCTACGACGTCACACATGGAAGTGGTGCAGACGAGCAGACTTGGAGTCTCCCCGTGGTCGCGGAGACGTACGACGGTTGGCTGAACGACATCAACGGGTTTCACGTCAAGCCGGAACACGTCTTCCACGCGCTCGACGTCGCGGCGAGCGGCCCGGTCGCAGAGGGCTGCGTCGGTGGCGGTACGGGGATGATTTGCCACGAGTTCAAGGGTGGAATCGGGACGTCGTCGCGGGTCTTGCCCGCTGACCGGGGTGGTTGGACAGTAGGAGTCTTAGTCCAGGCCAACTATGGCCGGCGCTACCTCCTCCGCGTCGACGGCGCCCCGGTCGGGGAGGAGATTCCGTCCGACGAGGTGCCAACGCACAGGCCGAAGTCACAGGGCGACGGCTCAATCATCATCATCGTCGCCACCGATGCGCCGCTGTTGCCGAACCAGTGCAAGCGCTTAGCCCAGCGGGCGACGGTCGGCCTGGCCCGCGTTGGCGGCAACGGCGACAACGGCAGTGGCGACCTCTTTCTCGCCTTTTCGACCGGGAACCGCGGACTGAATCAGAGGGACACGATCGAGCCAGTGGCCGTTCGTGCCTACCCCAACTCCGCCATCAGCGACCTGTTCGAAGCCGTCGTCGACGCAACCCAGGAGGCCATCGTCAACGCCCTGTGCATGGCGACGACCACCGTCGGCATCGCCGGTCGGACGTCGTATGCGATTCCGCTCGATCGCCTCCGGGAGGTGATGCGGAAGTACCACCGGATCGCGGGGTAAGGATCGCGATTGCCCCATCACTGCTCGTGGAACGGGAACTCCCGTGCCTTGCAGCGGCGCAGCAATTCGTCGCGCACCGTGAGGATCTGGGCGTGTAGCGCGGGATCCGAGGCGAGGAGTCCGGCGGCGGCCAGCTCGTCCTCGTCGCGGACGACCACCGTTCCGTCCGGGAGGGCGACGACGTCGAGGTAGAGATCGTGCCAAGAGAGCGTACATGGGTCCGTCGACGCATCGAGACGGCTGGGGTAGGTCACGTTCGCGTACCAGCCGCGGAGCGTCCCGTCCGGGGCGAAAACGGAGAAGAGGTTGAACGGGTGTGCCGGCGAAAAGAACTCGTGCAAGGTATCGCCCGGCACGAAGAGCAACCCGTCCAAGTTGTGCAAACGCGACACCCACGTCGCCCTTACGGCGACCCACGGTGACGGCGCACCTGCCTCGACGACGACACCGGGATAGCTCGTCACCTCCGCGCCGTCGGGTGCGAGCTTGACGATCCGCAGCGTCGTGCCGAGCGGAAGCACAGGCCAACGGGGTTGGGTCACCCCGGTCGCGGTGGGATTAGGCATGGACCCGAGTGTACCCGATCCCTCCCTATCCGCCGCCCGTTCCCTGGATCAGCGACAGAACCCCTTTCGTGATCTGCTCCAGCCGCTCCGGGGTATCCGCCTCGGCGTTGACGCGTAGCAGGGGCTCGGTGTTCGACGGGCGGACGTTGACCCACCAGTCGGCGAACTTCACGGTCACGCCGTCCAGACGGTCGATCGTCGCCCCTTGTGCGCGGAAGGTGGACTCGATCCGATCGAGTGCCGCGGTTTTGTCTTCCACTTTGAAATTGAGTTCGCCGGTGCGGACCCGGGTGTCGAGCGGGCGCAGGATATCCGAGAGTGTCTGGCCTGACTCCGAGACGAGTTGGAGAACGGTGAGGAGGGCGATCATCCCGGAGTCGGCGTACCAGTTGTCGCGGAAGTAGAAGTGGCCGGAGTGCTCACCGCCGAAAACGGCATCCTCCTCGCGCATGATCTTCTTGATCAGCGAGTGGCCGACCGGCGTCCGGATCGGGCGACCGCCGTGGGCCTCGATGATCTCCGGTACCGATTCCGAGCAGATCAGGTTGTAGCAGATCGCGGCCCCGGGATACTTCTCAAGCATGGCGATGGAGACCATGGCAGTCACCATGTCGCCGCCGATCCGCTGACCGCGCTCGTCGATCACGAAGACGCGATCGGCGTCGCCGTCGAATGCGGCACCAAGGTCGCACGTGTGCTCCATCACCGCACGTTGCAGGTCTTTGACGTTGTCCGGCTTGCTCGGATCGGCCTGATGGTTGGGGAAGGTCCCATCGAGCTCGAAGTAGAGGGAGACGACTTCGCAGGGGAGCTCCGCGAAGACGCGCGGGACGAGCTCGCCGGCCATGCCATTGCCGGCGTCGATGGCGATCTTGAGCGGGCGAATCTTCGCCGGATCGATGAGTGACAGGACGTGTTCCGCGTAGGCGCCGAGCACGTCGCGTGCGACAACATCGCCGCGGCGACCACCCACCGGCGAGGGGAAGTCACCTTTGAGAACCAGGTCCCGGATCTGACTGATGCCTTCTTCGAAGGACAGTGCGCGCGCCTCTTCCCGGCAAATCTTGAACCCGTTGTACTCCGGCGGGTTGTGGGAGGCGGTGATCATGACACCGGCACGGTAGCCGTACTTGCCGACGGCGAAGTAGAGCGTATCGGTCGAGACCAGCCCGAGATCGACCACGTCCGCGCCCTGATCGCGGATGCCGTCGATCAAGCCGCCGGCGAGTGCCGGACCGGAGACGCGCATGTCTCGACCAACGGCGACTTCGTCGACGCCGAGATAGGCGACCAGCGCCCGCCCGATCTTGTAGGCAACCTCGGGCGTCAACTCGTCCGGCACGATGCCGCGAACGTCATAGGCCTTGAAGATCGCTCCAACACGCTCGCTGTTCGCCCCGTCGCTCATGGAATCGGCCTCCTATCGCCGAGCGGGTGTTCCGCCAGACGCCCGCGGTTCCTTCTTCCCTCAGGATGGTGACATGCCGGGTGAGATGCCCGCAAGGGATGCCTCCGACGGTGCCGTCGCTCGCCAGTCTCTGGTCGAGGAGAGTGCAACCTGAGTGCCAGCTATTGGCTTACATCTGTGCTACGATCCCCGGACACGGACAAGTTTTTGCGGACAATACGTAAAGGACGCGCGCGAAGTGCACGGTGCCTCGTCAACCCAATCGCCATCACACGACGTCGAGGATGCCTTCCATCATGCAACCGATCAGGTGGTCTGTCCCCAATCAACTGAGTCTCCTCCGGCTGCTCCTCGTCCCCGTGCTCTGGGCGTTCGCTGTGGCCGACTTGCCGAGGGCGGTCGGGCTTGGCCTCGTCGTCGCAGCGAGCACTGACGTCCTCGACGGCCAACTGGCGAGGAGATTCGGACAGACGTCGACATTCGGCAGCAAACTCGACTCGATCGCCGATGTCTGCGTGACCTTCTCCGCGGTTGGTTGGCTGCTCGTGTTGCGCCCCCAGGTCGTTCGCGATCATCCCCTCTTTATCGCGGTGCTGACGGCGACGGGTGTCTTCTCCCTGGTGCTCGGTTGGGTGAAGTTCGGCCGGCTGGCCGACTTCCATCTCAACTCCGGTCGAGCGGCCGGGATCGTCGGTTACCTCTTCCTGATCGACCTCTTCCTCTTCGCCAGGTACACGCAGCCGCTCTTCTACGCCCTAATGGTCCTCGCCTGGATCGTGGCCATCGAAGCACTCTTGCTCCTGTTCACCCGCGACTCGCTCGACGAGCGGGTCCCCTCCCCATTGCTCGCCTATCTCTCCGGCGCGAACCGCTGGCACCGCCGTGACGGGCGATCCACTTCCTGACGGCTGGACACGTCGGCTTCAGGATCGGTCGAAGCGCCTGGGCAGATCAGTCACTCAATGTCTTGATTCCGGGGTAGACTGATCTCCGCGTGAGGGGAGCCACGGTGGCCGTCCCGCACGGCGATAGGAGGCTTTCTCGACGTGAGTACCGCGTCCCAGTTCGCGTTTCCGATGGCGACGGCGCTCGGTCCCACCGCCCCCGTCGACCTTCATCTGCATACGCTGGCGAGCGACGGATTCTGGACCCCTGCCGCGCTGATCCACCACCTCGCGGAGCGCGGTTTTCGCGTTGTCGCGGTGTGCGATCACGACACCCAGCGCTCGGTCGCGGAGGCGATGCGACTCGGCCAGGAACGCGGCATCGTCGTCATCCCCGGCGTCGAGATGACGACGAGCTGGTCCGACCGTCAGTGGCACGTGCTCGTCTACGGGATCGCGCCCGGCCGCAGCGACCCGGCTGCCGCCCCATTCAACGCCTTGCTCGCGGAGGTCGACGCCAGACTCCAGCGTGTCGCCGTCGATGCCTGGAAGCGGATCGAGGCGTCGGGTCGGGCGTTGCCTTCGCTTGGCGAGGCGATGGCCGGCCGGCCGCTCTGGCCGTTCCATGTCCTCTCGTCCGCCATCAAAGAGGGGCACGTCAAGAATCTGACGGAGGCGGCAAATCTCGTCGTCGAGCTGGGCGGGACGTTCACGGCGGATCTGCCGCTCGGTCAGGTCGTCGCCGCGGCGCACGAGGCGGGCGGTATCTGCATCGTCGCCCATCCCGGCCGCAGCGATTCGGTCGGCGTCATGACCGAGGCGGACCTCGACCGGATGCTGGCGGAGATCCCGATCGACGGCCTGGAGG
This sequence comes from Thermomicrobiales bacterium, assembly GCA_034667245.1. Lineage (GTDB taxonomy): Bacteria > Chloroflexota > Chloroflexia > Thermomicrobiales > UBA6265 > DATBFX01. The sequence continues at coordinate 2,948 of JAXDKI010000563.1, read as the reverse complement.
CGCATTACCGCTCCTACACCGACGAGCAGACGACGCTCTACCGCCGGCTCGCCGAGGAGCGGGGGCTGCTGATCTCGTGTGGTTCCGACTCGCACGCGCCGAAGCAGCCGGTCGATCCTCGACCGTGGCGCGCAGTCTGGTGCGCGAATCTCCTCCTCCGGCTCGGCGTCGAGGTCGCCCCCACCGAGGATCAGGTCTGGGCCACGGGGATGGACCCGGACGCGGTCGTACCGCAACCCGAGCCGGCACCGCAGCCGGAACCTCCCGGCGAGCAATTGATGGAAGCGGAAGCGAACTTGGAACCCGCCGGTGCCGAGGCGCGGTAGGGAACGGAGCAGAGAGCAATGCCTTTGACGATTGAGTCGTTCGTAGGTGGTCCAATCGAGACAAACGCCTTCCTCGTCTCCGATGATGAGTCACAAGAGGCGATCGTGATCGACGCACCCATGGATGTCGCGGACCGAGTTGCCAAAGCGGCGAAGACGGCGGGGCGACGGATCACGCTGATCGTGATTACCCACACCCATTGGGACCACATCGGAGATGCCGCCGAGCTCAAGGAGTCGACCGGCGCGCCGCTCGCGGCTCACGAACTCGCCGTGGAGCGACTGGCCAATCCCGGCAGCGCGACGACGGAGCTGCCGTTCACCATCCCGCCTGTGACACCCGATCGCCTGCTTGCCGATGGCGACGAGGTACGGCTTGGTGAGCACGTCTTCCGGGTAATGCACCTGCCCGGTCACGACCCTGCCCACATCGCGCTGTTTAGCGAAGCCGACCGCGTTTTCCTCGGCGGCGACGTCCTCTTCCCGGGTGGGCACGGTCGAGTCGATATCCCCGGCGCCGACCAGGAGACGATGAATCGCAGCCTCGCCCGCCTCGTCGATCTCCCGCCGGATACCGTCGTCTACCCCGGTCACGGTCGCACGACGACGATCGGCGACGAGCGCTGGCTGCAAGGAGTCTGAGGACAGGGGACAGAGGACTGAGCAAGCATTTAGCCGATAGCCGGTAGCCGATAGCCGATAGGAGAACGGGTTCGGCAGCCGACCCCGCGTCCGTCTTGACGTGGGGAATCGTGGCGTTCGACTCTTACTATCGGCTATCGGCTATCGGCTCCCGATGCGCATCACGGTCTTGAGCAGGTAGGTGATCGTGATCGGATCGCCGGGTTTGAGGTTTGGGTCGAGGGCGTCGAAGGGGAGCTGGCACTGGAGGATTTGGTCGGGAGCGTCGGTATGGCTGTAGAAGACGCGGTAGTAGCGCGTGTCGTGGATCGCGTAGGCTTGCAGTCCTTCTAACGTGCCCTCGATCTCCACGTTCGTCCGGGTCCCCTTCGCTTGGCACGGCTTCGGGCGATCGCTAGCTGTCGGCGCCCGACGGCGAATTCGCTTCCGCGGCTTCCTCTTCTTCGATTTCGAGGCGCTCTTCTCGCCCGCGCGCGTACAGATATACGCCGATCGTGAGCAAGAGGAGCGGCGCCAGCGCGAGGCAGAAGATCAGGGCCAGGAAACCGCTGTTGGCAACGTCCTCACGATTGAGCAGGTAGTACCCGAAGGTCGCGATCACGACCAGCAGCGCCAGCGAGGCGACCGCGGCGGTCGGCGTCACACAACCTCGGGCACGTGTGTTGATGTCGGGGATGTCGAGGCGCGGTCGCTCCGTTGGCGCGGCGGTCGCAAGTGCTTCGACGTCGGCGAGACGGATGTAGCCGAGTCGCCCGGTCGAGAGCTTGACCCGGACGAATTCCATCGGCGAGTCAGGATCCTCGACGACGTCGAGCTCGTTGCCGGCTGGGACAATCTCGATCAGGCGGGAAGCCGTGTCGGGGCGCTCGTAGACGCGTAGCCCCTCGCTGGCGTGAAAAGCATCGAGTAGGGTGGCGCCGCAGGCTGCGCAGAAGTGGTTGGTGGCGGGATTGAGCGCGCCGCATTGCCCGCAGTAGATCAGCGGTGCGCGCTCCGGCTCGTCGCCCGGTTCGGTGCCCGGGGAATCGCCCTGTGGACGGGAGAGTCGATCGAAGCCGCGGCCGCCCGCCGGGTGCTGTCCGGCAGGATCCGACTCCGGAACCCGCCACTTATCCCGTTCCGATCGCACGCGGGTCCGACCTTTCGCCGTCCAATAATCTGCAGTCGCCTCGACCGCCGTTCCTTATACCATAGGGGCTTCGGCCGGCCGGCGCTACGCAAGCTGCCGCCGTAGCCGAGATGCGGCAAGATTGCCGGACCAGTGTGACCTTGCTCTGGATTTCGAGGGACGACCATGGGCAGGGTGGGTGGGGAGCCCCGCTCAGGTCACTTGGAATGGAGCTTCCGCGAAGCTCACGCGGTAGCCGACGCCGACGATGGCATAGCTCCCTGGTTTCGATCCTTTTGGTACGGTAACCGTGACGTTCGCACTTCCGGTGGAGGCACCGACGGTGACGACTCGCAAGCCCTGCGTGCCCCCGTCGACGCGCCATTGGATTTCTACCTGCTCGCCCGCTTGATAGCCTCGAAGTGCGACCCGAACGCTGGTTTCCGCGGGACCCCTGGATGGGCTCAACCTGATTGATGGTACCACCCGAAACGACATGCTGCTCTGACTGCCCGTGTTTCCGGCTCCTATGAGCTTGTGCTGTCCGCCGGGAGTCGGCGGGATGGTGACCTGCACGTCGGCGCTGCCGCTCGCGGAGGCGACGACCGTTGCGAGCTTTTTCGATGTCGAGTCCCAGGCGACGGCTACCGATTCTCCCTTCCCGTAGCCCCGGAGCGTCACGTTGACGGCGCGGCCGACGGTCCCGCCAGATGGCGATGCGAAGATGCTAGGACGGACCGTGAATGTCGCCGACGCCGATATGCGACCGACGGTCGCGGTGACCTTGTGGCTGCCCTTCTTGGCTTTGGGAATGGTGAAGGAGGTCGAACCGTCGCCCACTGCCGACGAGGTGGGTGTCGCGACGGTCTTGC
>JAXDKI010000562.1:0-7949 GCA_034667245.1 Thermomicrobiales bacterium | reverse complement strand
TGGCCGCCGATCAGGACCGAGATCAGGACGGCGAAGGAGGAGACGTGGAGGGTGTCGCGATAGACGCGCGGCACGATGATGTAGTTCTCGATCTGCTGGTAGGCGATGTAGGCGACGAGGACGATCGCCGCCGCCGGCCAGGAGACGGTCAGGGCCAGGAGCACCGCCGGCACGGTGGCGATCAGCACCCCGGCGATCGGGATGGCGTCGGCGAAGGCGGCGAGAATCGCCAGGAAGAGCGGCTGCGGGACGCCGACGAGTGTCAGCACGACGAAGGTGAAGGCGCCGAACATGGCCGAGGTGATCAGCTGGCCGATGACGTAGCCGCTGACGACCCGGCTGATTTCCGGGAGTGCTCGGCTGACCTTGTCTTCCTGCTTCTCCGGCAGGTACCGCATGCACCAGGCGTAGATGCGCTTGCCGTCGGCAAGGATGTAGATCGTCATGACGAGGACGATGACGGTGTTGCTGATCGCCGCGATGAGGCCGGAGCTGAAGGCGAGGAAGCCCTGGAAGACGACACCCGGATCGGCGGAGCCGCGGTTCGCCGCGTCCTGGATCCGCTGGTAAAGGTCGGGATTGTCTCTCAGGAGTCTTTGCGTCTTCTCGACGTAGGAGGGCAAATCCGCGGCAAACGCCCGCCCCTCGTCGATCAGCGGCGGGATGACGAGGAGGAGGATCCCGGCGAGGGTTGCGAGTAGCGCGAGGAAGACGATGGCGACGGCACCGCCGCGGGGCACGCCCTGCCGCTGCAACCGGCGTATGATCGGATTCACGGCGGCCGCCAGCAAGACCGCGATGAAGAGGAGGAGCAGGATGTTCCAGATGCGCGCGAGTAGCCAGAGGAATGCCAGGGTCAAGATGACTCTGGCGATCGTCTTGAACGGCAGCTCGATCCGCGTCGTCACGCGCTGACCGACGAAGGCGCGGACGGTGGCCGAACCGGCAGCCGCCGGCCGCTGTGGTGGAGTGAGGTTTGCCTGCGGAGTAACGATCGCTCCTTCTCCCTCTGCTTCCTGGCATCATACCAATGGCGAACCGATGCCGGCCGCCGATGATGCAGAGGCAATAGCCATGCCGAGCGAGACGGAGTATCGGAGCGAGCGGTTCGAGGTGAAGTGCAGGGACGGCGTCACGCTCCAGGCACTCGCTTGGGGACCCGTCATGCCGAAGGCCGTCGTCGCCCTTGCTCACGGGTATGCCGAGCATACGGGACGCTACCGCCACGTGATCGAGGCGCTGAATGGTCGGGGCTACGCGGTCTTTGCCGTCGATCATCGGGGTCACGGGGCCTGCCGCGGTCGCCGTGCCAGTATCCGACGCTTCGACGACTTCGTCGACGACTTTCACGTCCTGGTCGAGCGCGCCCGGACGGAGAACCCGTCGGGTCCGCTCTTTGTCCTCGGTCATTCGATGGGCGGTCTGATCGCGACCCGGTACGCGCTGCGTCACCAGCGTAACCTCGCCGGGTTGATCCTGAGCGGCGCCGCCCTGATCGTCGGCGAGTCGGTCCCTATCTGGCAGACGCGGCTGCTCCAGCTCCTCTCCCGCGTCGCACCCGACCTGCCGATGCTGCCGTCCACGCCGGGGGTCCTCAGTCGCGACCCGGAGGTGGAGCGCCGCCTCGCCGACGACCCGCTATGTTACAGGGGCAAGGTCCGCCTCGGACTCGCCCGCGAGCTCTACCTGGCGGCGCGGGACGCCCGTTCCCACTTCGCCGAGTTGTCCCTCCCGCTCCTTGTCATGCACGGGGCTGACGATCGGCTGACCAGCCCTCGCGGGTCGGAACTCCTCTATCAGCAGGCCCGGAGCGCCGAGAAGACGCTGAAGCTCTGGCCGGACGATCGCCACGAGATCTTCAACGAGCTCGACGCCGAGGCGGTGATCGGGTTCATGTGCGACTGGTTGGATGAGCGTTCGACCGACCACCCTGGTCGGTAAGGACGGTATGACCGCCCAGGGGCTTGCCGCGGTACCGACCGCGCCGTGTCGGATCCCGTGCGGCTGGGCGAGTGAGCGGATATACCGTATATACAGTAGCAGGAGGAACCAGATGATTCGACAGCAGTTGCGCAAAGTTGGAAACAGTTTCGTGGTCACCATTCCAAAGGAAGAGGTGGAACGGCAGGGGCTGCACGAAGGGCAACTCCTTGGAATCGAGGTTACGCCGCTTGAGGTCCGCCCGGTCTTGAGACCGGAACTTCGCGAAGCATTCGAGGCGAGCTGGGAGCGCAACGAGGCGGGATACCGCTACCTCGCTGATCGGTGACGGTGCCCAACTCCCTCGGACTGCACGATGTCATCGCCCTTCATGAGGGGGTGATGCGCAAGTTCGGGTTGCCGCCCGCCGGACTGCGCACCGAAGGTGGTCTCGAGTCCGCGATCGTGCGACCGCGAATGTCGGCAGTCTATGAAGAGGCAGATTTGGTGCGCCAGGCAGCCCTATTAGCAATCGGCATCTCACGGGCCCAGGCGTTTCTCGGTGGTAACAAGCGAACCGCATTCGCTGCGATGGACGTGTTTCTTCGCATCAATGGCCTCGCCTATGCTGGCGAGCCGATCGACTTAGCAAGACAACTCGAACTCGTCGCCGAACGAACAGACTCGATAACAGAGGCAACCGACCGCTTCGAGAGTTGGCTTCGGGACCAGGTGGCCTGATCTTCTCATGTCCGCTGCAAAACGAGCAGGGCGCGACCGAAACCGGCCGCGCCCCATTCGTCTGTCCGTCTGTCCGTCCCGCCTACTGGCAGACCCACTCGTTGCGGCGGCCGACGGACCACATCCAGCCGGCGGCGTTGGCGTTGGCGACGGGGTCGAAGATGTCGTCGTTCGCATAGGGAGTCGAGGCCCAGGTGCCGGGGAGGAACTGGAAGAGACCGCTGGCGCTGTAGGGAGGCGTCACGTTGTAGGGGTCGAGGTTCGACTCGCAACGGGCGACTCGGAGCATGTCTTCGCGGCTCTGCCCGTAGCGATCGGCGGCGGCGTTGATGATCGCGATGATCTCGTCCGTCGACCAGCCGTCCGAGCCGTCGACGGAGCCGTCGTTGCCGCCGCCGCCGGTGTTGAGGTACTGCCCGTAGGCCCAGCCGCGGGTGCCGTTGTAGATCACGCCGAGGAAGCCGTTGGCCTCGTCGCCTGTCAACTCGACGCCGGCGCCGCCCGGCATGATGAGGATGACCGAATCGCCTGTGCTCGGGCCGCTGCGGAGATTCAGCGCCGAGTCGACCGTCGCCCAGCCGCCGCCGCTGCCCGTCGGAAGCGAACCGCCGCCATCGTCTCCGCCGCTGGTTCCGCCTTCCAGGTATTCCGAGTAGGCCCAACCGAAGGTACCGCGATAGACGACGCCAAGGAACCCGTTGTCGCTGTCGCCGGTCAGGTCTACGCGCGCTCCTCTGGGCATGACGAGGATGACCGCGCTCGAGGTACTCGGACCGGTCCGCAGGTTCAACGACGAGAGCACGGCGGTGGAACCACTGCTGCCGCCATCGTCACCGCCCCCGCCGCTGAGGTCGAGATAGTCGCCGTGTGCCCAGCCCGCCAGTCCGTTGTGGACGACCTTGTAGAAGCCGCGGCGCGGACCGCCGATGATCTCGACCTCCGCTCCTGCCGGCATCACCCGCCGGACGCGCTGATCGGTGCGCGGCCCCGCCCGCAGGTTCAAGGAACTGGTGGTCACCGCCGAGGCGGCACGAGCCGACCGCGGTGACGCGATCTCTGGTGCAATCATTGCGGCTAGGATGAACATTGCCGTGAACAGGCGGACGGCGCGCCGGCTGGAGACGGCGAAGCCAAGGCGAACTGTCGTTGACACGACGGGTCGCTCCTTTACCCGCACCCGGCGAACGGACGGCGGCACACGGCCAACCGACCGCCGCCCGGTCTCGGGTCGGCGGCGATCACGTGAGACGCAAATCGCGACTCTCGATTGCCGATCGGCGTCGAACCGGCCCCATGGACCGGCGACATTGGAAACCCGGACGCCATCCCTCAGAGCGCCGGATTGGCCGGACCGTCACCCCTCAAACGGCCGCAGCCAACGACCTTGGGGTAACCGTGTACCAGCGATGCCTGGGTTATCTCACACCGATCCTAGAGATGTCAACAATTGGCACAGAGGAATGTTGAGATTTACCGAATTTCTCAGAACACTCTCAGGTGTTATGGTGACCTGAAGTCCACGGCGATCAGGAGGTAACTGCCTTTCGCGGTCTATCCCGCGGTGGAAAAGCGCACCACTCCCGGCGCAAACTGGACCAAAATCTCGTTGTCGCTCCGCTCGATCGGGAGTTTTTGACGCCCGTCCCGCGAATACGAGATGGCATCGTGCAGTCGGCTCCGCTCGTTAGACCCGGCAACGTGAAGCATCAACGGACCGTTGAGAGGCGCCACCCCGCGGACGAAGTTGTAGGCCCACTCCGCGGGGCGATCGGTCGGTACGACGTAGTCTTCGGCGGTCGGTTCCGGTGCCATCGTCGCCAGGCGGTCGTCTTGGGGTGTCGGGACGATCTCCCCGGCAACCAGGCCATCGATGGCCGTGACGAGCAGGCGCCCGCCTTGCTCCGACAGCTCGCGCTCGAAGTCGAGCAGGCGGACCCCTTCCGGCACGGCGACCCGCTCCTGGAGCAGGATCGGACCGCTGTCGTAGCCCTCGTCCATCAGGTGGATCGTGATCCCGGTTTCCCGTTCCCCACGCCGTAGCGTCCAGAACACCGGGTCGCTTCCCCGTCCCCGCGGCAGCAATGAAGGGTGGACGTTGAGGCATCCAAAGCGCGGGAGTGCGAGAACCGGGGGTGGCAGACGTAGGCTGAAGCAGGAGACCGCGATCACGTCCGGTTGGTAGGCGGCAATCGCCGCGACGACCTCCGGCCGGCGGAGGCTGCCCACCAGCAGCACCGGAATCCCGGCCGCGCGCGCCATGTCGTCGACGTTCTCACCTGGAGTGTTGCCTGGTTCCGTGGAGACGTCGGCTAGGGGGATGAAGTTCCCCCGCCAGACATTCGTGCCAGGCAGCGACGGGAGCGCCATCATGCCCGGCGGTCCCGGCATCACCACCGCCCGCACGTCGTACCCTGCCGCCAGCAGCTCCCGGAGTACCGGAGGTGAGCCGACATAACGCATCCCGAACAGCACGACGCGCGGCCGAGCCCGCTCGCTCCTCGCCCTATCCCGATCCGTCCCGTTTGACACCACCCCACCCTCTCAACTACGGTTCAAACGGGTGCTCGCACCTACGTGAAAAATCTGACAACTGACAACTATCAACTAGGAGCACGTCGATGCCGCGGATGGTGCAGTGCGTCAAGCTCGGCCGGGAGCTCCCGGGGCTGGAGACGCCTCCATTCCCCGGCGAGTTGGGCCAGCGTATCTACGACAACGTCTCTGCCGAGGGTTTCGCCCTCTGGCAGCCCCACATGACGATCCTAATCAACCACTACGGGCTCAACCCGGCCGATCCGGAAACGCGCCGCATCCTCCGCGAGCAGATGGAGGAGTTCTTCTTCGGCGCGGATGCCCGCATGCCGGAAGGCTGGGTTCCCCCCGGTGCCGGCGGCGCCAAGGGTAAGGGCGGCGGCGCGCCAGCCCAGAAGAAGTAGCCTTTACGGAATTGTGGCTGATCGGCGGTGTCGGCGTGTACCGGGGTGGAATGACCGGTATGTGCCTGTCGCGCTGGTGTCGCGCGGGGACTTCAGCCCCGCGCGGACGATTGCACCAACGCTGGTTCGGGCAACTTCGCCGATAGACGCAAAACGCCCCGCGAAGCTCAACTCACTCTTGCTATTGCCCGCTGCCGCTCTTGAGCGCATGCAACTCCGCCTCGATGCCGTCGTCAAGACTGCTGCCTGCCTTCAGGAGCTCCAACTCGGCTTCGATGTCGGGATCGTCGAGTTCCATGAACTGGGCGTCGATCGTCTCGCTGCCCATCTCGACCATCGCCGCGGCTGTTGCCTCCCGTGAGCGGATCTTGCGCTCCATCCGGTCAAGGTCGGCCGTCGGGTCCATCGGGGAGAAGGTCGTCAGGGTACGCGCGACCTGCTCGGTCGCCCTGGCGGCACGGTGGCGGGCGAGCAGCGTGTCGCGCTTGCTGAGCGTCGCCTGATACTTCGCGTCGAGTTGACGGAGCTGGTCTTTGAGCTTCGCGACGACCTGCTCTTGGGTTGCCAGCTGCTCGGCGTAGAGCTGGGCGTTCTGCTCGTTGTCCCGTTTGCGCCGTAGCGCCTCACGGGCGAGGTCGTCCTTACCGGCCGCGACCGCCCGTTGGGCCTTGTTGCCCCACTCGAGGGCGAGCTTCTGCGCTTCGTTGCGGTCCGCCTCGACCAGCTTCTCCTGGGCGATCATCTCCTGGACCTGCATCCGCGCCTGCGGGATGGCGGACTCCATGTCGCGCAGGATCTGGTTGAGCATCTTCTCGGGGTCTTCGGCGCTGTCGATCAAGTCGTTCACGTTCGCCCGGATCAGCCGGGACATCCGATCGAAAATACCCACCGCGTTGATCCTCCTTCGAACGGGCGCACGGTGTCGGCGTCTATCCAACGTCTCATTGCCGAAACGCAAGATTGCCGCCCGGTCGAAACGGTAGTCCACCGAGCTGGCGAGCGCAAGGTGGATTTCTACGCATCGGGGATCGGTCCGCGGTGGCGCAGGGAAGGACTATCCCGTCCGCTGCAAGCTCAGGAGCGGGTCAATTCGGATGCGCAGGCGGCCGTGTGCCTCGCGGAGGGCCGCCTCGACGAACTCCGGCGTGTCACCGCGGGCGAAGATGAAGCCGAGGTAGGCGGCTCCCTCCGGCAACGGCACGATCGGGTAGTTCGTTTTCGCGGTGATCTCCAGACCAGTGATACCGGGGACCCGGCAAGCGTCGTGCTGACCGTCGACGGCCTTGAGCACACCGCCGCGGGGGATGGGGATCATCATCACGCCGACGGCCTCACCGGCGCGCTCGGTCGTGGGGAGTGGGAGTCCGACCGCGTGGCGGAGAATCAGCTCCTCCAGCGACATCCCGGCGCCGAACTCGAGGATCGTCGAGCAGAGGCCGCCGATCGATCGTCCGGCTAATTCGATCGGCCAGACGCCCCGCTCGTTGACGCGTAGCTCGGCGTGGACCGGTCCTTCGCGCAGTCCGAGGGCAGCCGCGGCCTCGGCGGTGCGGCGGGCAATGGCGTCCTGCGTCTCGGCGGGCAGGCGCGATGGAGTGACGTAGATCGTCTCCTCGAAGAAGGGACCATCGAGCGGATCGGGCTTGTCGAAGAGCGCGAGGACGCGCAACTCGCCACCGGTGAGCAATCCTTCCAGCGCGACCTCGACACCGGGGATGTACTCCTCGACGAGGAGGCAGGTCGCCGGATCATCCCTTTGGGCGAGGAGCATCTGTCGCGTCCGCTCGAAGGCGGCGACGAACTCTTCGCGCGAGTCGGCACGGATCACACCCCGGCTTCCGGATAGGCGGGTCGGTTTCACGACACAGGGATAGGGAACCTCAGCCGCAACCAGTGCCGGATCGGAGGTCAAGGGGTACGGTCGGAACGCGGGCACCGGCACACCGCCCGCCGCAAGTCGCTCCCGCATCACGAGCTTGTCGCGGGCGGCGAGGGCGGACTCGGGGTCGTTATGCGGCAGCCCCGCGCGGGAGCTCGCCATCGCCGCAACGAGCGTCGCCCCATCGTCCACGGCGAGGATCGCGGCGGCCGGGTGCGTTGCGGCGAAGTCGGCCACTTGCTGCGCGGACAGTTCCGGCTCGTTGAAGTCGAGCCCGAGCGTTACCCGCCATTCCCCGGCGAGTGGAGCGGGTACGTCGATCGCTTGGACGACATCGAGTCCGAGGCGCTCGGCGGCAGCCAGGAAGGCACCGGCCCGGTAGGTCGCCGGACCCATCAGCAGGATGACGCGCGGTCTCGTGGCGGTCTGCGCGGTCAGTGTCATATCGATATGTGTAGGGGCGCACGGCGGTG
>JAXDKI010000561.1:0-2517 GCA_034667245.1 Thermomicrobiales bacterium | reverse complement strand
GGCACGATCGAGGTCCCGGTGCGCGGCGAGGAGGTCGACGTCCAGAAGCGGGTGCGGGTGGCGGAAGAGATCGAGGTCGGCAAGGAGGCCGTGCAGCGGACCGAGCGGGTGGCCGGCACCGTCCGCCACGAAGAGGTCCGCGTCGAGGACCAGACCAACGCCGAGGTCGTCGACGCCGCTACGGGGACGACGGCAGTGCCGGACAGCGCGACAACTCGCCGAACAATGTAGCGCGACCCTGTCCGGACCCGGCCTGAAGGCGCGCAGACGCCAGGCCGGGTCCGACGCGTCCTACACCAGATTCAGGCCCTTGCCTCTCGTGCGAAGAGATGCAGGTTGGTGAGCGTGGGTGCCGGCTCTTGGGCGCCTCATCATTCTCCTCACCTACCGTGATTGAGCCTTGCCGGCATGACTCAGGAAACGAGCGCCGCAAACGTCACCTCGCTTATCCGAGTCGTTGGAATACCCGGACCACTCAGGATTCGCTGGCGCCTAATCTCCGAACTATCCACACAGCGCAAGTTACCATATACCATATGAATTAGAATGTGCATATGGACAAGACGACTATCTATATCCCTAGCCAGTTGCATGCAGAACTGAAGGCAATCGCGCGTCGGTCCGGTCGCCCCCAGGCTCAGGTGATCCATGATGCGCTCGCCGCGTATGTTGCCGAGCAGGAACGGCCCTGGCCAAAGTCATTCGGCTCGGTGGAGGACGGATCGGTGAACGGTGCCGACTATGAGGACTGGCTCGCGGAACACTGGAAGCCCGATTGGTAACACTCGATACCTCCGGTCTCCTGGCGGCGCTCCGTCGGAGCGACCGCGATCACGATCGCGTAGTCAGGACGTTGCGCGACGATCGCGGGCAACTGATTCTGCCTGTCGCGATCTTCGCTGAAGTCGCCAACTTCTTGGAACGTGACTTTCGCCCGCCCCGGCTAGATCTGTTCGTCGGCGACCTCATATCGGGTGCCTACGCCCTTGACTGCGGTGAGGCCGATCTACCTCGGATCCACGAGTTGATACAGCGGTATCACGATCTCCCGCTTGGACTTGCCGATGCGGCGGTGATCGCCTGCGCCGAGCGAAATGGCGGTAAGGTCCTGACCCTCGATCTCCGGCACTTTGGCGTCGTGGCGCGCGAGGGGACGATCACGATCGTGCCATAGGCACCCCGTTCCGTCGGCTCGCCGCTCATGTCGAACGCGGTGCCGCCTCTGCCACCGCCTCCTCCAACATCTCCACGTCCCGCTCCGTCGTCGCCCAGTTGTCGAAGGCGGCTCGGATCGCGGGGTGGTCCCGATGTCATAAGTCAATCTGGAGGTCGCATCTGGGACCGGACGGCCAGGGGCATCTCCGGTGTTTGGACGACCGCATTGCCGACGCCGAGTCCTTCCACGATGGCCGGTACGTCGTAGCCGGAGCGCATTCGGAAGAACCCCGAGACGCGGCGCGATTCCGGGAAGTTCGTGCGGAAAACGATCTTGGTTCCGGCGTTGGCAATGACATCTGGATGAAAATCACCGTGTCCCTGGCTCGCAACGACTACGGCAACGCCGTATTTGCGACCCTCCTTCATGATCTTGGGTAGAGTCACATCCCGAGCAAGTCGGTGGGCCTCGTCGAGGACGATCGCGAGGCGTAACTGAGCGGCCGGCCCCCACTGGAACATGTCCCGATAGACTTTCCGCAGGAGAAATGCACCGGCAGCGAGCTGGAGTGTTTCTGAGGCCAGCCGGTGAAGGTCGACGACCATGCCCTGCTTGATCGTGTCGATCAAATCGTTCCGAGTACCAACCGGCGGACGAAAGACGTCCATCTCTAACAATGGCCTGCAACGGGCGACGAGATTCTGGGTTCGCTTCTGTTTCTCGGCTTGCTCGATCCGGGCGTGGACATCTTCGAGCGTCGGATACTCGCCGGCTCCGAGACCGTTCCGATCGTCGGCGCCAAACCCATAGGCGCGGTAAGAGTCGCGGATGGCCGTAAACATGGCGTCGCGTTGAATGTCCCCGAGATCGCACACGTAGGCGAAGATCTCCGAAACCGCGAACGCGGTCGCGTTCCACCCGCTGGTCGACGCATCGGAGGAGCACTCGAATGGCGAGAACGGCAGTCCTGCCACGGCGTCCACTACGACAGGGGCGGCGACCTGAACATACCGATCCTCGGGCGAACCGAGTTGGCCGTGGAAGTCGAAAACGAGCGCTGGGACTGCTTGCCGATGCAACTCGATGAGCAGCCGGAGGATCGTCCAGGATTTCCCTTGTCCCGGAATACCAGTGACGAAAAGGTGTGGACTCCCCTGCACACTCGGTCGCCAGACGATCTCGCCCCCGCCGCTGTCGCCGAGTATGACGGCAATCTCTTGCGCCACTTCGGGTCGGGATTCGACTGGCGCCGGCGGATTCGCGGGGCTGTCAGCGGTGGTGCCCTCCTTCGCATGCTCCGTGGGCTGGCTGTCCTCGACTGTGTCGCGGGACACCGCTGTCGGGGTTGCCTGATCCGCACC
>JAXDKI010000560.1:0-12964 GCA_034667245.1 Thermomicrobiales bacterium | reverse complement strand
CCCCCCCCCCCCCCCCCCCCCCCCCCCCCCCCCCCCCCCCCCGACGCTGCCCAGGAACGGGCCTCGCGCAAGTCGAAGAGCATCTCGGCGAAGGCGATGATGCGGGCTCGGTCTCCGTTCGGGAGTTCGCGCATCAGGTGATAGAGGCGCCAGTCGTCGGGGCTGATCGTGTCACCCAGGGAACGGCCGACGCTGGAGGGGACGCCGTAGAGCGACCCGGTGGGATCGTCGGCCGGAGGATCGGCGGGGTGGCGGAAGCTCGACGACTCGCCCATCGGTGGTCAGCCTGCGGCCGGAGTTGCGGCGCCGGAGGGGCCGGTCGCGCCGAGCATGAGAGAGGCGATGGCATCGGAGGCTTCGTAGCCGGTGAGGGAGTGGACCGCGCCGGAGACGAGGACGAGGAGGATGACGTCGGGCTCGGCGGCGCAGAGCGTGATTCCCATCGGGATCCCGGTGTCGAGACCGAGTTGACGGGCGGTGCCGTCGATGCGTTTGGCTTCGACGCAACCGCTGGGTGGCGGCAAGCGATCAAGGATGTCATCCCGGTCAGAGTCGTAGGCGAGCTCGCCCGAGTACTTGCGGAAGAGGTCGGTCGCCTCCTCCCAAGAGCGGCGGACGGCGACGCGCGACTCGGTGACGAGCATGACGGCGGCGAGGATCCGCGCACCGGCGGGACCGACGAAGACGCCGAGGTTACCGGCGCGGAACATCTCGGTCGGCAGCGCCAGACTGCCGGTCCGCACGAGCGACCAACCTTCGCCGAGCGCCGCGGGGGCCGGGAGATAGGCGGCCGTCGGGTCGGCAACCGAAGGCGCTTCCTGGGCAGCGGCGGGCAGGCCGAGGACGAGAGCGACCGAAATGAGCACAATCAAGAGCAGGAGCCGCCGGTTGGATGCCACGGTCGGTCCTTTCCGGGCCAAAATCGTTCGGACAGAATGTGGGGCACCGCGACAGCACCCATCAGCAGACTGAGCTCATCTTAGCGGTGAGCCACGGCCACGTCCACGCCTCTGACGGGTGACAGCGGGAACAACCGGTCCATTCTGGTCATATCCGAAGGGGTACGGACCGACTATGCTGGCTGGTATGGTTAGCGTCGGCATTGCAGCTTAGACGGGCGGGCGGTTGGAGTGAATACGCTTCGTCCTTCGGCGAGACGCTATATCGCGGCGCTCAGCGGGGCCGCCGTGGCGTTGGCGCTGTTTGCGCTGATTCGGATGGGTTTGCCCACGGGGAGGCAGGCAGTCCTCGCCATCGCGCTGGCCGCGTTGGTGGCGGTGGCATGGTTGTTTCCGCTGCCGATCTCCTTCAAGACCCACCTCTATCTCGATACGAGCGTCGTGGTCGCGGCGATCCTGACGTTGGAACCGGGCCTCGCGATCCTCGTCGCGGGGCTCGGCGCCGTGGCGGCGCACCGGATCCGGCACGAGGACGCGGCGCAGTCGGTCTTCAACGCGTCCCAGGCGATGGTGCAGGCGGCGGTCGGGGCGGCGGTGCTGAGCCTCGGCGGCTGGAACGTCCACGACCCCGGTTTCGGGAGTCCGCTGCTCGGAATGGTGATCCTGTCGGCCGGGGGGGCGATGACGCTCGTGACCGACTTGGCGGTGGCGACGATGGTCGCGCTGCAGTCGGGCGTTTCGGTCCTGCGCGGTTGGTCACAATCGGTGATCCATGCCGATGGCGCCGAGCGGACGATGGCGCTGGCACAAATTGGGCTCGGGATCATCGGGGCGGTGTTGATCGCGACCTTCCCCTGGACGTTATTCCTGATGCTGATTCCCGCGGTGGCGGTCTATTTCTCCCTGTCGCGCTCGATCGAGCACCGGAAGCTGGCCGAGGAGGCGCTCCGCGACACGGAGGCGGCGCTGATGGAGGCGCAACGGGTGGCGCACCTGGGAAGTTGGGACTGGAACCTGTCGACAGGGGACCAGGGGTGGTCGGACGAGGCGTTCCGGATCTTCGGGTACGAACCGAAGGCGTTTTTGCCGACCTGGAACATTTTTCTGCGCTGCCTCCATCCTGATGACCGCGCGTCCGTCGATCAGGCGGTGCACGACGCACTCTACACGGGGGAGCGATTCAGTCTCGACCACCGGATCGTCCGGCCGGACGGGAGCGAGCGGATTCTCCACGCGGAGGGAGAGATCGTCTTCGGTGCGGGCGGCGAGAAGCAGCGCGTGGTGGGAACGATCCAGGACGTGACGGAGCGGAAGCAGGCGGAGCGGGCACGTGAGGCGCTGCTGGCGTCGGTGTCGCATGATCTGAAGAGTCCGTTGACGGTGATTCGCGGGCACGCGCAATTGCTGCAGTTGAAGTCACGGCGGGTGGGGTCGAACCCGGCGGATCTCGGCGAGGGGTTGGCGAAGATCGACGCGGCGGCGAGCAGAATGGCGGCGCAATTGACGGAGCTCCTGGACGTCGCGCGGTTGCAGATGGGCGAGGAGTTGGAGCTTCAGCGGGAGCCGGTCGATCTGGTAGCGCTGGTGAGGGAACGGGTGGGCGTGCACCAGCAGACGACGCGGCGGCACGAGATCGTCGTCAAGGCGAGCGAGCGCGCGATCAATGGGGAGTGGGACCGGGCGCGGTTGGAGCGGGTGTTCGACAATCTGATCGGGAACGCCGTGAAGTACAGCCCCACGGGCGGAACGGTGACGGTGGGGATCGACGACGAGCGGGACGGCGCAGGCGATTGGGCAGTGGTGAAGGTGGCAGATCAAGGGGTCGGGATCCCGGCATCGGATCTACCGTTGGTGTTCGTGCCGTTCCAAAGGGCGGCGAATGTGGGAACGATCCCGGGGACCGGGGTGGGGTTGGCCGGGGCGCGGCAGATCGTCGAGCAGCACGGCGGCACGATCATGGTGGACAGCGCTGAGGGGAAAGGGAGCGTGTTTACGGTGCGGTTGCCGTGCTGAGCCGGTAGCCGGTAGCCGATAGCCGATAGCAACCCTCACCCCTCACCCTTCTCCCAGTGCGCGGATGAGAGGCGCGTGTGGCCCATCGAGGTGGTGCCTCAACCTCGGTAACTTCGACGCGGTCAGCGCAAACGTGAGGGTACAGGTCGTGTCGCCATTCTCGATGAGCTCGCGTCGGCCGCAGGCGTTCTGATCGGCGGCGTCGGTGATGGCGAACGTTCGCCGAGGGGGTAGGGCGAGCAGCGGTCAGGCAACGAGGACGAGCAAAGGTCCAGTGGATGGTCGGGCGCCCGCGGGGGAGGGAGCGGTGACAACGGTTGGTGTCGCCGTGGTCTGTGATGGGTCGTCGCCGAGGAAGGCGACGAGAAGGCCGAAGGTCATGATCGCCAGGGTGCCGATGAGGAGGGCGAGGAGATGGCGCTTCGAGGAGGAATCGGTCCCGGTCCGGGGCGGCGTCGCGCCACCGGTCGGTTCGCGCCCGACGATGGTCCCGGCGATCTCGGCGAGTCGGTTGCCGAACTTCCTTGCCATCCTTGCTCCCATGGTGATCGGATCGTCGCGCCGAGACGGGCCGGACGCTGTTGGGAGCATTGGACCATCTTTGCGGGGATGAGGTCGAGGAAGGGGGCACGGGTGCCGGACCGCGCCCCTTACTGCACCGCCCCGTCCCCCGAGGTTCGGGGGACGGGGCGGGCCATGCCAGCGATTAGATCGGGGCGCTCACGCCGATCGTGAGAGGGGCGCTGTCGGGGACGAGAAGAGCGACCTCGAGGGAGTCGGCCATCTCTCGGATGACCGGGTCGAGACGATCGCGGAGGTGCCCGGTGGCGATCGCTTTCGTGTCCGGGCTTCCGGGGACGGTGAGGACATGGAGGGTGAAACCGAGCGGGAAGTCGGCATCGCGAACGATCCGGTTCAGGACCAGGCCGCAGAGGGTGCCGATGGCCGTCGTGACGCGGTAGGTATAGCGACGCTCGGTGGCGCTGACCTGGATCTTGGTCAGCTTGACCCCCGGAAGACCGATCTTTAGACGGGTCGAGGTCTCCTCGTGGAAGTTCTTGGCGTCACCGCTCTTACCGAAGAAGCTGGTCTGCCCCGAGTAGTAGAGCCCGTGATTGGTGAAGATGGAAGGGGCGCCGGTGAAGGGACCTTCGACGTGGCTCTGGTATTGGACGCCACTGCTCGTCTGGCGGCGCTGGTCGGCGTGATCCGGCGCTTCTCCGTGGAAGGGGACGGGCGCGTTGCGGAGGACGGTGGGCCAGGCGAAGAAGGGGGCGCCGGCAATGGCGGCACCGGAGGCACCGAAACCGAAGCCGGGCGTCCAGGTGCCGTTGTAGGCACCGGCGACGGTGGAGCGGTCGTGTTGGGGTCGCTTGATCTTGTCGGCCTCGTTCTCCGCCAACAGGACGGCCTCGTCCTGGGTGGGGCGTTTGCCGGTGAAATCGGCGATGGCGACGGTGACGAGATCGGCGCCGGCCCGGAGGGCGACGACGATGGCGTCGAAACGGTCGGCGGCAACGGTGGCGAGGATGGTGCGCGGACCGTCGACCTCGACGATCTCGACCAGGTCGATCGACTTGACCTTCGCCTTGCGCGCTTCGCCCCGACCGGCGAGGGCGGTGGTCAGGTTCGACCAGGCAACGTCGGCGTCGCCGGTCGAGGGGAAGCCGTGGTGGACGCAGACCTGGACGGCGCGTCCGGTGTTGCCGGTGTCGCGATGGGGTGCGGCGAGGGTGGCGGCATAACCGAAGGCGAACCCGCCGACGGAGGCACGCAGTTCGTCGGACCAACCTGGCGTGTCGCCGGGGGAGACGAAGACGGCGGGCGGGCCGCTGAGGGCGAAGTCGAGACCGTAGTCGGTCAGTCCGGCCTCACCGGGCAGCAGGATCCGTGCGGCGGGATTGCCGAGCGAGGCCGGCACGATCTGGGGCGAAGCCGCGACCGCCCGCATGGGTGAACTGGACCAGCCGCCGGGGATCAGGGAAGCGGCGGCGAGACCACCGGTGAGACCGGCGACACCGCGTAGCATCGTTCGGCGGGAGAGCGCGGGCGTCGCAGTCGAGCGGGGGCGAGCAAGGGCAGCGAACCGGGGACCGTCCATGGGGACCTCCGTTGGCGAGACGAGGCGGACGCCGCCGCAACGCCGCGGCGGGCAAACCTGCGGGTCGGCAGGAGAGAAACGGCGCGGTCGCAGCGACCGCGAGCGCTGTCACCCCAACCGAGCGAAGGACCTCGCGCGTCACTCCTTTCGCTGGGCCCGCCGCCGCGGGGAGCGGCGGACGACGCCCCGGACGGTGGACCGGGTATTGGAGGTAACGCGCGCCCAGAGAGATCGGTTTCACGCGTCGGCAACACAGGATGCCATCTGTGCCTGGTCGGCACAGCCTCCTCCCCTGTCGAGAGCGGTGACGTCGTACCGGCCGGAGACGTTGATTCTGATTGACCGTCAGAATGATGGGGTTAGCGAATTCTACTACGGTCTCGTACTATTCGACATCGGAACAATCGTGCCAATCCCTGACCGATAGGAGATGCGAGGGCTCCGACAGAACATTAGCCTCCGTATGGTCGACGAGGTAGTGCCGTGGAGAGCGATCGGGAGGAGCTCGTCAATAAGATCGGGCGTCTGTTCCAGCAGCTTACCTGGCAGGGTCGGCAGCGTCTGCAACGGCGCCTCGAGGTCTTCGGGCTGTCCGCGCCGCAGTATGTCGTGCTGTCCATGGTCAGGCGGTTGGGTCCGGGCGTCTCGATGGGCGAGGTAGCCGAATCGCTCCAACTTCCGGCCAGCTCGATGACGAGTATCACCGACCGGTTGGTCCGGCTGGGATTGGTCGAGCGCGGCACCCTTCCGACCGACCGGCGGGCGGTGGTGGCGACGATCACGGAGGCCGGAGAAGACCTCATCCGGACCGTCGAGGAGAACCAGCACCGGGACCTGGTCGGTATCCTGGAGGACACCTCGGACCCCGACCTGGAGCGCTTCGGCATCGTCCTTGCGCGGTTGTTGGAAGGTATCCAGCGGGCGCTGGCCGAGCCGACGGATACCGTCGAGGAGGGCGTCCGCGGGCCGTAACGGATCGCGTCGATGGCAGCGTAACAACTCCGGCCATCTTTATGCATGTTCAGATGACAATCGGTCGCCGCACCGAGGGGACACCGTTCATGTCTGGTTCCGTTGGGAAACATCAATCGTCTGAGAGCCAAGGATCGGCGGGCGACACCAGCACGTACCTCTCCCACGAGCAGATCCTCGTCATCCTCGGCGGGTTGATGGCCGGGATGTTCCTGGCCGCGCTCGACCAGAGCATCGTCGGCACAGCGCTGCCGCGCATCGTCAGCGACCTCGGCGGCCTCGACCACCTCTCTTGGGTCATCACCGCCTACCTGCTGACCTCGACGGCGGCGACTCCCCTCTGGGGCAAGATCTCCGACCTCTACGGCCGGCGCCTGATATTCCAGCTCGCGATCGCGACCTTCCTGATCGGCTCGGCGCTCTGCGGTCTCAGTCAGAACATGCCGCAATTGATCGCGTTCCGCGCTCTGCAGGGGATCGGCGGCGGCGGGCTGTTCGCGATCGCCTTCAGCATCATCGGCGACATCATCCCGCCGCGCGAGCGAGGCCGTTACCAGGGCTACTTCGGCGCGGTCTTCGGGCTCTCCAGCGTCGCCGGACCGCTCCTCGGGGGTTGGTTTACCGACGGTCCGGGTTGGCGGTGGATCTTCTACATCAACCTCCCGATCGGCGCCGCCGCGCTGGTCGTCACATCGCTGGCGCTGAAGATGCCGGTGGTCCGCCGGGAGCATCGGATCGATTTCCTTGGGGCGGCGCTGATCGTGGCAGCCGTCTCGTCCTTGCTGCTCTACCTCAACTGGGCCGGCGACGCCTACGGTTGGACTGCGCCTGTTCCGCTCGCCCTGTTGGCCGCCTTCCTCGGGTTCTCGGTGCTCTTCGTCGTGGTCGAGGCGCGGGCGTCGGAACCGATCATCCCGTTGCGTCTCTTCCGTAATCCGGTCTTTCGGGTCGGTAATCTCTTCGGCTTCCTCTCCGGCATGGCGATGTTTGGGGCGATCATCTTCCTGCCGCTCTACCTGCAGGGGGTGAAGGGCATGTCCCCCACGCGGTCGGGCCTGGCGATGCTGCCGATGGTCGTCGGTCTGTTCTCGTCGTCGATCAGCTCGGGACGATTGATCTCCCGCACCGGTCGCTACAAGGTCTATCCGGTCGCGGGCGCGGCGATCCTGATCGCCGCGCTGTTGCTCCTGTCCCGACTCGGCATTGAGACGCCGTACTGGCAGGTCGCGGTCTACGCGTTTCTGTTCGGCGGCGGTCTCGGACTGACCCTCCAGACGATCGTGGTCGCCGTGCAAAACGCGGTGGAGATGCGCGACATGGGAGCCGCCACGAGCTCGACCACCTTCTTCCGGTCGCTCGGTGGGGCGGTCGGGGCCGCGGTGTTCGGCGCGGTCCTCGGCATCCGACTCGACCACTATCTGGACCAGGCATATGCGGGCGCGGGCGCCGGAACCGCCGCGGTCGACGCGAACGACATCCAGGCGATGCAGCGGCTCGCGGAACCGGACCGGCATCTGGTGCTGGGGGCGTTCACCCACGCGCTCGACGATGTCTTCCTTACCTGCGTGCCGTTCATCGTGTTAGCGCTGGTCGTGGCGCTGTTCCTCGAAGAGCGCCCGCTGCGTGGTGGACCGACGCGTGCCGGGCCGGCGAGCGATCCGACCGTCGCGCCGAGTGAAGTGGTCACCGTCGGGCACTGACGCAGTTGTGGAGGCGGGCGACCAATGGCACCATGCGCGTCTCGCGGAACGGCAACAGCGTTGGTGACGGTTGCCCGCTCGCTTGCCGTCGCCGTAGTCGACACCACTCATCCGGGCTACTTTTCGCCTTGCCCGTCGCCTGCGACAATCGTACGGTGCGAAGCTGACGCGGCGAAGGCCAGAGAGGGGGGCAACGCGATGAGCGACGGCGAGAAGAGCGAGAACTGGCGCGGCAAGGTCGGCGGCATGTCGCAGGAGGAGATGGAGGAGTTCCTCGCGAGCAAGGTCCTCTGCCGTCTCGGCGTGCTGGACGACGACGGCTGGCCGTACGTGGTGCCGGTCTGGTTCCAGTACAAAGACGGCGGGTTCTACGTCATCCCCCGCGAGCGCTCGAACTGGGCGCGGTACATGCAAAACGACAAGCGGGTCTACCTCGACATCGACGAGGAGGGCTCCCTCCGCAAGGTCCTCGTCAAGGGCGAGGCGGAGTTGATCGAGACACCCAACGTCGGCGGGAAATGGGTCGAGATCGGCCGCGAAATGTCCTATCGCTATCTCGGACCTCACGGCCCCGACTACCTCGTGCCAACCTTGAACGAGCCCCGCTGGCTCTTCTTCGTCCGCCCGGTCACCATCACCACCTGGCAGGGCGTCGACTGGGCGAAGCGCTACAAACACGAGGACTGGGGCGCCAACGCCTGAGCGAACAGTAGGCAGAGGGCAGACGGCAGACGGCAGACGGCAGCATCTACCTTAACGCCGATTGTGGGACGTGACCGACATTTTCGGCACGGAGTTCGGAAGAGACTGCCCGCCGCCCTCAACCCAGTACCCTCTCCCCAGCCCAAGTTGTGTATTTCAGGCGGGTACGTGGACGGCGTAGAATTGTCCTGCCCGTCGCACGCTTCGGCGTGCCGTCTCGAAAGAGAATACCCTCGCTTGGACTCTCCCACGGCCTGGAGTGGAGCGCATGCCCCGACCCTTCCGTCGAACAATCGTCGGGTTGTTCGGCTCTCGTCTTGTCGACTGGTCGCGCTATCACTCGTCGGCGGGAGCGGGAGCGGCGATCCTGGCCGTACTCGTTCTCATCCTGACCATGCTCCGACCCAGCGGTGCACCGGCTGCCCCGCCCGCCAACTTCACCGATACCTCGGTGGTCGGCGAGCTTGGGGCACCGACCGACGTCGCGTTTCTCCCCAACGGGCGGATCCTGATCACAACCCAGGGCGGGACGCTCTACACCTCGACCGGCAGCGGCAAGTCGGTCGCCTACACCGTCCCGAACATCTGCGGGGATTTTGAACGTGGTCTCCTCGGCGTCGCCGTCGATCCGCTCTTCAGCAGCAACTCGTACATCTACCTGTACTACACCTACAACAAGCACGGGTCCTGCGCGAGCAACAGTGCCAGCAGCCCGGTGAACCGCGTCTCGCGCTACACCTTCAACACCTCGACCAACACGGTCAACGGCGGCAGCCAGACGGTCCTGGTCGACAACATGCCCTCACCGAACGGCAACCATAACGCCGGCGACCTCGGCTTCGGCAAGGACGGTTACCTCTACATCAGCGTCGGCGACGGCGGTTGCGACCTCGTGAATTCCAATCTCTGCGGCGGCCAAAACGCCAATGCCCGCCGCCAGAACATTCTGACCGGCAAGATCCTGCGCGTCACCCGCAACGGCGGCATTCCCGCCGACAACCCGTTCCAGGGTTCCAATACCGCAGCCTGCGCGGTCCAGGGTAGAACAGACCTCGCCCGCTGCCGGGAGACCTTCGCCTGGGGTCTCCGCAACCCCTTCCGCTTCGCCTTCGATCCGAACGCCGCCGGCACGAAGCTCTACGTCAACGACGTTGGGCAGGGGACCTGGGAGGAGATCGACCACGCCGTCCCCGGTGCCGATTTCGGCTGGAACGTTCGCGAGGGGTTCTGCGCCAACGGCTCGACCTCGAATTGCGGTTCCCCGCCGAGTGGCATGACCAATCCCATCTACGCCTATCAGCACGGCTCGTGCAACTCGATCACGGCCGGCGCGTTCGTTCCCGCCGGCGTCTGGCCGGCCGAATACGACGGCGCCTACCTCTTCGCCGACTACACCTGCGGTCTGACCTGGCGGCTCACCGGTAGTCCCGGCAACTATTCGCGGACCCAATTCGCCTCCGGTCCCGGCATCATCTCGATGGAGTTCGGTCCTTCCGGCTCGACCAAAGCCCTCTACTACACCACCTACAGCAACGGCGGACAGCTCCGGAAGATTCAGTACACTGGCCAGGCCAACCGACCGCCGGTTGCCCGGGCGACGGCGAACAAGACGTTCGGTCCCCTTCCGTTGACCGTCGCCTTCGACGGCAGCAAGAGCTCCGATCCGGACAGCAACACCCTGACGTATGACTGGGACTTCGGCGACGGCAGCCCGCACGGGACCGGTGCGAAGCCACAGCACACCTACACGACGGCGGGAAAGCGAACCGTCACCTTGACCGTCAGGGACGGTAGAGGCGGTTCGGACACCGCGACGCTCACCATCCACCCCGGCAACACGCAACCACAACCGACGATCGTCAGCCCGACCGCGAGCGCGCAGTTCAGCGTCGGGCAACAGATCACCCTGCAGGGGAGCGCCAACGACGAGCAGGACGGCGCCCTGCCTGCCTCCCGACTCAAGTGGTCGGTGATCCTCCACCACGGCACCCATACGCACCCATTCTTGACCAACGTCGCGGGCAACAACGTCCAGTTCACCGCACCGGCGCCCGAGGATCTCGCGGCGGCCGCGAACAGCTACCTCGAAATCCGGCTCACCGCGACCGACAGCGCGGGTCTCGCGAAGACGATCAAGCAGAACTTCCAACCGAAGAAGGTCAACCTCACCTTCGCCACGGATCCGTCCGGCCTGACTGTCGACGTCGAAGGCACCGACTTCACCGGTCCATCAACCGTCACCTCCTGGGCCGGCTGGCAGATTCAGGTCGACGTCCCCTCCCCCCAAACCCACAGCTCCGGGCTGTCGTATGCCTTCTCGTCCTGGTCGGACGGGGGTGCCGCCGCGCATACGATCACCACGCCGTCGTCGCCACAGACTTACACCGCCACCTTCGAGCCCATCAGCCTTCCGCCCTTTGCCCCGGTTGCCGACGCGCTCGTCCGTCAGGCCGATCCATCAAGCAACTTTGGCACCCTGACGACACTCGAAGTCGACGGCGGCAGCGACAGCGACGTCGAGTCGTACCTGCGCTTCGACGTGACCGGCGTCACCAGGCCCATCGCGAGGGCGGAGTTGTGGGTCTACGTCACCGACGGCTCCGTGGACGGTCCCGCCGTCTACTCCGCGCCGAATACCTGGACCGAGACCGGCATCACCTGGGCCAACCGTCCCGCCCGCTCAACCGCCGCCGCCGACAACAAGGGCTCCCTATCGAGCAATAGGTGGGCCGTATACAACGTGACCGCGCTCGTCACTGCCAACGGCGGCTACACGTTCGCGCTCGCAACGACGTCAGCCGACCAGATCGTTGCCTCCTCCCGGGAGGCGTCGCAAAACCAACCGAAGCTGATCGTCACGCCCGGTCCGCCCGACACCACGGCACCGAGCGTGCCGCAGCAGCTGACGGCGAAGGCGACCGCCTTCAACCGCGTCACTCTCTCCTGGACGGCGTCCACCGACAACGTCGCCGTCACCGGCTACGACGTCTTCCGTAACGGCACGTTGCTCGCCACAATCGGCTTCCAAACGACCTACACCGACACGAGCGTTACCAACTCGACGAAGTACGACTATCGAGTCCGGGCGCGAGACCACGCCGGCAACGTCTCTGCCCTGGGGAACATTGCCAGCGCCACGACGCCCAACCTTGCCCGCAGCTTCACGACGGTGGCCGACGCCCGCGTCAACAGCAGCCAGCCGACGACGCGCTACGGATCCTCGAACCACCTGCGAGTCCAGGGGGGCAGCGGCACCTCTGACATCGACAGTTACCTTCGCTTCACCGTCACGGGTGTCAGCGGTGCGGTCAAGAAGGCGACGCTGCGGCTCTTCGTCCCGACCGGGTCGGGCTACGGCACCGCCGACGGTCCGGCCGTCTACACCGCGGGCAACTCCTGGAGCGAAGCGACAATCACCTGGAACAACCGACCAGCGCGCTCGAACAGAGCACGCGACGATAAGGGCAAACTCGCGGCGGGCACCTGGGTGTCATTCAATGTGACACCACTCGTCGCCGCGAACGGCACCTACACCTTCGTCCTCTCGTCGACTTCATCGGATTATGTCATCTTCTCCTCGCGCGAAGGTGCGAACCCGCCGCGGTTGATCGTCGAATTCGACCCGAACGCGGCCCCGACCGCCGCCGAGGTTCAGGAGATCCCGTCGCCCACCCCGACGCCAAGCGCCACACCCACGCCGACGGCAACCCCCGAACCGACTGCGCCGGCCGCCACAGCGACCCCGTCCCTGCCGATCGCAGACGGCTTCGAAACGGGCGACCTCGCCGGTTGGACCGAGGTCGAGGGGCTGGCCGTCCAGCAGGAGATCGTCGCGCACGGCGCCTGGGCCGCCCGCGCGGCGAGCGCTGGATCGCCCGTAAGCCCCGGATCTCCTTCGTCCGCCCTGAGACCGATCGGCAAGGCCGAGGACGATCTCTTCGTCCGCACCCGATTCAATCTCCTCGGTGCCGGCGACAATCCGGTCACCCTGTTGGCGCTCGAATCTCGAAACGGCCGCCCGATCCTCTCGGCTCTCGTCACCCGAGAGGGCAAACTAGCGTTCCGCCTCGCCCGCAACGGCGCAGCCACCGAGTTCAGGTCCATCACCCCCGGTGAGTGGCACGACCTGCAGCTACACGTCCGCATCGACGGTGCCCGCAGCCTCGTCGAGGTTTGGTACGACGGCGAGCTCCTCTTCAGCGACACGGCAAGGGTCGGTACGACCGAGGTCGCCTCCCTGCGACTCGGCGACGACGCCACCGACCGCACCTTCGAGGTCGCCTTCGACGATCTCGCGATCGATACCACCTGCATCGGCTCCTGCTCCGACATCCTGGCCGAACCGACGTCGCAACCGACGAGCCCGCCGAGCGAGCCAACGGAGGTTCCCCAGCCAACGACGGAACCTTCACCGACTCCGGAACCAGAGCCGCCGACCGCGACACCGACGCCGACGCCGACGCCCGAACCGCCAACGCCGGAACCGACCGCGACCGCCACACCCGAAGCGACATCGACCCCCGCGCCTGCGCCGGACGACGAATCGGACGGTGCGTAATACTTGCCCCCGCCGAAGG
>JAXDKI010000559.1:0-4824 GCA_034667245.1 Thermomicrobiales bacterium | reverse complement strand
CGCGGGTCGACCGCGATCGAGCTTCTGCGCGATGCCGACGTCGCGATGTACGCGGCCAAGGCCGCGGGGAAGGGCGGCTGGCGCCAGTTCGAGCCGTCGATGCACGAGTCCGTGCGGCGCCGGCTCGAGCTAAAGGGCGCTCTCGAGCGGGCCATCGCCGGCGGCGAGTTCGTCCTGCACTATCAGCCCATCGTCGACATGGCGACGGGCAGCGTGCGCGGCATGGAGGCACTCGTCCGTTGGATCCATCCCGAGCGCGGGATCGTGTCGCCGTCAGAGTTCATCCCGCTGGCGGAGGAGACCGGCCTGATCGTGCCCCTCGGCCGGTGGGTGCTCCGCGAGGCCTGTCGAGCCGCCGTCGCGCTGGAGTCGCTCGGCGGCGACATCCCGTACATGTCGGTCAATCTGTCCCCGCGCCAACTGCAGCAAGCCGAGCTCGTCGGCGAGATCGAGCAGATCATCGCGGAGACCGGCGTCACGGCGGCCCGCCTCGTCCTCGAGGTCACCGAGTCAGCCGTGATGCGCGACACTGACCTGATGGTCACGCGGCTGAGGAGCCTGCGCGCGCTCGGCATCCGGATCGCGATCGACGACTTCGGGACGGGCTACTCATCGCTGAACTACCTCCGGCAGCTCCCGGTGGACGTCGTCAAGATCGACCAGTCGTTCGTCACCGGGATCGTCCACGACGCCGCCCAACGAGCGGTCGTCGCGGCGATCATCGACCTGGGTCACCTCCTCGGACTGGTCCTGATCGCCGAGGGTATCGAGCTCGCGGAGCAGAGCGAGGTCCTCGACCAGCTTGGTTGCGACCTCGGCCAGGGGTACCTGTGGGCGCGTCCCCTCGAGATCGATGCCGTCGTCGACTACACCCTTGCCACGAGGTCGGGATCGACCGGCCAGGTCACGGATCGCGACCATCGCGCGGTGGTCGCGAGCAGGCCAGCCCCCCAGTCCGCCCCCGAGCCGACGATGTCGGCTGGCTGACGGCGCACCGGACCACGACGCTGGTCCGATCCGGTGCGCCCGGATCGGCACCAACGGGCCGAGGCCGAAGGTCGCGAGTGAGATGCCACCTGCCGCGCTCCCCCGAGGACGATCGGAAACCCGACCGACAGGATCACCATTTGACCGAACGTGAACGTCAGACGTTCAGGTAACTCCGGGACTGACCGTATCGCGGTCGACGACCGTTGCGAAAGGGAGGGGTTCCTGGTGTTCCCACTACTCCCAGACTGGCGCCGACGACCCACCGTCTCCGGCAGGCGATCCCGAATCAGGCGTCGCGGCCGCGGGACTCAGCCGGCCGCGATGGTGGACAGGCGGGACGTCGCCCCGGTCAGCGACTCCAGGGCATCCGCAGCGGCGCCCGCGCCGCCTGCCAGCGCGAAACCGGACGCGACGGCATCAGCCCCTTTCGACATGGTCATCGCCTCGCGGACGGCCAACTTGAGCGTCGCGGGGTCGAGGGCAGCGGGCATCATGACGGTTCCGGCTGCCGTGGCCGCCACTCGGCCGGCGACTTCAAACTGGTCCCGCCCGAACGGCACGACGCACACCGGAACGCCGGCGGCAAGCGCCTTCTGGGTGATACCCATCCCACCGTGGCAAACCGCAACAGCCGCCTTGCGAAGCATCGGTCCGTGCGACAGCCAGGTCGTCAGGCGTGCGTTTGGTTGCGGTCGGAAGCGACCCGGGTCGTGGGCAGCGGTGGTCACCACGACCTCGACAGCCTCGCTGCGCATGGCTTCGAGGACGGCCTCGACCAACGCGTCGTCGCGCTGGAACTCGCTCGATACGCTGACGAGGACCAGCGGCCGATCGATCTCATCGAGCCATACCGGAGCTTCCGCTGGCGGCTCCCACAGCCCCGGACCGACAAGTCGGAAGGATGGCGGGAAGGTCAAGCCCGGATCCTCGAACGGCGGCGCGGTGTAGTACACGTGAAGGGGCGCTCGCCACACCTCGTCCGGTCCGGCAAGCGGGGAGAGGCCGAGGCGGCGCCGAGGATCGTTGAGGACGTCGATACCGGCCGGCGCCATGCCGAATGGCACGAGCGTCACCTCTGTCGCCGGCTCGGGACCCATCGAGAAGTGCTGAAACAGCGGGATCGTTCGCGCCCAGGGGATGCCCTCTGCCTCGGCCACGGCCGCGGCTCCCGGCGTGGTGATGTCAATGATCAGCGCGTCGGGCTGGACCTGGCCGATGGCCGCCGCAAGATCCGGTACCTCATGGACGGCCCGTCGCGAGAACGTTGCCAGCGCGAGGGCCAGGCCCTCTTCGGGGGTCGTTGCTCGCCACGTCTCGAGCGGCGTGTGCTCGATCGCCGGATCGATGGCTTCGGCGTTGAGACCGACCTCGCGCAGCACGGCAACCTCCGAGGCCAGCGTCCGGACGTGGACGTCGTGGCCGCGCCGATACAACTCGAGCAGGGTCGCGACCATCGGGTAGAGATGTCCTCTGGCAGGCGACGTGTATGCGAGGAACCGAGACATCAGGGAGCTCCTTCCACCTTCTCGATCAATTCGATGAGCACGCGCTCCGTGTCCCCGCGACTGAGGCCGTGGTCAAGCCGCAAGAGCTTCCACATGTAGACATCGGTCAGCGCCACGAGGGCGACGATCCGCCGTTTCCGGGCGGCTCCGGTGAGCCCGCCGATCAACGGCGCGAACGTGCGCTCGACCCACGAGACGTGAAGGCGCCTGCCCTCGGCCGCGTCTCGCGCGACGATCGGGATCCGGTCTTCCTGCGCAAGCATCCGCAATCGGTTCAGGCCAAACCGCTCGTAACTCGCGACCAGTAACTCCACGGCGGTGCGCACGTCTCCCACCGGGGCCACTTCGCGACGGCGCATCTCCTCACGCCCGCCGCGCTCGTTCGCGGCCAGGAGGAGGGACCCCTTTGTGCCGAACTGGCGAAGAACCGTCCGCTTCGTCACCCCAGCCGTCGTTGCGATCTCGTCGAGCGAGACATCGTCATACGGCTTGTCGGTGAACAGCTGCAAGGCGACGTCGAGCACTCGGGCTTGGCTCGCCTGTGCGGCCTCTGCCCGCGCGGCCATGCGATATGGCCGCGTGGGGTATCGGCGAGCGACCGATATCATGTCACCGATGGTGACACGGATATTCGGGCGTTGTCAACGGCGGAAACTGCTTGACAACGCAACTACTTGGACGGATACTTGCGTACGCAACCAAAAGTTGTGGTTGCGCGAGAGTTGGGAGCGTCGAGCCATGACCACAGCAATCATCGGGACAGGCAAGATCGGCGGACAGGTGGCACGCCATCTCGTCGCCGGCCGGGAGCGGGTGGTTCTCGCGGCCCACGACGAGGCACACGCAACGGCGCTGGCGAGCGAACTTGGCTCCTTGGCGAGCGCGGCGCCGGTTCGGCAGGCGATCGCCGGGGCGGATGTGGTGGTGCTCGCCGTCTGGCTCGACACCACCAAAGAGCTCATCGCCGAGAACGCAGATCTGCTCCACGGCAAGGTTGTGGTCGACCCCTCGAATCCGATCCGGGTGGACGCCAACGGCGGGGTTACGCGAACGCTTCCCGAGGGCGAGTCCGCGGCCTCCGTGATCGCGAGTCTCCTCCCCGCCGACGCTCGTCTCGTGAAGGCGTTTGGGACGCTGGGCGCGGATGCGCTCGCATCGAGCGCCAATCGAAGGCCCCGGCGAGCCGTCTTGTTCTACGCCACTGATGACGAGGGCGCGGCCGGGGCGGTCGAGCGCCTCATCACGACGGCTGGTTTCGACGCCGTGAGCGCGGGCGGCCTGGGTGATGCGATCCGTATCGAAGTCTCTGGGGACCTGCACCAGTTCGGTGGGTTGAACGGGAACGTGGTCGATGCGGACGAGGCCCGCGCTGCGGTCGCCGTAGCGGCGTAGGACGGGGTGCAGGCAGTGCGCCACAACGTGCGCCTCGGCGACGCCACCCTGCGCGGCGCGCCGGTCCGGTGGCCATGACTGGTTCGAAGCTGGGCGTCGGGATCATCGGGGTGAACCCTGCCTGGGGTTGGGCAGCCACCGCCCACATCCCGGCCCTGCGCGCATTGCCCAACTACGAGGTCCGAGCTCTGAGCGCTACCAGCCCGGAAGCGGCGCGCGCGGCCGGGGAGGCCTTCGGGGTCGTCCCGGTCTTCTCACACCACGATGAGCTGGTGGCCCAGCCCGATGTCGACATCGTCGCCGTTACGGTCAAGGTCCCGCACCATCGGGAGCTGGTCTCCGCGGCCTTGGCGGCCGGCAAGGCCGTCTACTGCGAGTGGCCGCTGGGCCGCGACCTCGACGAGGCTCGCGCGATGGCCGCGCTCGCCGCTGATCGGGGGGTACGCACCGTGGTCGGCTTGCAGGGCCGCCAGGCGCCTGCGATCGAATTCGTCCAGGAGTTGCTCCGCGACGGATACGTCGGCGAGGTCCTGTCAACGACGATGGTCGGCGTCTCGGTCGCGGGCGACGTCGTGATCCAGCCAAACGTCTACATGCTCGACGGGAGCAACGGGGCCAACCTGGTTACCGTCGCCTTCGGCCACAGCCTGGACGCCCTCAACCATGTCCTTGGCGAGTTCGCCGACCTGTCAGCCGTCTCGGCGATTCGTCGCCCGCTGATCACCGCGGAACAGACTCGGGAGCAGATCGTGAAGACGGCGCCCGATCAGATCGCCGTGATCGGCACCCTTACCTCCGGTACGACCGCCAGCATCCACGTCCGTGAGGCCGTGGCCGGCGGCATCGGGTTCCTGTGGGAGATCAACGGAACCGATGGAACGCTCCGGATCACGGCTGACGCCGCATTACCCGAGATTTTCCCGTTGAGGGTCGCGGG
>JAXDKI010000558.1:0-10473 GCA_034667245.1 Thermomicrobiales bacterium | reverse complement strand
GTCTCCATCACGGCCGCGCACCGCGCGCTCAACGACAAGGCCGAGCTCAGTCCAGACAAGCGCGCCCGCGTCCTCGCGGCGGCGCGGCAGCTGAACTACGTCCCCAGTGCCGCCGCCCGCGCCCTCGTCTCCGGCAAGACCAACACGATCGGCATGGTCGTCACCGACAACGCCAGCCCCGTCTACGCCGGCATCGTGCGGGGGGTCGAGGAGGTCGCCAACACGGCCGGCTTCGGGTTACTCCTCTGCAACTCGGGCGACTCGCAGGAGCGAGCGATCGCCTGCCTGGAGCTCCTCCGTGCGAAGCAGGTCGACGGCGTCCTCCTGACACCGGTCCAGACCGACCGGCGTGACGTCGCGCGACTGCGCGAGATCGGCGTCCCGTTCGTGCTCCTGCTGCGCCACTTCGCCGAAGTCGAATCGGACTACGTCATCACCGACAACGAGGCGGGCGGGTATGCGGCCACCACCCACCTCCTCGACCTCGGTCACCGCCGAATCGGTCACGTCGCCGGCCCCGCCTTCGTCTCCAGCGCCCGGGGCCGACTCGCCGGCTACCGACGCGCCCTCGAGGAGCGCGGATTGACCGCCCACGACGATCTTGTGGCACACGCACCGTTCACCGTCGGCGGGGGCTACGACCACTCGTTCGCGCTCCTCGATCGTCCCGATCGACCGACGGCCATCTTCGCCGCCAACGACCTCCAGGCCGTCGGCGTGATGAAAGCAGCCCGCGCCCTCGACCTGCGAATCCCGGACGATCTCGCGCTGGTCGGCGGTGACGACATCGAGTTAGCCGAGTTCCTGGAGGTGCCATTGACCACGTTCCACCAGCCCGCCCGGGAGATCGGCTCCCTCGGCGCGGAGATCCTGCTCGATCGGTTGCGCGGCGACAACGGCGAGCAACGTGGTGTGGTACTGACGCCACGGCTGATCGTACGGAGGTCCTCCGGATGCCCGCGCTGACAACCACCTCCCCGTCCACAGCCATCGATCCGATCACCTTCGAGGTCCTGCGCAACGGCTTGCTCGAACTGACGGAGGAGATGTCGGCGGCCCTCCGGCGAAGCGCCTACTCGACGAACATCAAGACGCGGGCCGACTTCTCGTGCGCCTTGTTCGATCGCAACCTCCAATCGGTCTCCCAGTCGTTCAGCCAGGCGAACCATCTCGGCTCACTGGTCGAGATGGTGCCGCGGATCGTGCGCGAGTACGGCGTGGAACGGCTCGGCCCCGGCGACGCGCTCCTCAGCAACGATCCCTACCGGGGCGGCGCCCACCTCAACGACATCCTGCTGGTCTCGCCCATCTTTCACGACGGCCAGATCGTCGCCTACGTCGCCAATCTGGCCCACCACGTCGACGTCGGCGGCGGAGCACCGGCCAGCGTCGGTGCCTTCCGCGAGGTCTACCAGGAGGGCGTGATCATCCCGCCCGTCAAACTGCTGGAGGGCGGCGAGATCGTTCCCGACATCTTCGCCCTCGTCCTCTCGCAGGTGCGCGCCAAGCACGAGACGGCCGGTGACTTCCGCGCCCAGATCGCGGCGAACGCCACCGGCGGTCGGCGGTTGGCGGCGTTGATCGCGCGGCACGGCGCCGAGACGGTCGCGGCCTACGTCGCCGAGTTGATCGCCTACACGGATCGACGAACCGCGGCCGAACTGGTGAAGCTCCCGCGTGGGACGTTCGAAGCCGAGGGCGTTATCGACAGCGACGGCTTCACCGACCAGCCGGTCCGGCTGGTGGCGAAGGTGGTCGTGAACGACGACGGCGTGCTGTTCGACCTGACCGGTTCCGATCCCCAACGCCGCGCTCCCGTCAACTCCACTTACTCCCAGACCTTCTCCGCCTGCGCCTACGTCTTGAAGTGCCTGATCGATCCCGATGTGCCGGTGAACGCCGGGTTTTACCGTCACGTCCACTTCGTCGCCCCGCCGGGCACGGTCGTCAACGCCGCCCATCCTGCCCCGGTCGTCGGCGGATGGGAGACGAACGCGCGGCTAACCGACGTCATCCTGAAGGCCCTTGCGCCCGCGCTGCCGGAGCAGGTGCCGGCCGGGACGAAGGCGATGATCTGTCACGCCGGGTTCGGCGGCGTCGATCCCCGCAAAGGCGAGTACTACTGCTTTCTCGAAACGCTCGCCGGCGGCTACGGCGGACGGCTGGGGAGCGATGGACCGGACGCCGTCCAGACCCACGGGCAGAACACCGAGAACGCCCCGGTCGAGGAGACGGAGCGCAACTACCCGGTCCGCATCACCCGCTACGAGCTGGTTGAGAACTCGGACGGTCCGGGGCAGTGGCGCGGCGGCCTCGGCCTCCGCCGCGACTACCTCTTCCCCGACCACGAAGCCTCCTTCACCGTCCTCTCCGACCGCGATCGCTGGGGTCCCTGGGGTCTCTTCGGCGGTCTCGCCGGGGAGCGCGCGACCTACACCCTCAACCCGGACGGCGAGGCGAAGCCGCTCGGCTCGAAGGCGACGGTCGAGCTCCAACCGGGCGACGTCGTCAGCTACCGCACCTGCGGTGGCGGGGGCTACGGCCCGCCGGTCGAGCGCGAACCCGCCCTGGTCCTCCGCGACGTACGAGAAGGCAAAGTAAGTTTGGAACGGGCACGGGACGCCTATCGGGTCGCGGTCGATCCCGCGACCTGGACGGTCGACGAGGCGGCGACGGCGCGACTGCGAGGGGCGACGGGATGACCGCACGCTATCGACTCGGCATCGACACCGGCGGCACCTTCACCGACGCCACCTTGATCGACGAGGCGACGGGCGAGGTGGCGATCGCCAAGGTGCCCTCGACCCCCGCCGATCCCGCCGTCGGCTTCCTCGCCGCGAGCGAGCGGATTCTGCGCGAGCGCGGCGTTCGCCCGGAGGAGGTCGGCTACGTCGTCCACGGAACGACAGTCGCGACAAACGCCGTCATCGAAGGCAACGTCGCCCCGACCGGGTTCCTCACGACCGAGGGCTTCCGCGACATGCTGGAGATCGCCCGGCAGGTCCGCCCCTCCCTCTACGACCTCCGCTTCGAGAAACCGAAACCGCTAGTGCCGCGCAACCGCAGTCTCGGCGTGCCGGAACGACTCGACCCGACCGGTCAGGTCATCACACCGCTGGACGAGGACGCGGTCAGGGAGGCGGCGCGACAGTTACGCTCGGAGGGCGTCGAGTCGATCGCCGTCTGTTTCCTCCACTCCTACATCAATCCCGTCCACGAGCGCCGTGCCGGCGAGCTCCTCCGGGAGGTCTTCCCGGAGGCAACCGTCTCCCTCTCGTGCGACGTCGCGCCGGAGTTCCGCGAGTACTTCCGTGCCAGCACCACCGTCATCAACGCCGCCATCCGCCCGATCGTCGCCCGCTATCTGGGGCGGATCGAGGAGGAGTTGCGCGGCGCGGGGATGAGCGCCGAGTTGCTCGTGATGCAGAGCAGCGGCGGTGTCTTCACGTTTGCCGCGGCGCGCGAGAAACCGGTCTTCATGGTCGAATCCGGCCCGGCCGCCGGCGTGATGGCGGCGACGTACCTCGGGACCACCCTCGGCTTCAAAGACGTGATTTCGTTCGACATGGGCGGGACGACGGCGAAGGCCGGTCTGGTCCAGGACGGTCGTCCGCGCGTGACCAAGGAGTACGAGGTCGGCGCGATGGCGGGGGCCGGTGGAGGCGGCAGCAAAGCGCGCGGCTACCCGATCCGGACGCCGGTGATCGACCTGGTCGAAATCGGGGCGGGCGGCGGCAGCATCGCCTGGGTCGATTCCGGCGGCGTCCTCCGGGTCGGACCGCGGAGCGCGGGCGCCGATCCCGGCCCCGCCTGCTACGGCAAAGGCGGCACCGAGCCGACGATCACCGACGCCAATCTCGTCCTCGGCCGGCTCAATCCCGACTTTTTCCTCGGCGGCGAGGTACCGCTCGACGTCGACAAGGCGCGCCGGGCGATCGACGAACGCTGCGCCCAGCGGCTCGGGCTGGACGTGCTAACGGTGGCGCATGGCATCGTCGAGATCGCGAATGCGGCGATGACGAACGCGCTCCGGCTCGTCTCGGTCCAGCGCGGGTTCGACCCGCGCGACTTCGTCCTGGTCGCCTTCGGTGGGGCAGGCCCGGTCCACGCCAACCGGTTGGCGGCGGAGGCGGAGATCGGAACGACCCTGATCCCGATGAGTCCGGGCACGACCTCCGCCCTCGGTCTCCTCGTCACCGATCTCCAACACGACTACTCGGTCACCCTCAACCAACGCACCGACCGCCTCGACGATCGCGCCGTCGAAGCCGCCTATCGCGACCTCGAATCGCAAGGACGAACGGCCCTCGCACGCGAAGGCGTACCTGCCGCCGACGTCCTCCTCCTGCGCCAGGTCGACATCCGCTACGTCGGCCAGAGCTACGAGCTGACCGTCCCCCTGCCGAACGGCAGTTTCGACCCCGCCACCTTGACAGGCGTCGTCGAGCAGTTCCACCGCACCCACGATCAGGCCTACGGCTTCAGCGCACCGGGGGAGCCGGCCGAGTTCGTCAACCTGCGCTTGACCGCCGTCGGTTCGATCGCCAAACCGCGGCTTCGCGAGGCGGCGGGACAGGACAACGGCGACGCCGTGAAGGCGCGGCGACCCGTCTGGTTCGCCGAAGCGGGCGGCTTCGTCGAGTGCCCGGTCTATGACCGCTACCGACTCGCGGCCGGAACCGCGCTCTCCGGTCCTGCGATCGTCGAGGAGCTCGACTCGACCTCGGTGATCCACCCCGGATTCGGGGCCACGGTCGATCGCTACGGAAACTTGCTGGTACGTCCGATCGGAGAAGGGACGAGATGACGCGCGACGTAGCCGACGTGGTCGTGATCGGAGGCGGCTCGGCCGGGACGAGTATCGCCTGGCAGCTGGCGCGGCGCGGTGCCGGCCGGGTCGTCCTGCTTGAGAAGGACGGGATCGCGGCGGGCGGGACCGGCTGGTCGAGCGCGCTGATCCGCCAGCACTACACCCACGAGATCCTCGCCCGGATGGCGCTCGAATCGCTCCGCGTCTTCGAGCGCTTCGACGAGGTCGTCGGCGCCGACGCCGGTTTCCGCCGTTGCGGCTTCCTTGTCCTCGTCAAACCGGAAGACGCCGCCCCCCTCGCCGCCAACGTGGCGATGCACCAGAGCGTCGGGATCGACTCCTCCGTGCTGACACCAGACGAGGTCGGCGAGTTGGAGCCACGGATCGTGCGGGACGATGTCGGCGCCGCCGCCTGGGAACCCGGCTCCGGCTACGCCGATCCCGTCGGCGCGACCGCCGGCTACGCCGACGCCGCCAGGCGCAACGGTGCCGAGCTCCGCATCGGCGCCACCGTCCAGGCGATCGTCGCCGGCCCCAACGGCGTCGAGCGAGTCGACACGGACAAAGGATCGATCGCGACCCGGACGGTCGTGGTTGCCGCCGGGTACCGGACGCGAGAGCTCGTCGCACCGCTCGGCGTCGATCTGCCGATCACCCCCATCCGCCACGACATCGCGATCGTCGGCCGCACGCCGGGCTTCGGTCCGCGCCACCCGATCATCTCCGACCGCATCAACGGCAGCTACTTCCGGCCCGAAGGGGAGGACATGACCCTGATCGGGACGACCGCCGCCCACGAGGGACACGTCGATCCCGAGGTGGAGCAGAACCGCGAGCCCTATCCCGACGACACCGAGACGCTCGTCATGCGCTTCTGGCGCCGCTTCCCCTCGCAGGAGGACGCCACCCTGCGCAAGGGCTACACCGGTGTCTACGACTGCTCGCCCGATCTCCAACCCCTTCTCGGCCCGGTACCCGATGTCCCCGGTCTCCACGTAGCCGTCGGTTTCAGCGGCCACGGCTTCAAGCTCAGCCCGGTCGTCGGCGAGCTCGTCGCCGAGCGGATCGTCGACGGCCGAACAACCCTGGTCGACATCGACTTCTTCGCACCAAATCGCTTCGTCGAAGGGCGACCGATCAGCTCGACCCGAGCCTACTCGGTCGGAACGCTGGGCTGATCGAACCGGGAGGAGGCGAGCCATGCCAGCCTACGTGCTGCGACGCCTGCTACAGGGAATCCCCGTCCTGCTCATCGTCTCCGTGATCGTCTTCCTGGCGCTCAATCTGCTGCCGGGCGATCCGGTCATCGCCCGGCAGGGAACGATGACCGGCGAGGGGTACGCCGAGATCGTCAAGGAGCTCCGTCACCAGATGGGCCTCGACCGTCCGATCCAGGAGCGGTACGTCCGCTGGATCGCCAAAGCGATCCGCGGCGACCTCGGCGTCTCCTACATCTCGCAGAAGTCCGTCACCGGCCTGATCGGTCAAAAGCTCCCCGCGACGCTTGAGCTCACGCTGGTCGCCTTCTTCATCGCCCTCGCCATCGCCCTCCCGGCCGCGATCCTGGCCGCGGCACGCCCCAACTCCTGGTTCGATTGGGCCGTGACCGGCTTCGTCACCGCCGGCATGGCGATCCCCAGTTTCTGGCTCGGCATCATGCTGATGATGCTCTTCTCCGTCCGCCTCGGCTGGCTTCCGGCCGTCGGCTACGAACCGCTCTTGCGCGATCCCGGCGCCAACCTCAAGCACGTCGTGCTCCCCGCAACGACCCTCGGCCTGATCATCGCCGCCCCGATCATGCGCTTCCTCCGCTCGAGCCTCGTCGAGGCGATGCGCCAGGACTACGTCACCGTCGCGCGGGCGAAGGGCATCTCCGAAGGGGCTGTCCTCGCCCGGCACGTCGTCCGCAACGGTCTGCTGACCCTCGTCACCTTCGTCGGGCTCCAGTTCGGCGCCCTCATCAGCGGCGCCGTCATCATCGAGTGGATCTTTGCCTGGCCCGGCATGGGCTGGCTGACCGTCGACGCCGTCTTCAACCGCGACTACACCGTCGTGCAAGGCTCCGTCACCGTCGCCGCCGCCGGTTTCGTGGCCATCAATATCCTGATCGACGTCCTCTACGCCGCACTCGACCCGCGCGTGAAGCACGGAGCGATGCTATGACCGCCTATCGCGACGGCACGCCTTCCCCTTCCCCCCGGCATTCGGGGGGAAGGGGGCAGGGGGGTTAGGGGGCCGTCTTGGCACACCACACCGCCACCGTACCCACGCGACCCCTCATCGGCGAGCGAGCGCGGCGCCGGACTTGGCGCGGCTTGTCGTCCCTGCACGCCATCGTGCGACGCAAGACGGCCCTGATCGGCCTGCTGATCGTGGCACTGGTCGTCGTCGCCGCGATCCTCGCGCCGCAGATTGCTCCGTTCGAGCCGACGAAGATGCACGCCCGCGACCGCCTCCAGGGACCAAGCGCCGAGTACTGGCTCGGTACCGACGAGTCGGGCCGGGACCTCTTCAGCCGCATCCTCTACGGCGCGCGTATCTCCGCCGTCGCGGCGGCGTCGGCGACGGCATTGGCGATGGCGGTCGGCATCCCGATCGGGCTGATCTGCGGCTATCGCGGCGGTTTCGTCGACGATGTCCTGATGCGCGTGCTCGACGGATTCCTGGCGATCCCACCCGTCCTTCTGGCATTGACCCTCCTCGCCGCGCTCGGACCGAGTCAGATCAACGTCATCATCGCCGTCGGCGCCCTCGGCATGCCGCTCACGGCGCGGATCACACGGGCCTCGGTGCTGGTCGAACGGGAACGCGACTACACCCTCGCGGCCCGCGCGATCGGGGCAACCGACGGCCACATCATGTGGCGCATCCTCCTCCCGAACAGTCTCCCGCCGCTGATCGTCACCGCCTCCCTCCTCGCCGCCAACGCCATCCTGCTCGAAGCCGCCCTCTCCTTCCTCGGCCTCGGCGTCCAGCCACCCCGCGCCTCCTGGGGTGTCCTCCTCCAGCTCGGCTACGGCTACATGAGCCACAGCGTCTGGTACGTTACCTTCCCCGGCATCTGCATCTTCCTCCTCGTCTGGTCGTTGAACGTCCTGGGCGACGCCCTCCGCGACGGCCTCGACCCGCGATTGCGCGGACTATGAGAGGGCAGACGGCAGAGAGCAGCGGGCAGAAGAGCACGAACCGTTCTGCCGTCTGCCCGCTGCCCACTGCCTACCCAAAGGAGCAAAGCGTGAAGCACCCGGAACCACGGAAACCCGAGTACGGTATGGTCATCGCCAAGGACGTGATGATCCCGATGCGGGATGGCGTCCGGTTGGCCGCCGACATCTACCGCCCCGCCCTCGACGGCGAGCCCGTGCCGGGGCCATTACCGACGATCCTGGGCCGCACGTCGTACGACAAGACGAGCCACTGGATGTGGATCGAGCCGGTGGCGAACTTCTTCACCCCCCGCGGCTACGTCGTCGTCGTCGAGGATCTCCGGGGACGCTACAAGTCGGAGGGCATGGGCCAGTACTACCACGTCGCCAACCCCCACGATGGACAAGACGGCTTCGACACGATCGAGTGGATCGCGGCCCAGCCCTGGTCCAACGGTAAGGTCGGCATGGTCGGCTCCTCGCACGGGGCGATGACCCAGACGACAGCCGCCCTCGCCAACCCGCCACACCTGTCCGCCATCTGGCCCGACGTCGGCCCAATCAGCAATCACGCCCATCACATCCGCGAGGGCGGCGCCATGTGCCTCCACATGTTCGGCGCCCAGTTCCTCCACGCCTTCGAAGCCCAGGAGCTCCAGGACGACCCCGTCGCCAAGGTCGCCTTCGAGCGCGAGATGGCCCGCCTCCGCGATTGGGTCTGGATGACCCCGTTCAAGCGCGGCCTCACCCCCCTCTCGAAGGTGCCGGGGATCGAGGAGACCCTCTTCAACTACTACACCCGCGGCGCCTACGACGACTGGTGGGGCGCCGACTTCAACGACTACGAGCGCTACTTCGACCGCCACGCCGACTGCGCCGGCACCTTCAGCGGCGGCTGGTACGACCCCTACGCCATCGCCACCACCCGCCACTTCTCCGCGATGGCGGCCAAGAACTCCAAGCCCCAGCGCCTCCTGATGGGTCCCTGGACCCACGAGACGATGCGCCAGGACGTCACCTGGGCCGCCGACGTCGACTTCGGCCCCGATTCCTTCATGGGCAACGCCCAGTACAACGCCCACCGCCTCCGCTGGTTCGATCGCTGGCTCCGCGGCGACGAGAACGGGGTCGAAAACGACCCTCCCGTCCAGATCTTCGTCATGGGCGGCGGCGACGGGCACAAGACGATCAACGGCAAGCTCTTCCACGGCGGCACCTGGCGCGCCGAGCACGAGTGGCCCCTCTCCCGCGCCGTCCCCACCACCCTCTACCTGCGCACGGACGGCGGGCTGACCCCCGAGGAGCCGGGCGACGGCGACTGCAGCCGCAGCTTCACCTTCGACCCCGCTCACCCGGTGCCGACGATCTCCGCCAACGTGACCGGCTTCTTCGAGCTGGTCCCGGTCGGCGACAAGATCGAAGAGGGCTACGACAAACTCGTCCCCTGGCGGGCCCGCATGCGCAGCATCGTCAATCCCGGTGCCACCCACCAGCGGGAGGCGCCGGGCATCGTCGGCGCCCAGCCGCCCTACCCGCTCCTCGCCCACCGCCCCGACGTCCTCGTCTTCCAGACCGAGCCGTTGCCGGAGCCAATCGAGGTCACCGGCGCGATCGAAGTCAACCTCTGGATCTCCTCCTCCGCCCCCGACACCGACTTCACCGCCAAACTGATCGACGTCTACCCGCCCAACGCCGACTACCCCGAGGGCTACCACATGAACCTCGGCGACTCGATCATCCGTTGCCGCTATCGCGACGGTTGGGATCGGGAAGACCTGATGACCCCCGGCGAGTCGTACCGCGTCCAAATCGCCCTGCCGCCGACGAGTAACCTCTTCAACACCGGGCACCGCATTCGCATCGACATCTCCAGCAGCAACTTCCCCCGCTTCGAGATGAACCCCAACACCGGCGAACCGATCGGCCGCCACACCCACGTCGAGAAGGCCCAGAACGCGGTCCACCTCGATCGGTCGCGCCCATCACATATGATCCTGCCGGTGATTCCGACGTGAGGAATCCGCGCAGACAGCAGTACGGCTAGCCCACAAGGAGGCGCTCGTGAATCAATCGGTACGTGTAAACGACACGCCGCCGACTCTCAAGAGATCGGGTGACGGAGTAATTTGATGAAAATCACGGAGATCGAAGCGATCCCGGTGGAAGTCGGTCCCGGCTACCCCTACGCCCTGATCGTTGTCCTGATCCGGACCGACGAAGGGCTGACCGGCATCGGCGAGGCGAGCCTCGCCGGGCGCGGACGGGGCGTCCTCGGCATCATCGACCACGCCCGCGAACTCCTGGTCGGGCAGGACCCGGCCAAGATCGAGCACCTCTGGGGCGAATTGGTCCACGGCACCTTCTGGTCGACCGGCCAGGTGATCATGAGTGCCGTCGCCGGCATCGACCTCGCCCTCTGGGACCTCAAGGGGAAGCGACTCGGCGTGCCGGTCTACGACCTCCTCGGCGGACCGACGCGGGAGAAGGTCCGTGTCTACCGCCACCTGTCCGGCGACA
>JAXDKI010000557.1:0-13648 GCA_034667245.1 Thermomicrobiales bacterium | reverse complement strand
ACCTTGACCACTGGATGCAAACAACCGGTATAACGGCGGACGACGGTTTCGGGGACGACTACGACCAAATGCCCGACACGTTGGAGGAATGGGCGATGGTCGGACGTAACGAAAGTAGTATTGCCGGGCACCGCTCCGGTTCGGCGCTTCCACGATCACGACCCCGAGCGAGAGACCCGAGATGATCCGGTTCCGCGGCGGAAAGTTCACCGCGTCCGGCTTGGTGTCCGGCGCATAGTCCGAGACGACCGCGCCGTGCTCCGCGATCTCGGCCGCCAACGTGGCATGCTCCGCCGGGTAGATCACGTTCACCCCGCTCCCAAGCACCGCCAGCGTTCGCCCGCCCGCCCGCACCGCCGCCTGATGCGCGACGGCGTCGATCCCCCTTGCCATCCCCGACACGATCGTCACACCCGCCTCCGCGAGTTCCGTCGCGATCCGGGACGCTACCTCCCGGCCGTAGGCCGTCGAGCGCCGCGTCCCCACCATCGCCACCGCCGTCCGATCTTCTGGCTCCAGCGTACCCTTGAAGTACAGCACCGGCGGCGGCGCGGGGATCTCGGCCAGCAGCCGCGGGTAGCGCGCCTCGCCCAGGGTCACGACCTCCATCCCCAGCCGGCCGATCCGCTCCATCTCGCCGTCGAGCGACAGCGTCGCCCTCGTCCTGACGAGACTCTCGACGGACCGCTCGTCCAGCACCGTTCCGAGCTCGCCCGGTGAGGCCGTCCAGGCCAATTCAAGACTCTCGAACCGATCGAGCAGTCGCTGAATCCGCGCCGGACCGATGAACGGAACCCGGTGAAAGCCAATCCAATACTTGCGACCATCGGCATCGGTCATGACCTGTCCAGCCCCTTTGACCGGCGTCACTCCTGGCTTCTCATTTAACGCGACGTTGTCCCTGCTACCCAACGGTTATACTGTACGTACGCTGCCTCGGCAATCCTGGCGGCCAAATGGTTCAGACGCTGGTCCATGGAGCGTGTCGCGCACCATCGCTATACTTGACACAGCTTCGCTTCCTCTCACCCTGGTCACGTCCCTAACTTCTTCCCGACCGGCAAGAGCCGGAGTGAGTCGAAGTGCGTCGAGGAATGTTCCTGCGGGCTGCCCGGTTGTCATCCCGCACCATCAACGAAGGGACACTATGCTCAGCTGGCGGGACTCACGCATTTGATCGTCCGAACCAGATCGCGCGCCATCCTGTTCCCCCTCGTGGCCGCGGCTGCGATCTTGCTCCTCGTCGACTGCGTCGGGTCAACCGGCGACGCGTCGAATCC
Source organism: Thermomicrobiales bacterium (assembly GCA_034667245.1). GTDB lineage: Bacteria > Chloroflexota > Chloroflexia > Thermomicrobiales > UBA6265 > DATBFX01. The sequence goes on along the minus strand of JAXDKI010000557.1, from coordinate 12,368 downwards.
CACCGTCACCCCGAGTCAGCCGGCGCCCGTTATCCCGCCACCGACGATTCCAACGACCCCGACCCCTGAGTCGGCGACCGCCTCACCGCCGATCGAGGTGGATCCCCAGATTGCCCGTGCGGTCGAGACACTCCTCGACGGTCAGCGCGGCGTCTACGGCGTCGTCGTGATGCAACCCGATGGCGCCATCACATACCAGCTCAACCCCGACACCCCGTTCGTCGCGGCGAGTCTCTACAAACTCGTCCTCCTGGCCAACATCTACGAGAAGCGCGAACACGGCGAACTCTCCTTCGCCCAGGAGCTGGAACTCCTCCCCGAGTACTTCCCCGCGCCTGACGACTTTGCCGACAGCTTCTACGATCGGAGCGTCGTCGGCAACACCGCCTCAATCGACGAACTCGTCTATGCCACTGGCTCGTATTCCAGCAACGTCGCCGCCAAAGCCCTCCTCTCCCAGACCGACACCACCTCCCTCGACGAAACGACGATCGAGCTCGGTCTTGCCGATACGTATCTCTTCATCGACCCCTCAACCCTCCCCGCCTGGTCCACTGCCACCGCAACCGGCCGCGACGCCGCCCTTCTCGAAGCCATGACCTTCGTCGACGCCGAAGCCCAAGAAGGTCCCGTCAACATCACCACGCCGCGCGACATGTCCCACTTCTTCCAGCTCCTCCTGGCGGGCGAAGTCGTCAATCCCGAGGTGAGCGCCGAGCTCCTCGCCCTCCTCAAGCAACAGATGATCGACGACCGCTTCCCCTACCTACTCCCGGGCGGCACCGAAATGGCCCACAAGACCGGCAACCTCGACCACGTCGTCCACGACGTCGGCATCATCTGGGCGCCCGATGGCCCCGTCATCCTCGCCGCCATGATCGAAGATCCGCCCGACGACGATCGCGCCACCCAGATCATCCAACGCCTCGCCCTAATCGCCTACGGCACCGACAAGGTTCCCCCATTTACCAAGCACGCTTCCTCCGACTCCTCCCCATCCACCGATCAGTAGCCCATCGCCAAAGCCACTCATACGAATGCCTAAAGAGCGCCCCAAAGCACTTTGCAGCCCTCCCATCTTTCTTCTGTGGAAGCGGGGTTGGGTGCGACGGCCGCTATCCGCAACACCCTTTCGTCCAGTGCTTCGTCAGAACGCTTGTTTGCCGGCCAATCGCCTGTGTATCATGGCTTCGCCAGGAGCAACGGACGCCGACGAAGCGGCACCGGCATGGTGTTTGTCTGTCGTTACAGCGTACGGTACGAATCTTGCTTATGGCGATGCACAGCCTACGGCCCCTCCTCGGTGGCCAGGAACGTCCGTGTTGCACCGTTCGACGTATGCCTAAGAAACCGGCCGAGGCGCCTCGTCAGCTCGATTCGTCGCCTCTCGGGTAGCAGCCCGTCGCAGTCGCCGCCACTGGAACGACACCATGCGATCGCTCACACTCGGGCGCATCCGCGAGATCGACGTCAAGGTCCACCCGACCTTTGGTCTCGTTGGGCTTTGGATCATCTATCACTGGGGATTTGTCGAAGGCGGCGGTCTCACGTCGATTCTTTACGGCACCGTCCTCCTGGCTTGCGTCTTCTCCTTCGTCCTTCTTCACGAGTTCGGCCACAGCGTCATGGCCCAGCACTACGGCATTCGCGTCCACGACATCACCCTCGTCCCCTTTGGCGGTATCGCTCGACTCGAGCAGCTCCCCTCTCGTCCCCGCTCGGAAGCCTTGATCGCCATTGCCGGGCCGGCCATCAACGTCGCGATCGCCTTTGCGATGCTTCCTCTTATCGTCATCCTCGGCATCCTCCGTGGCTTCGACTCCGTCGGTGACTACCTCCTCGACCTCGATCGCATCGCCCCCGGCGGTCTCCTGATCTATCTCTTCCTGACCAACATCATGATCGTCCTCTTCAACCTGCTGCCCGCTTTCCCCATGGACGGCGGCCGGCTGGTGCGAGCCGGCCTGTCGGTCATCATTGGCCGCGAGCGCGCGACCCGCATCGCCGTCGGTCTCGGCGTCACCGCTGCCGTCGGCATCGCCGGCGTCGGTCTCTGGTGGCAGGACTTCGTCCTCCCGCTCATCGCCGTCTTCGTCGTCGTCGCCGCCTACGGGGAGAGCCGGGTCGTCCGCCTCGAAGAGGCGATGCGCCGTCTCCGGGTCGGCCAGTTCGCCGTCTGGGATCGTGGCGGCGTCACCGCCGACGATCCCCTCAGCTTTGCCCTCGGCGGTGGCCTGCGCGATGTCGCCGTCACCGACCACGGTCAGGTCGTCGGCATGATCTGGCGCAACGACCTCCTTCAAATGCTCAACGGCGGCGTCGGCAATCGCAGCGTGGGCGACGTCATGGACCGCGACGTCGTCACCGTCGACGTCGACGACTCGGTCTACGACGTTCAGCAGCAGATGCAACAATCCCACCGGTGGGCAATGCCGGTCACCGAAGACGGCCAGTATCGCGGCATCTTCACCGCCGACCGCTTCATCCACGTCTACCGCTACCTCAATGCCCAGTCGCCCGAGCGCCGCCGAATCGGCGAATTCGCGGGCGTGGTCAGCGGTCTCTTCCGCGCCCCCGGTCGATAGATCCGTCACCGCGGACCGTTTCTGCGTCGTTCCAGACCTTGACCCTCTTCGCCCGCAGGAGTAGGATCAAAAGAGCGGAGTCGGGTTCCGGCTCCGGCGGCCTCCCGGAGGCGCTATGAAAGTTTCGACAAGAGGTGAATACGGGGTCCGGGCAATGGTCGCCCTCGCCCACAATTATGGGGTCGGGCCAATGTCGATCGCGGCGGTGGCCAAAGAGTCTTCGGTGCCCTATTCCTATCTCGAGCAGCTGATCGTCCCGCTTCGCAAGGCCGGACTGGTCGAGAGCAAGCGCGGCGCCCAGGGTGGCTACCAGCTGACGCGCCCCCCGGAAGAGGTTCGCGTCGGCGACATCTACCGGGTTATGGAAGGTCCGGTCGCGCCGATGGACTGCGTCTCCGAGAACGAGGCCGACCAAACCTGTCCTCTGATTGAAGGCTGCGAAACCCGTCCCGTCTGGATCAAGGTCCGCGATTCCATCGTCGGTGCGCTCGACTCGGTCACGCTCGCCGATCTCATCAGCCAGGGCAAGGCCCGTCGAGAAGCGCGCGCCCAGCACAACGTCCCGGAGCCCGTCCCGGCCTGATCGCCCCTCACGCTCGCCCCACAGTCAGAGACGCAACTCGGCGGCCAAGGGGGCGTCGAGTCTTCTGTCGTTGTAAATAGGTAGGAATGCGCCCATGGAATCAGCCGACGACACCATCTACCTCGACCACGCGGCAACCACACCCGTCGCTCCGGCCGTTCTCGACGCCATGCTGCCCTACTTCGTCGAACGCTTCGGCAATCCCTCGAGCATCTACCAACTCGGTCAGGACGGCCGCGCCGCCCTCGACCGCGCCCGCGCCACCGTCGCTCGGATCCTGGCCTGCCAGCCGGCCGAAATCCTCTTCACCAGCGGCGCCACCGAAAGCGACAACCAGGCCCTCTCCGGCGTCGCCTGGCATCGCCGCCTCCAAGGCCCGACCAGCCCCCCGCCGCACATCGTCACGACGTCGATCGAGCACCACGCCGTGCTCCACACCGCCGACTGGCTCGAACGCCAGGGCTTCTCCGTCACCCGCGTCCCTGCCGACGAGCACGGCTTCGTCGATCGGGACGACGTCGCCAGGGCCATCCGCCCGGAGACCTGCCTCGTCTCCGTCATGTACGCCAACAACGAGATCGGCTCCATCCAGCCACTGGCGGAGATCAGCCGAATTACTCGCGACCGCGGCATCCCATTTCACACCGACGCCGTTCAGGCCGCCGGCACCTTGCCCCTGAACGTCGACGACCTCGGCGTCGATCTCCTCTCGCTTTCGGCTCACAAGTTCTACGGACCAAAGGGCGTCGGCCTGCTCTACGTCAGACGTGGCACCGGCATCGCCTACCAGCAGCACGGCGGCGGTCAGGAGTTGGGTCGCCGTGGCGGCACCGAAAACGTCCCGGGCATCGTCGGCATGGCCGTCGCGCTGGAGCGCGCCGACTCCTCACGCGCGGACTACCACCGCCACTGCTCCTCCCTACGCGACCGCCTCTTCGCCGGCCTGAGCGAAGCGGTTCCCGATCTCGAGCTTAACGGCCCAACCGACTGGACCCGGCGACTCCCCAACAACCTCAACGTCGCCATCCGAGGCGTCCAGGGCGAAACGGCCCTCCTCAGCCTCGACATGCAAGGCATCGCCGCCTCAGCCGGCTCCGCCTGCACCACCGGAAACTCCCAGCCAAGCCACGTCCTTCAGGCGCTCGGCTACGGCGACGAGCGCTGCCGCGCCAGTCTCCGCCTCACCCTCGGCTGGAGCAACACCGCGGACCAGATCGACGAAACCATCGACGTCCTCGCCGACACCGCCGCCCGCATCCGCCAACTCTCCGGCGTCGCCTGATTCCCACCTTGTCATATTGATCGCCAGCGAAGGATCTCTCTCCGACCCGAGGCAGTGAGCAAGCGGCGTTCCACAAACTGTTGGCACGCTACTGACCCGGTCCCGCCTTCCCTTCCTCTTCCACAAGCGCAGCCGAAGCCACAGCCTCGAGCACCGCCCGACCGTCGCGCCCTTCCACCTGACCGAGTGGCGGCAGGTCAGCCAGCGATCGCAGCCCAAAGTGCAAGAGGAAGTCCGGCGTCGTCCCATACTGGAACGGATTCCCCGCCGTCTGAACCCGTCCCACCGCTTCGATCAGCCCCCGCGACAGCAACGTCGTCAGCACGCCCGAACAATCGACTCCACGTACGCCCTCAATCTCCGCCCGCGTCACTGGCTGTTGGTAGGCGACGATCGCCAGCGTCTCGAGCGCCGCGGTCGAGAGCCGCGCCTCCCGTTCCAACCCGAGAAACCGCCGCACCTGCGGCGCAAACCGCGGCGCGGTCGCGAGCTGAACCCGATCGCCGTGCCGCTGCACCACCCAACCGCGCGCATCGGCTTGCTCCAGTTCGAGCAGCGCAGCCTCGATCCTGCCCCGCTCTACACCGGCGCCGCGTGCTAGCTCCTCGGCCGTCGTCGGACCCGGCGCAACCAGCAGCAGCGCCTCCAGCAAAGCCGGCAGGTCGGCATCGGACAGCGCCGTCGCCTCTTCGCCGCCGGGCAGCGTCGTCTGTACCGCCACGGCGCGCTTCGGGTGGTAGCTGTCGGGATCTCGAGGATCGCGGGATCGGGAAGCCATCGCTGAGTCGTCAGTCGTCGGCCGCTTCGCCGGCACGGTAGTCGACCGGGAAGTGCCAGGCAGCAGGTCGCTGCCGCAACGTGATCTCGCCGAACGGTGTCTCCTGCTCGGCGTCGATCACCCGGCGCCGGATCAGCACCAGCACCGCGAAGAAGGCCGTCCGCAACTCGTGCCCGTCACGGCATCCACCGGCGACCGTGCTGAACCGCGCCTCGCCTCGCCCCGTCAGGGTGCCAAGGACCCGCTCGATCATCGTCGCAAGGGAGATCAGCGGTCGCGCGCTCACGATCTCCCGCGGCGACGGGATCACCGCCAGCCGCCTCCGCAACGCCCGCACCAGCGAGACCGGCTCATGCGCCGCCAGCTTCGGCGGCGCGCTCTCGGTGGGGACGGCGATCGCCCCTGTCGCCCGCACAAACGCCCCCTCGCCCCGCCGGTCACGCTCCGCCAATTCATCCGCTGCGCGTTTCATCGCCTGATACTCGATCAGCTGCCGTGCCAATTCGCTCGACGCCGACTCGTCCTCCGCTGCCGCTGGCCGCGGCAACAGGGACCGCGACTTCAAGAGCACCAACCGGGCGCCGACGCTGGCAAACTCTGCGATCGCCTCCGGCGCCGCCCCACCGAGTTCCTCGAGATACGCAAGGAACTGGTCCGTGACCGCGACGAGCGAGACATCCGTAATCGGCAGCTGGTTCCGCTCGACAAGGCGCAACAAGACGTCGAACGGCCCCTCAAACGAGGGCAGCCGCAGTTGATATCCGAGCAATCCGGGCGGTTCGAGGGTGGTGGCACTCACGACCGGCGAAGTGTACGCCATTTGTCCGTACACCGTGGCGCTCATCCGTCCTGGTCCGCGGCCATCAGCCGGCGGAGTTGCTCGTCGTCAGGCGCCGGGTCGTCCTCGTGATGCGCGATCAGCCAGCAGGTCCGCGCGGAGCAACCGAGCTCGGCCGCTCTCTCGGCCCCAAGTGCCGCATGGTGAACCGCAAGGGCAAACCCCGCCCGCCAGCGCGAATCGGGCAAGCGGGCAAGCCACGCCAGGAGTCGTGGGCAAAATCGACGGAGGACCACCCTCAGGACGCGGTGGGGAAGACGGATTGACCCTCGTCGACCCACCTTGCCGACGTCGTGCAAGAGCGCGGCGACGAGCAGATCGCGGTCCTCCTCACCACGCGCGCGCAGCGCCTCGCAAACACGACACAGGTGGGCCTGATCGAATAGCGGCAGTTGACGGAAGACCGCCGCCTGGCGGCCGGTCAAGAGTTCGCTCAGGATCTCGTCGCACCCCAAAGGCCGCATGGGGCGAAGCGCGGCGAGTCCCTGCCGGAGCCGGGTGCGGATCGACCTGCCGCGCTCCGTCCGGGATTCGTCGAATGACCTGACGTCGGGCACTACAGCAGATAGCGGAACAAGAGCGACTGGATGGGGAAGAACATCTGGGCGGTGATCGAGTCACCGATGCGGCCGCTCAGGAAGAAGATCAAGAAGAGAATGAGGAATCCGTATCGCTCCATCGGAGCCAGCACCGGATACCAGAAGTTCGGCAGGATACCGGTCAGAATCTTGTGACCATCGAGCGGCGGGATCGGAATCATGTTGAACGAGGCAAGCAGCACGTTGATCCAAAAGAACCACGCCAGGATGTACGTGACCGTCCCGCCGTTCAGCTCGGTCGACCGGAGGACGTTGAAGTCATCTTGGCCATACCCGGCCAACCGAAGCGACAAGGCCGCGACCGCCGCCTGGACCACGTTCGACAGCGGCCCGGCAACCGCGACGAGGGCCATACCCCGCTTGCGATCGATGAAGTTGGCGGCGCGGAACCGATTGGGGTTGACGGGAACCGGTTTACCCCAGCCGATGAAACTGTAGCCGAGCGAGATCATGACCATGCCGAAGAAGCCGAACGGCTCGAAGTGTGCCGCCGGATTGAGGGTGATCCGCCCGAGATCCCGCGCAGTATCGTCGCCAAGGCGCCAGGCGGTGTAGGCATGCATGAACTCGTGGATCGTGGTGGCGACCACGAAGCAGAGGAGGATGGTGACGATCTGCTCGGCCGGGGGCAGCGAGCGACGGTCGAGCAACTGCCCGGCGAGGATGATCAGCAGGATGATGTAGAGACCCGAGTTCGGGTCACCCCGCTGGACGAAGTGGCAGGTGGCAAGTGACGAGTCCCACGGACGGCGCAGCGTCGTTTTCATCCGCGCGCGCAGCCGCTCGGCCCCACTTGTCACCTGCCACGTGCCGATTGCCAACTGGTTACGCACCCGACCCCGGGTAGAGGTGACAGGCGACGTAGTGACCGCTCCCCTGATCGGCGAAGATCGGATCGACCCTCTTGCATACGTCCATCGCGTACGGGCAGCGCGTGTGGAAGTGACAGCCGGAGGGAGGATTGATCGGGCTCGGCACGTCGCCGCTAAGGATGATCCGCTCCCGCCGCTTCTCGATCACCGGGTCCGGAATCGGAACGGCGGAGAGGAGCGCCTTCGTGTACGGGTGGAGCGGTTCTTCATACAGCGAGTTTCGGTCGGCCATCTCGACGATCTTGCCGAGGTACATCACCGCGACGCGGTCGGAGATGTGCTTGACGACCGACAGGTCGTGGGCGATGAAGAGATACGTGAGACCGAACTGCTCCTGGAGATCCTCCAGTAGGTTGACGATCTGCGCCTGGATCGACACGTCGAGCGCGGAGACCGGCTCGTCGCAGACGATGAAGTCCGGATTGGCTGCGAGCGCGCGGGCGATACCGATGCGCTGCCGCTGACCGCCCGAGAACTCGTGCGGATAGCGGTTCGCGAAGTAGGGGTTCAATCCCACCGTCTGCAGGAGCTCCTGCACCCGCTGGTTGCGCTGCCCCTTCGGCACGAGATGGTGAATCTGCATCGGCTCGGAGATGATGTTCCCGACCGTCATCCTCGGGTTGAGCGATGCGTACGGGTCCTGGAAGATCATTTGGAGGTGACGGCGCATGCGCCGCATGTCGCCACCGTCGAGCTTCGTCAGATCCTTGCCGTCGAAGACGACCTCGCCGGCCGTCGGCTTGTAGAGCTGGAGGATGGCGCGACCGGTCGTCGACTTGCCACATCCCGACTCACCGACCAGACCGAGCGTCTCTCCTCGCTTGACGCCGAAGCTGACCCCGTCGACAGCCTGAACGGCGCCGACCTTTCGCTGAAAGATGATCCCCTGCGTCAGCGGGAAATGCATGACGAGGTTGTTGACCTCGAGGAGGTTGCTGCCGTTCTTGCCGTTCGTAGACGGCATCGGTTGCGTGCGACGATCGACAGCCATTATTCCGTCCTCCTCGGCGGCTCGGCGTCCTTGCTGACCTCTTCCCAGAACCAGCAGGCGGCGTGGTGGCCCTCACTCACCTGCAAGAGGGGCGGGTTCTTCTGTTCGCACTTCTCGCGCGCGTAGTTGCAGCGCGGGACGAAGGGGCACATATCCGGAAGATCGATCAAGTCGGGCGGAAGACCGCGAATCGGCTCCAGCTTCTCCTTGCGCTCGGCGTCGAGGCGCGGGATCGACTTGAGAAGACCGACCGTGTAGGGGTGACGCGGGTTGGCGAAGATCTCCTCGGTGCTGGCCGTCTCGACGATGTGGCCGGCGTACATGACCTGGATCCGGTCGGCCATCCCGGCGACGACGCCCATCGAGTGGGTAATCAGGATGACCCCGGTGTCCCGCTCTGCCTGGAGGACGCGCATCAGGTCGAGGATCTGGGCCTGGATCGTCACGTCGAGGGCCGTGGTCGGCTCGTCGGCGATGATCAGCTTCGGATTGCAGGAGAGCGCCATCGCGATCATCACGCGCTGGCGCATACCGCCCGAGAACTGGTGCGGGTACTGATCGATCCGCTCCTCGGCGTTCGGGATTCCGACCATCTTCAGAAGTTCGACTGACCGGGCGCGCGCCTGGTCCTTCGACATCCCGAGGTGGAGTTGGAGCGCCTCACTGATCTGCCGGTTGATCGTCAGCACCGGGTTGAGCGAGGTCATCGGGTCCTGGAAGATCATCGCGATCCTGTGACCGCGGATCTTCCGAACTTCGTTGTCCGACATCTGAAGGATGTCGTCGCCCTCGAAATTGATCTCGCCGGCGACGATCTTGCCGGGCGGGTTCGGGATCAGGCGCATGATCGAGAGACCCGTCATGCTCTTGCCGCAACCGGACTCGCCGACGACGCCGAGGGTTTCCCCAGGCATCACGTAGAACGAGACATCGTCGACGGCCTTGACGATGCCGTCCTGGGTAAAGAACTGCGTCTTGAGCCCTTTGACATCGAGCAACGGCCGTCCGTCGCCGTTACTCTTGCCGATGGCTTGACGGCGCGTCTCGTCCCGTCCCCGGGCACGAGCATCTACGGCCATGGTCGCTCCTCTCGCAACTCGATCGGCCCGTCGCCCGCATCGGCACCGCCGGCGGCGACCGTCTTGGTGCTTGACCCACCCGCGAGGAGGGCGCCTTTGGGCGAATCGCCCGAGCGCCTTCCGATTGCCGATGAGGTCAAGGCGAACAACGGTTGGAGGATAACATGTTGCTAGAATTTGGGGCAATAGGGGTGGAAGGAATTCACGAGCGTCGGTCGTGCCGCTCTCCGGCACCGGGCCTCGTCACGACGCATCGCCTTCCCCGGCCGGACAAAGCCCGTGTCCAGCGACCTCTCCCCACCCTCCGCCTCTTCGCTCCGCCGGGGCATCCGACATTCCGAATCTAGTCAATTCTTCCCATACCCCTCGACCTATCGAGGTCCTAGGATGAGAGGCGGAGTTCCGATCGCCCACCCGGAGGGACCGGGAGACGGCGCGGAGAACGACCCTTGGCCAACCCAACCTAGGTGCTGAAATGCCGAAACGGCTGATCCTGACTCGGCAGGCGCTGCTGGGCGCATTGCCCTGGGGCGCAGTGGTCGCCGCAGTGGTCATTCCCGCGCTGGTGATCGCCGACGCCCTGCCAGACCGGCTCCTCCTCGCGGCGGTCGGTCTTGTCGGTCTTCTTCTCGTCGCCCGCCTGTGGGCCGCGCTGGCAGCGGAGCGTTCTCATCGCCTCGCGCACTCGCGCGAGCGCGACCGACTTGCTGCGGTCGTCGACGCGGCCGTGGCAATCGCCGCCGCCGTCGAGCCGAAGGACCTGTTCTCACGTCTTGTCGCCGCCGCCGCGCCGGCGGTCGGACGGACCGCTGCCGAGGCCGAGTTCTTCGGCGAGGACGGCAGCGTTGTTGCGGTCGCCACGCACGCGGTTTCGACGATCGCCGACGCCGGACTGTCACAAACGCCGGCGGCGATGCGGGCAATCACCACCGGCGCTCCCACCGAGCAGACCCCGGACGAACCAGGAACTCCGCCCGAGAGAGCGAACATCCTGCGCGCCGCCGGCAAGGTGCGAGTTCTGGTCGTGCCGCTCCTCGCGGAGGGTTCGGTCGTCGGCTGCCTGAACTTATGGACGCCGGGCGACGATCGCCCGTTCACGTCGGCCGACCTGGGCGCCGCCCGCGCTGTGGGTCACCAAGCCGGCCTCGCTATCCACCGCGCCCGCCTCCTGGCCGAAACCCGCGCCCATGCCGAGGAGCAAAGGGCTCTGCTGCGCCTCGCACAGGGGGTCGGGGCTCAACCGAGCCTGGGCACCGCCCTGGCCGAGGTGACGCGGACGCCGCTCGACCTGGACCTGGCCGAGGATTGCGCACTGGAGCGCTGGCACCTGGAAGCCGACGAGACCGAGGTGGTCGCGCGGACGACGAACCCCGACTGGCTGACGTCGCTCCGGATCGCCGGTCGCCAGCCACTGGCGGCGTGGCCCATCGCTCGGCGGGTACTCGCCGAACGCATCCCGGTCGTCTGCGGTCTCGACAGCGCCGATCTGCAATTCGAGGAGCGGCGGCGCCTGGCCGCGGCCGGCGCCAGCAGCGCGCTGCTGGTCCCCGTTCTCAGCGGCGCCGCCTGCGCGGGTCTTTTGGCACTCTACTCCCGCCGGCCGAACGCCTTTCCACCGCGCGTCGTCGACTTCGCCCGAGAGTTAGCCGCCCAGGCGGGTGCCGCCATCGAGCGCGACCGACTGCAGGCAGCCCTCCAATCGCGGGCGGACACCGATGGGCTAACCGGTCTGCTCAACCACCGCGCCATCCTGGAAGTGCTGGACCACGAGCTGGCGCGCACGAGTCGGTCGGGCGCACCGATCGGGCTGCTGCTCGTCGATCTGGACGGATTCAAGCTATTCAACGACGCCTACGGCCACCCGGTGGGCGACGAGGTCCTGCGCCAGACCGCGTCGCTCCTCCGCGGCTGCGTCCGTGCCACCGACCGCGTCGGCCGCTACGGCGGCGACGAGTTTCTCCTCGTCCTGCCTGACGCCGACGCCGCCGAGGCCCGCGAGGTCGCGGATCGCATCATGACCCGGGCCAAGTCCGCGGCGATTGCCGTCGGTGGGCAGCGGTTGCCGCTCGCGCTTGCCGTCGGGCTGGCCGCCGCCCCCGGCGACGGCGTGCTCCGCCGCGAGCTGCTCGGCGCCGCCGACGCGGCGATGTACGCGGCAAAGACAAGCGGCGGCGGTCGAGTCTCCGAGCGCGGTCCCGAAACCGACCAGCTGGGGCCGAGTGCGTACGGCGCGCTAAAGGGCCTCGTGCGGGCAGTCGACCAGAAAGATCGCTACACCAAAGCCCACTCCGACCAGGTCGCCTCCCTCGCCGTTGCACTCGGCCGGGAGCTCGGCCTGCCGGAGCCGCAGCTGGAAGCGCTCGACATGGCCGGCCGCCTCCACGACGTCGGCAAGATCGCTGTCCCCGACGGCATCCTGCGCAAGCCGGGGCGCCTGACCGACGCCGAGCGGTTCGCCGTCGAGCAGCACGCCCTCTTTTCGGTCCAGATGATCCAGGGTGTCCCCCACCAGGACGTGGTCACGGCCGCCGTCGCCCACCATCACGAGCGGTGGGACGGCGAGGGCTACCCGTACGGCAAACGCGGCGAGGAGATCCCGCTGGCAGGGCGGATCCTGGCGCTCGCCGACGCGTTCTCGGCAATGACGACGGATCGGCCATACCGCAAGGGCGAGGCCCCGGCCGCCGCCATCGCCAAGATCCGGACCGGAGCCGGCACCCAGTTCGACCCGGCACTGATCGAGCCGTTCGTCCGGGCGCTG
>JAXDKI010000556.1:0-8508 GCA_034667245.1 Thermomicrobiales bacterium | reverse complement strand
GTCACGTCTTCGTCGTTGGGCCAGGTCGCGGCGAATTTGCCCGATCTCTTCGGGATTGATTCCGCGCAACTCGGCCACGTCAAGCGCATCGATCATTTCGGGGTGCTCGAGTACAACTTTGGACAGGAAGTGATTGATCTGGAGCCCGACGGCCCGTTTCGCCGCGCGATCCCATCTCAGCATGAGCTCGTCGGTGACCAAGATGCTGACGGCCGGGATGCCGCGCCCGTAGAGATGGATGACCAACGAGTCGCTTTCGCGGTCGTAGCTAAACACAACGTTGTCGGGATCGATCTTCGTTCGGTCGGTTTTCAGTGTTTCTACTCGTTCTGTGGTCTCGTCCATAACCTCTTCTCCCCGCGTGCTACGCTGTCGATGGCTTGCGCCGTCACGATTCGCCCTTGGAGAGTTCCGTCGTCGTACTGGTGGTAGGCCACCACAACCTTCAACAAATCCTCGTGGTAGGGCGGGGCGAACATCCCGCTTCAATAGAACACCTCGCGATCGCCGTGCGTTTTGTCCCGATTGCGGAGATCCGGGTCACGAAGTGTCTCGATGACCGCCTCTTCGATTCCCCTCCATCTCGGAGTGATCGCGAAGAATCTTCTCGTGCCAGTTGTCGGCGGGCATAACGACGAGCCGCCCGCGGACATCCTCGCACCGGAAGATTTCGGACACTACGCGACCCCCGCAACGCCGATGTGTCGGGGTCTAGCACATCTGCACGCAAACGATGTGCCCAGAAGAATCGTGTATTGTCAATACCTGGCGCCGGTCATCCCCAAACTGGGCGGGGAATCGCAAGAAATTCGTGCCAAAGTCAGGAAGTGCGCTGCCGACGCGACAAAGCCGGCCCCGTACGACCGACGTATCAAGAACTCCCGGCATGCCCGAACGTGAGCTGCTGCCGCGCGGAAGGAATCACCCCCGATTCAAACTGACCGACTACCACGTCGAGTTGGGTCATAATTGACCGTCGTCGGAGCGGCGGTGGGTCGGATTGATCCTGGCGGGCGGGTTTGACGTACCACCAGCAGGGCGTCGCGGGCGTGGAGCAGATGCAACAACGGCGACGAACCGATGCGGGCATGCTCTCCTGGGATGACGACGCTCTCCTGGCGGCGATCCAGGCGCGCGACGACGAGGCCCTGGCGGCGCTCTACGAACGCTACGGCCGGCTGGCATTCGGGCTGGCTTACCGGATGCTGGGCGCGCGGGGCGCGGCGGAGGACGTCGTTCAGGAGGCGTTCCTGAACGTCTGGCGGCGTGCGGCCGGTTTCGAGGTCGGGCGCGGCAGCGCCCGCTCCTGGCTGACGTCGATCGTCCACAACCTGGCGGTCGATCGACGGCGCGGTCGGCAACGGCGCGTCTGGACCGATGTCGCGTTGGACGAGGTCGATGCCTTGCTCGAAAGCGATGAGGACGACGCGTTCGCGGTCGTGGCGCAGTCGATCGAGGCGGAGCGGGTGCAGTCCGTTCTCCAGGAGCTCCCCGAGGAGCAACGCCAGGCGATCGTCCTGGCCTACTTCTCCGGGCTGACGCAGCAGGAGATCGCCGAGCAGACCGGCGCACCCCTCGGCACGGTCAAGAGCCGGATGCGGCTCGGGCTGCGGCGGATGCGCTCGCTACTCGGAGACGAGCTGCAGGCGCCGGACGGCTGAGATGAGCTTCGAGCTTGAAGCTTCGGGCTTCGAGCTCCGAGTGATCGGCGCGGGAGTGAGGCGTCCCGGCAAGAAGAATGACGCGAGATAGGAACGTTTGGTGACGGCAGATCGCGATTCAGACCAGCTTGATCGGTCCCCGGACTCCGATGGGCGGGACCCCGGCCAGGGGCCGCACGAGGGCTCGCCCCACGACGCGGTCGGGGCCTACGTGCTCGACGCGTTGCCGGATCAGGAACGGGCAGCCTTCGAGACGCATCTCGCGACCTGCGAGGCGTGCCGGCGGGAAGTGGGGGAGCTGGCACCGGTGGTAGCGCTCCTGCCGCGATTGCTGGAGCTGGACCTGCCGGAGGAAGACACGGAGTCGGGCGACGGTGCGCCGCCCCTGCCATCGCCGGATCTGCGCGATCGCATCGTCGAGGCGGCGCGGGCCGATGGGCGAACGGCGGTGGCGAACGTGGTGCCGGCCGAGCCTCCACCGGTCCAGGTCATTCCGACGCCGGTCGAATCCCCGTTTGCGACGCAGGAACCGATTTCGTTCCCACCGCCCCGGCCACGGGGAAGGATCCGCGGCGGGGTTGCGAGGGGGCCGCGCGCTGAGCCGGCCTCACCCTGGGAGACAATTGGACGGGTCAACCGGAGTTGGCTGACGGCGGCCGTGCTGGCGATCGTGGCGGTCAGCGGCATCATCTGGGCGCTGGCACTGCAAGGTCGCGTCGACGACAAGAACCGGGAGATCGCCGCGCTCCAGGAGGCGTTGGACGACTCCCGGAGCAGAGCAAACGCGAGTGCCTGGCACCTCGGGCCGGGGACGACCGACCAGGCGAATCCGAACGGGACGCTGCTCTACGCCCTTCGGGACGAAACGGTCGTGCTCGTGGTCCGCAACATGCCGGCATTGCCGTCCGGCCGGGTTTACCAGACTTGGCTGATCCGCGGCAGCACGCCGGAACCGGGCACGACCTTCACAGTCGACGACCAGGGAACGGGCGTTACCCTGGTCGATCCGGACGCCCCGACCTACGACGGGGTCGCCCTCACCGAGGAACCGAGGGGGGGCAGCGAGGAGCCGACGTCACCGATCCTCCTCCAGGGACAATTGGGCGGTGCACGGGGAGCGATCCCCGGGACGAACATCGCGGCAGTGCAGTTAGCACCGCCGGATGCTAACCAACCGAAATAATGTCACCATGCGCCGCATATATCGCGGCGCATGAGTCGGAACGCTGATCCAACGTATACTCCTGCGGGCGCTTGACCTTCCCCTTCCTGGTTGCTCAGATGACGCCCTCCGCGGCGCCGGTCGATCTCAGGGGCACGCTCCGTGCACACTGCCGCGGTCATGATCGAGCGTCGGCGCCGCGCCGGCGACCGGACGCGTCTGCCAAATCGGATAAGGAGGAGGACGATCGAACGGGTAAGGGCGCGTGGCGCTGCGGTCGGTTGGCTCGTCCTCGTCGTCGCGGTCAGTTTGGTGTTGCGGTGGCCGTTTTTCGGCGTGCCGCTGAATGCGGACGAGGGCGGATATGCCTACGTCGCGCAGCGCTGGCTCGACGGGCGGGGGCACCTCTACGACGACCTCTGGGTCAGCCGGCCGCAGGGGATCTTCCTTGCCTACGGATTGATCTTCCACACCCTCGGAACGAGCGTCGAAGCGATCCACGTCGGGGCGTGGTTGGTGGGGCTGGCGACGACGCTCTTCGTCTGGTTGTTCGCGCGGGACTGGCTCGGGCGGCGGGCCGCGATCCCGGTCGCGCTGGTCTTCACGCTGATCAACGGGTCGCCTTACCTGGAAGGCTACACGGCGAACGCCGAGGTTTTCATGGCGCTGCCGGCGGCGACCGGTGCGTGGTTGCTCTTACGGTGGGCGCGACGCGGCGGGGGAGCGGGGGCGCTGGTCGCGGTCGGAGTCCTGGCGGCGATGGCGACGCTGTTGAAGCCGTCGGGTGTCGTGATGCTGCCGATGGCACTCGCCTTCGTTTGGCTGATCGGTGGGGTGTCGTGGAGGACCGCAATCGGGCGGGGAGCCTGGATCGGCGGCGGGTTTGCGCTCGGGCTGGCGCCGGCGCTCGTCCACGGCTGGATGATCGGCTGGCAGGACTTCGTCTACGCGTCGGCCACCTATCGCCTTGAGTTTCAGAGTAGCGCCACCGTCTCAAGCGCCCATCACTGGGAGCGCTTCGTCAGGCTGATCCGTCACTGCCGGGCGTTAGTCGTGGCGGTGGGGCTCCTGGTCGGGGCGCGCTGGGCGGCCGGGTTGTCGTGGCCACCGGTCCCGGCACCCTGGCTGGCGCCGCGGGTGTCGGGCGTGGTGGCAGAACCGCGGCTCTTCGGCCGGCCGATGGTCCGCTCCGATGCCGAGGCGGGCGGATTGCTGCTGCGGTTGTGGCTGCTCGGTTGCCTCGCTGGGATCGCGATGGGCGGCGACTGGTGGTATCACTACCTGCTCCAGATCACGGCGCCGCTGGCGATCTGGCTTGTCGCGGCACTGCGCGACCTCAACGGCTTGCTGAGTCGGGGCTGGCGATGGGGTGTGACGATCGCGGTCATCACGCTGCTGATCGGGCAGTACTGGGTGGGGGCGATCGGGAGCCCCGATCGCATCAGCTCGTGGCTCTACCACCGGAACGAGATCGTGGCGGCCGACGAGGTGGCCGCGTACCTACGGACACACGCACCGGCCGAGGCGCCGGTCTACATCGCCTTCAGCCAACCGGCGATCTCCTACCTGGCCGATCGCCCATCTCCCTATCGCTACCTTTACCCCCAAGAGCTCGGCGCTCTCCCCCACGCCGAAGCCGACCTGATCGCGATGGTCGAAGGGCCGGCGCGGCCGCTCTACATCGTGGACACGGGTCGTCGCGCCCCGTTCGCGGACGGTGGTCGCTCGTTCTGGACGGCGGTGGCGACGCGCTACCACCTAGAGGCAACGGTGGGCGGGCTGGCAATCTATCGGGCGGACGAGTAGGCGGACAGGCGGACAGGCGGACAGGCGGACAGGCGGACAGGCGGACAGGCGGACAGAAGCACATTATCAAGCCTAATTGATGCTATCCTAGAGACTTCCCACGATGGGCGGCTTTGGGCGACGCCCTGTGCCGTCGTTGATCGAGTGCTGCCAGTCGAATGGTGGAGGAGGATCCGATGAGGCCGAGCATGAGGCGTTGGTCGTTGCTGTCGGCGCTGACCGTGGCGCTCGTCGCGTTGTCGTCGTTCGCCCCGGTGCTGGCTCAGCAGGCGACGCCGGTCGCGTCGCCGGTCGCCCAAGGAACCTCGGCGCACGGAGTCGACGTCGCGAACCTGGATCCGTCTACGGACCCAGGGAAGGACTTCTACCGCTACGCCACCGGCGGCTGGCAAGACCGGACCGAGATCCCGGCGGACGAGGCGAGCTACGGGGTGAGCGACGAGGTCGATGACCTCACGATCGAGCAACTCCTCGGTCTGCTCGACCGCCTCGCCGGTTCTGCCGAGGTGCCGGTCGGGTCCGACGAGTGGAAGGCGGTGCAGCTCTTCCGTCAGGCCAAGGACCTCAAGACGCGCAACGCCCAAGGGATCGCGCCGATCAAAGGCGATTTCGCGGCGATCGCCGCCATCGGGTCCTTCGATGCCTTCTACACCTTCCTCCGCGACGGCTACCTCACGAGCAGCATCAGCGGGCTGTACGGGGTCTACGCCGACGTGGACCTCGCCGACAGCTCGGTCTACACAGCTTGGTACTACGGCCCCTTCCTCGGGCTGCCGAATCGGGACTACTACTGGGTCGACACCCCGGAGAACGAGGCGATCCGGGAGGCCTACCTCGAGACTTGCGCGAAACTCCTCGGCTTCGCCGGCTACGACGCCGCCCGCGCCGAGGCCGCCGCCAAGGCGGTCTACGCCCTCGAGAAGCGCCTCTCCGAGCCGGTCCTCCGACCGGAGGACTACAACGACCCCGGCAACTACTACCACCCGCGGCCCGTCGCCGACCTCGTCAAGGCCAACCCCGCCTTCGACTGGTCGGGTTTCCTCACTCTCCTCGGCGTTCCAGATCTGACGACGGTCGTCGTCACCGAGGAGGCGTACCTGAAGGCGGTCGATGACATCGTCGCCCATACCGATCTCGAAACACTCAAGGATTACCTCGCGCTTCAGGTGCTCTGGGGCAACGCCGGATCGCTGAGCGAGGAGATCGGTGCGACCGCCTTTGCCTTCTCCGGTACCACCCTTTACGGCGTCGAAGAGCAGCCCCCGATCGAAGAACAAGCGCTCGACGCCGTCAACGGCTCTCTGGGGTTTGCGCTCGGCAAACTCTACGTGGACGAGTACTTCCCGCCGGAGGCGAAGGCGCAGATCGAGGAACTCGTCGCCCACCTGATCGAGGCCAGCCGCAACCGCGTCAATGCGCTGACCTGGATGTCCCCGGAGACGAAGAAAACGGCAATCGCCAAGCTCGACGCGCTGCGTGCCAAAGTCGGCTACCCCGACACCTGGCGCACCTACGAAAACGTGACGATCGAGGAGTCTTTCGCCAAAACGCTCTTCGATGCCGGACTCGCCGATTACTTGTGGAGACTAGACCGGATCGGGGAGCCGGTTGACCGAAACGAGTGGTTCATACTCCCGCAGGAGGTCAACGCCTACTACGACCCCACCAAGAACGAGATCGTCTTCCCGGCCGCCATCCTCCAACCGCCGTTCTTCGACTACCAGGCGGACCCCGCCTCGAACTACGGCAGCATCGGCGCGGTGATCGGTCACGAGATCACCCACGGCTTCGATCAGAGCGGCTCCCAGTTCGACGCGAATGGGAACCTGACGGATTGGTGGACGGCCGAGGATAAGAGCAGCTTCGAGGCGCTCACCGTCGAGGTCGTCTCGCAGTACGGCGCGATCGAGGTGCTACCCGGTCTCAACGTCGACGGCGAGCTCACGATCGGCGAGAACATCGCCGACATGGGCGGGTTGCAGATCGCCTACGATGCGCTTCAGGCCACGCTGAAAGAATCGGGCGATCCGGGACCGATCGACGGTCTGTCCCAGGATCAGCGCTTCTTCATCGCCTTCGCCTTCAGCTGGGCCGAGGAATCCCGTGACGAGTTCCTGACGACGCTCGTGAAGACGAACGAGCACGCGCCATCGCAGGTGCGGGGCGCCCAGCCGGAGCGGAACATGGAGGAGTTCTTCGACGCCTTCGACATCGAGCCCGGCGACCCGATGTATCTGACGCCGGAGGACCGAGTGGTGATTTGGTGAGCCGGTAGCCGATAGCCGATAGGGATTCCCACCCCGCGTGTCTGCCGACCGCGGAAGATGGACGTCCCGCGCCATTGAGGCGCGGGGTCGTCTTTTATGACGTGGCTACTGGCGAGAAAGGAGTTGACCGCCACGAGCGTCCGGGCTGGGCACCGTCGACCGACCCGGAGCGCACCGTGGGGATCCCCGTCCGCCTTCCCGCGGAGAAGACCTGCCGATGCCTTGATGGGCATTGTGACATGTACGTGCAGTTGGTGGAACCGGATTCATCCGGGATCGTCAGGCGGTAGGTAGACCGCCGATCGGATCGCCGAGGAGATCGGTGCGGGGACCGGAAACGAGCCAGACGGCGTAAGGCGAGCGCTGTTCGAGGCGGCTGCGCCAGTCACCAGGGCGGTAGAAGACGGCCTCGATCTTGGTGGCCGGGATGCCGAGAATGGAGGCGACGCGCTCCTGGGCGGCGTCGATCTCCTCCAGCGGAACCTCGCCGATGAGGACGAGGGGAATCGGGCCGACCCCGACGCCCTGGAGATCGCTCTCGTTCGGGGTCATCGGCAGGCCGCGGGCCAGGAAGGCGGCTTCGAGCCCGGTCACGCCTTGCAGGGTGGACCGGAGCGCTTCCTCCTGACCGAGGGCGGCGACGACGAGCGCGGTCAACTCCCTCAAGACTGAGCAGGTCTGGTCGACGCGGTAGCGGCGGGCATTGCCGTCGCGACGGGCGAGGAGGACGCCGATCCGTTCGAGTTTGTAGCACTCGTGCTGGAGACTGCTGATCGGGATGTCGAGCAGCCGCGAGAGGTCCGTCAACGAATAACGGAGGTGGGGGCGGGTTAGCATCTGCCCAAGGACCGCGGCACGCACTTTCGACGAGAAGAGTTCGGTCAGCATCTCGCTCACAGGCACCCCTGTTCGGCTCACGGTCGACGACGCAGCCGCGTTCGTTCGCAGGAATTATGGACAAAGCGTAGCATAATGGAGGCGGAGAGGCGGGCAGGCGGACAGGCGGAGAGACGGAGAGACGGAGAGACGGGCAGACGGAGAGACGGGGAGACGGACAGTCACGGGGGACGTCGTAGCTACTATCGGCTTTCGGCTTTCGGCTACCGGCTCAGGTTGAACGCGGTGCCACTGCATTGGGGGCAGCGGAGGGGGCGGGCGAAGCCGGTCTCGGTGTGGGCGCAAGTGGGGCAGGTCCAGCGGACGCTGGTGAAGAGGCGGAGTAGGTCGGTGCGGCTGACCATGCCGACGAGGCGACCGTCGCGGACGACGGGAACGCGGCGGATGCCGTGGAGCCCCATCACGCCTGCGACCTGATCGGCGCCGGTCTCCTCGGCGACGCTGATGACGCCGCGGCTCATGATGTCGCCGACGGTCCGGCCGCGCTTGCTGATGACGTCGTACTCGCTGACCATGCCGATCAGGGTGCCGTCGGCGTCGACCACCGGCATACCGCTGTAACCGCGCTCGAGGAGCTCGCGGGCGAAGTCCTCGACGGTGCGGTCCGGGCTGGTGGTCACGACATCCCGAGACATGATCTCGCTGACCTGGAGGACGGTCTGGTCGGTGGTCGCTGGGTGCATCAGAGATCTCCCTGTGACGCTGATCGGCAAAG